>JAKURX010000051.1 GCA_022451505.1 Acidimicrobiales bacterium | reverse complement strand
AGGATGTCCCGTGACCCTCCGGATAGACGTCCTCACGATCTTCCCCGCCATGGTCGAGGGCTATGCGGCCGAGAGCATCCTCGGGCGCGCTTCGGCGGCCGGGCACCTCGACCTCCGGGTCCACGACCTCCGACTGGCAACCACCGACGTGCACCGGACGGTCGACGACAGCCCGTTCGGTGGGGGGGCCGGCATGGTCCTCATGCCCGAGCCGGTGTTCGCCGCCGTCGAGGCGGTCGAGCCGCCCCGACCGCTCATCCTCATGGGTCCCGCAGGTCGCTCCTTCGACCAGTCGGTGGCTGGCGAGTTGGCCGCCCTGGACGGGTTCTCGCTGCTGTGCGGTCGATACGAGGGGGTCGACGAGCGGATTCGGACCGACCTCTGCGACGACGAGCTGTCGATCGGCGACTTCGTGCTGGCAGGCGGGGAGTTGGCGGCGCTCGCCGTCGTCGAGGCCGTGGCCCGTCTCCGACCCGGCGTGCTCGGCAACTCTGCCTCGCCCGAGGAGGAGTCCTTCGCCGACGGCCTGCTCGAGTACCCGCACTTCACCCGACCGGCCGACTTCCGGGGCATGGAGGTGCCCGAGGTGCTGCGTTCCGGCAACCACGGGCGGGTGGCCCGCTGGCGTCGGGCCGGGGCGCTGGTCCGCACCTTGGCCCTCCGACCGGACCTCATCGAGCGCCGGGGCGGGTTCACCAATGACGATCGGGCGCTCCTAGAGGAGTTTGGTCTGGACGGGGACTGAGTCGGACGGCATGGCGGGACCGACTGGTGCCGGTGTCGTCGTCCGCTGCTGGCCGTATGCTGGCCGACCGGTCCGTGAAGCGGGCCGCAGATCCTGCCGATTCGCTCCCGGGTCGGCTCACGAATCCGTCCGGATCGCTTCTCCGGACCCGGCCTCTCGAGGACGAGCCATGCAGCCCACCGATCTCGTCGACCATGAGAACCTCCGCGACGACGTTCCCGACTTCGGTGCCGGCGACACCCTGAAGGTGCACGTTCGCGTGGTGGAGGGCAACCGCCAGCGCGTCCAGCTGTTCGAGGGAGTGGTCATCAAGCGCCAGGGCAGCGGTGTTCGGGAGACCTTCACGGTGCGCAAGCTCAGCTTCGGCGTGGGCGTGGAGCGGACCTTCCCAGTCCATTCGCCGGTCATCGACCACATCGAAGTGCTCAGCAGGGGTGATGTCCGTCGGGCGAAGCTCTACTACCTGCGCGACCGGATCGGGAAGCGGGCCAAGGTCAAGGAGAAGCGGGAGTTCTGACCGTCCCGGTTCGAGCGGGTCAACGCTGGCGTCCGACCCAGCACCCGCGGTGCCAGTGCCGGCGAAGGTCGGGGGCGTCGACCGGCAAGATGACCATGTGGCCGAGACCGGGAGGAATCTCCCGGTTGCAGCCTGGACACAGGTAGGTCTTGGTGGCCTGGTACGGCTGGACGAAACGTTCCTCCAACTCTCCCAGGATTTCCGGGTCTTCCACCACACGACCTCCTCGGTCTGGCATCGGTTACCGAAAGAGCGCCCAGGCCACGAGCAGGATGCCGATGACGACGGTTGCCCCAACGTAGAGCACGTCGCTCGGTCGTCGTCGGTGTGAGCGCTGGGGGTCGAAGCCCATGGCGTCAGTATCGTCGCCCTTGCCATGCGTCCCCACCCCGCGGCCGCTCTTGTCGTCCTCCTGCTCGCTTCGGCCTGTGCCGGGGCCCCTCCGCCCGTACCCGGAGCTGACACGGGGTCGGCCGACCCCGTCCTCGTCCTGGGCCGGGACGTCTGGGGGCGATCCTGCGCCTCCTGCCACGCTCCGGACGGTTCGGGAGGTCGTGGTCCGTCGATGCGGGCGGTGGAGGACCGATTCACCGACATCCAGGACCAACTAACGGTTGTGGAGGACGGCCGGGGAGGGATGCCCGGTTTCCGGAGCCGGTACTCGACTGTCGAGATCGAGGCCGTGGTCCGCTACACCCGAGAGGTCCTTTGACCCGCCTGTCAGCGGTCGCCGAACTGATTCCCAGCAGGCACCGGTACACTTCGTCCCCGGTTCGCACACCGTGTGTTGGACCAGACCAGAACACCCCCCACCCACCCACGGTCGCCCTCGGGCGCGAGGTGGGGGCGAGACGAACCGATGGGAAGGGAGACCACGGCATGGCTGTCGTGACCATGAAGCAGTTGCTCGAGGCGGGCGTCCACTTCGGACACCAGACCCGGCGCTGGGACCCGAGGATGAAGAGGTTTATCCACGGCGAGCGGTCGGGGATCTACATCATCGATCTCCAGCAGACCCTCGAGCGGATCGAGTCTTCGTACACCTTCGTCCGCGACCTTGTCGCTGACGGCGGTCGGGTGCTGTTTGTCGGCACGAAGCGCCAGGCCCAGGACGCCATCCGCTCCTACGCCGAGAAGTGCGGCATGCCCTACGTGAACCAGCGCTGGCTGGGCGGCATGCTCACCAACTTCCAGACGATCTCCAAGCGCGTCTCCAAGATGCAGGAGTACCAGCGCATGCGAGATTCCGGCGAATTCGACGCCATGCCCAAGAAGGAAGCCCTCATGCTGGGCCGCGAGCTCGAGAAGCTCGAGCGCAACCTGAGCGGCATCCAGGAGATGGAGCGCCTGCCCGACGCGATCTTCGTGCTCGACACCGTGCGGGAGCACATTGCCGTGACCGAGGCCAACAAGCTGGGCATCCCGGTGGTGGCCGTCGTCGACACCGACTGCAACCCGGACGTCATCCAGTACCTCATTCCCGGTAACGACGATGCCATCCGGTCGGGCCACCTGCTCTGCCGCGTGGTGGCCGATGCCGTCGAGGAGGGTCGCTTCATCCTTAACTCCCGTAGCGCTAGCAAGGACGATGGACCGTCGCTGGATGCAGAGGACCGGGCCGCCGAGCAGACGAAGGCCCGCGACGAAGCGGCTGCTGAGTCAGTCGAGCGCGAGGCCCGGGTGGTCTCCACCGTGGTAGAGGCTGGCGGCGACGAGGACGCGGGCGCTGAGGTTTCGGCCACCGAATCCCCGGTCGCCGAGGAAGCGGCCGACGAGGCTCCTGCCGAGACCGAAGAGTCAGTCGCCGAGGCGGACGCTCTGGCCGAGAGCACCGACGAGGAGCAGGCTTGACCATGGCTGATATCGCGGCCAAGGACGTGAAGGCGTTGCGCGACGCCACCGGCGCCGGGATGATGGACGCCAAGAGGGCGCTGGTCGAGTGCGACGGCGACTTCGAGGCGGCCTCCCAGATGCTTCGTGAGAAGGGTCTGGCCAACGCGGCCACCCGATCCGACCGGGACAACGTCGAGGGCGCCGTGGCCCTCGTCTCCGATGGTCGCCGGGCCGCCATGGTCCACCTCAAGTGCGAGACCGACTTCTCGGCCAAGTCCGACCGCTTCTTGTTCCTCGTGGACGAGCTGGTCAACGCCGTGCTGGCCGAGGGCGAAGCGGCTGTCGAAGCCCACTCGACGGCCATCGACGACCTCCGTCTCAGCATCAAGGAAAATGTCGAGGTCGGCCGGGTCTCCCTCATCGAAGCGGCCGAGGGCAACGTGCTCGATACCTACCTCCACGTACAGGACGGGCGGGGCGTGAACGGTGTGGTGGTCGAGGGTTCGGGCGTCGACCAGGAGACCCTCCACCAGGTGGCCCTCCACATCGCCTTCGCCAAGCCCACGGTGCTCACCCGCGAGGAGGTCGCCTCCGACCTGGTCGAGCGGGAGCGGGCCGCCCTACTGGAGATCACCAAGGCCGAGGGCAAGCCCGAACAGGCTTGGGACAAGATCGTGGAGGGCCGGCTGACCGGCTGGTTCCGCGACACCGTTCTCCTGGAGCAGGGACTTCATGGTGACAAGACCTCGGTGGCCGACGTCCTGAACGGTGGCAACATCGAGAGGTTCACCCAGGCCTACTTGGGGGCCTGAGATGACCAGCGGCGACCGGATCCCGGCCCGCTGGGACCGGGTCGTCCTCAAGGTTTCCGGCGAAGCATTCGCCGGCGAGGCCGGATACGGCATCGACGGTGAGATCGTCGGGCGGATCGCCCAGGACATCTCGGACGTCCGCTCCGAGTTCGACGTCGATATCGCCGTGGTCGTCGGCGGCGGCAACATCTGGCGCGGCATGTCCGGCGCTGGCGCCGGCATGGACCGGGCCCAGGCCGACTACATGGGCATGCTCGCCACGTCGATCAACGCCCTGGCCCTTCAGGACACCCTTGAACAGCTCGGTCAGCCCACCCGGGTCCAAACGGCCATCCACATGGAGCAGATCGCCGAGCCGTACATCCGTCGCCGAGCCATCCGACACCTCGAGAAAGGTCGGGTCGTGATTTTCGCCGGGGGGACCGGTAACCCCTTCTTTACCACCGACACGGCCGCCGCCCTGCGGGCCGTCGAGATCGAGGCCGGTGTGGTTCTCAAGGGCACCCACTCAGGAACCGATGGCATCTACACCGCAGATCCCAAGGTTGACCCAGAGGCCACCCGGCTCGAACAGGTCAGCTACCTGGACGTGATCCAGAAGGGACTCCGGGCCATGGACGCCACGGCCATCACACTGTGCATGGACAACGACCTCCCGATCGTCATGTTTGACCTCATGGCCTCGGGTAACGTCCGGTCCATCCTCGCTGGGGAGTCGGTGGGCACGCTGGTCGCCTGATCCGTCACCGACGGGGACCCGGCGGACCGCCGGTCGGACGACGGAGGCAGCGTTGAGCGACGAGATGATCCAGATGGTCCTCGACGAGGCCTCGTCATCCATGGAGGAGACCGTGGCTCACGCCCGTCGCGAGTTTTCGACCGTGCGCACCGGTCGGGCCTCCTCCGCCCTGGTGGAGAAGTTGCCAGTCACCGCCTACGGCGTGGAGATGCGCCTCCAGGAACTGGCCTCGTTCTCCATCCCGGAGGCTCGGCAACTGCTCATCACGCCACACGACCCGGCCAACGTGCCGGCCATCGAGAAGGCCATCCTGGTGGCCGACCTGGGCTTCTCCCCGGGCAACGACGGGCGGAGTATTCGCCTCAGCTTTCCAGAGCTGACTGAAGAACGGCGCCGGGATCTGGTACGCATGGTGAACACCATGGCAGAGGACGGCAAGAACAGGATGCGGGGAGTCCGACGGCACGCCCGCAAGGACCTCGACGACCTCGAGGGGTCGGTGTCCGAGGACGACCTCCGATGGGCGGCCGACCGCCTGGACTCCTTGATCCACGGCTTCGAGGCCGAAATCGACGAGGCTCGTCAGGCCAAAGAAGATGACCTGCTCGAAGTCTGAGCCAGGGATCACGAGGGGAGACCCGGGGTGAACGAACAGAAGGGGAGCGGAGACCAGGGCTTCGAGGAGATCAGGATCCTCGGCCTGGACTCGCCGGACGACGTGGCCGAGCCCGGTCGTTCCGTGTTCGGTGGCGAATCGCCTGACGACGAGTTGCCCCACTGGACAGAGCCGTCCGCCGACGTCACTGGAGGTTTGCCTTCTGCCGACCCCTGGACCGGCCTCGACGACGCCCCCCGATGGTCTGACGACGTCCCCGACGACCACGAGTCCCAGCAGCCGGTCGGCGACCACGACGAGGCGGCCGTGGCGGCGTTCTTCGATGACGGGCCGCTCGGATCCTCCTCGTCCGCCGAGTTCGACCCGCCCCTACTGCCACCCGACGAGCCCCTTCCCGACCTCACCGCCTCGGCCGCATCCGCCGGGACCCGGTCGGCTCCGCCGTCGGGCACTCCCGTGGCCCCGTCGCCTCCCCTCCGGGGCGGTTCGGGCATGGCTGGCAGCAGCGGACGGGACCTCCCGATGGCCGTGGTGACCGGTGTCGGGCTAGGGGCCCTGGCCCTGGTGGCCTTCCGCATCGGAGCCAACGCCACGCTCGCCCTTACCACCGTGCTGCTCACCCTGGCCGCCGGCGAGTTCTTCCTCGCAGTCCGCCGGTCCGGCTACCAGCCGGCCTCCCTGCACGGCGTCACAGCGGTGGCTGCCCTGAACCTGGGGGCCTACTGGCGTTTCGAGGCCGCCATCCCGCTGATCCTGGCCCTGACCGTGTTGTTCACCCTGTTTTGGTACCTGACAGGCATCGACCGCCAGGCGCCCATGCTCAACGTCTCGGTGACCCTCTTCGGCGTTCTCTATGTGGGATTCCTGGGCTCCTTCGTTGGGCTGATGCTGAGCGACCCGAACGGCATCGGGATGTTGCTGGCTGCTGTGCTGTGCACGGTCGGCTACGACACTGGAGGCCTGTTCATCGGCCGCATGTTCGGAAGCAGCCCACTATCGGCGGTCAGCCCCAACAAGACCATGGAGGGCCTGATTGGCGGCATGGCCGTCGCATTCGGGGTCGCTGTACTGGTGGTGGGGCGGATAACCCCGTTCGGCCAGGACCCCGGCGACCTGGGCACGGCGTTCGTGCTCGGCATCGTGGTCGCCCTGGCTGCTCCGCTCGGTGACCTCTGTGAGTCGATGATCAAGCGGGACCTCGGGATCAAGGACATGGGCAGCATCCTCCCCGGCCACGGCGGCCTGATGGACCGGTTCGACGCTCTTCTGTTCGTCCTGCCGGCCACCTACTTCGCTGCCCGGCTGATGGACCTGTTTACCGTCTGATCCGCTCCCGACGTCCGGGAGCCCGTCGGTAGGCTCGCCCCATGCCCCCGACCTCGGTCGCCGTACTCGGGTCGACTGGATCCATCGGCACCCAAACCCTCGAGGTGGTGGCCGACCGGCCCGACGACTTCGACGTGGTGGCCCTCGGCGCCGCCCGCTCCGTCGACCTGCTGGTCGAACAGGCCTGTGCCTTTCGACCCGACGTGGTGGCCGTGGCCGACCCGTCGGTGGCCGCCGACCTAGCGTCCGGGGTGCCCGACGGAACCGAAGTGCTGGCCGGACCCGATGCCCTGGCCGAGGCGGCCGTCCTAGCCGACGTGACCATCAACGGCGTGGTCGGGTTCGCGGGGCTCCCGGTGACCCTGGCCACGCTGGCGGCCGGCCGCCGCCTCGGCCTGGCCAACAAGGAGTCCCTGATCGCCGCCGGTCCGGTTGTCCAGCGAGTGCGGACCACCCCCGGCGCCGAACTGCTGCCAGTCGATAGCGAGCACTGCGCCATCCACCAGTGCTTGCGGGCCAACGACGTGGACGAACGGGTGGCGCGCATCGTCCTCACAGCGTCCGGGGGTCCGTTCCGGGGCCGGTCGGCCGAAGAGCTGGCCACCGTGACCGTGGAAGAGGCGTTGGCCCATCCGACGTGGGCCATGGGCCCCAAGGTCACCGTCGACTCCTCGACCCTCATGAACAAGGGGCTCGAGGTGATCGAGGCCCATGAACTGTTCGGGACGGGCTACGACAACATCGACGTGGTTGTCCATCCGCAGTCCATCGTTCACTCCATGGTGACGTTCACCGACGGCGCCACCATCGCTCAGCTCTCCAACCCGGACATGCGCCTGTGCATGGGCTACGCCCTAGCCTGGCCGGACCGGTTCGATGTGGCCTACGGGGCTATCGACTGGGCCGAGTTAGGGCGCCTCGACTTCGAGCAACCCGACAGGGCCGGTTTCCCGTGCCTTGACCTGGCCCTCGCCGCCGGTCGACTGGGCGAGACGGCCCCAGCCTGGTTGAACGCCGCCAATGAGGTGGCCGTGGCTGCCTTCCTCGACGGGGTCCTGCCGTGGGTTGGCATCGGCCGCCTCCTGGCCGACGTCCTGGACCAGTGGCCCGGCGATCGAGCCGAGGACGTGGAGTCCGTACTGGACGTCGACCGGCTGGCCCGCGAGGTGACCCGGGCCCTCGTTGTTGCTGGGAACTGACCGGCTGTGGTCGATCCGGTAGATCCGAAGGACCGTGCGGTCCGTAGCGAACCCCGCAACGGTGGAATCCGGCTGACCCTCCTGATCGGCGCCCTGGTGTCCTTCGGCCTCATCGGAGGCCTGTCCGGACTGGTGGTGGTCCTGTCGATCGTTGCGATGCTGGTCCTGCACGAGCTGGGTCACTTCCTGGTCGCCCGGTGGGCGGGGATGCAGGTCACCGAGTTCTTCGTCGGCTTCGGCCCACGCCTGTGGTCGGTACGCCGGGGCGAGACCACCTACGGGGTCAGGGCCATTCCTGCTGGCGCCTACGTCCGGATCACCGGCCTGAGCAGCCTCGACGTCGTCGATCCGGCAGACGAGCCGCGGACCTACCGCCAGCAGTCCTACCCGAAGCGGATGGCCGTAATGCTCGCCGGGTCGACCACCCACTTCGCCATCGCCCTGTTCCTACTGGTCGTGGTCTACGCCGCCGTGGGGACCCCCGACCCCGACCGGTGGGTGGTCGGAGAGGTGGTGCCAGGATCGACGGCCGCCGCCGTCGACGTTCGGGCGGGCGACCGGATCCTGTCGGTGGACGGGGTCGAGACCACACGGTTCGACGAGTTCGGCACCGTGGTCCGATCGGTGCCCGGCGACCTGGTGGACGTGGTGGTTCAGCGGGACGGCGAGGCGATGGTCCACCGGGCGGTGATCGGGGAACGGGTCGGCGTGGACGGCGTGGTGACCGGGTTCTTCGGCGTCGGAGCGGACCGATTCTTGGTGACGATGGGTCCCGTCCGGGCGACGGGTGAGGCCGTGGTTCGCTTCGCCGACTTAGCGTGGATGTCGGTCAAGGGACTGGTGGGCCTCTTCACCCCCGATGGCCTGGCCGGCTTCTTCGCCGGAGCAGTCGGCCCGTCTGAGGCCACTACCGGTGATCCGTCCACTGTGCCCGACAATTCGCCGGCCCCGGTCGTGGAGCCAGCAGCCGACCCGGTCGACGACGAGCGGCTGCTCTCCATTTACGGGGCGGCTCGCCTCGGGAGCGCCATGTTCGACGACGGCTGGTCTACCTACGTGTGGTTCTTGATTCTGGTGAACGTGTTCGTCGGCGTCTTCAACCTGGTGCCGCTCCTCCCGTTTGACGGCGGGCACGTAGCCATCGCCACCTACGAGCGGGTGAGGTCGATCGGGGGGCGGCGCCACATGGCCGACCTCTCCCGGCTGATGCCGCTCACCTGGGCCGTGGTGTCCCTCCTGGTGGCTGTCTTCGTGGTTGCCCTCTACCGGGACATCGTGGACTTCCCCGACTTCGGCTGATCGACGCCGGCCGAGGGGAGGCTCTGTCGGGCCACCGATAGCCTCGTCCCCATGGAGGTCCAGGCCGGGATTGAACGCCGCCCCACCCGCCGCCTGATGGTGGGAGACGTGGCCGTGGGTGGGGGAGCGCCGATCTCGGTGCAGTCCATGACCATCACCCGGACCGCCGACCACGAGGCCACCCTCCAGCAGGTCTACGACCTGGCCATGGCCGGTGCCGACATCGTCCGCTGTACCTGCAATGAGTTGGAGGCCGCAGAGGGGCTGGCCCGGATCATCCCCCGCTCGCCGGTCCCCATCGTGGCTGACATCCACCACCAGTACCGAATGGCCCTGGCCGCCCTGGAGGCCGGGGTGCACTGCCTGCGTCTCAACCCCGGCAATATCCGACGACCGGAGCACATCCGGACCGTGGCCTCCGAGGCCCGGGACCGGGGCGTGCCCATCCGGATCGGGGTCAACGGCGGCTCGCTGCACCCCGACCTCTACAAAAAATACGGCGGACGAGTGACCCCGGAGGCCATGGTCGAGTCGGCCCTCGACGAGATCCGCTACTTCGATGAGGTCGATTTCGACCTCATCAAGATCTCCGTCAAGGCGTCCAGTGTTCCGCTCATGATCGAGGCCTATCGGCAACTCTCCGAGGTGACCGACTATCCGCTGCACCTTGGCGTAACCGAGGCCGGTCCCCCGCCCGCCGGACTGATCAAGTCCTCGGCCGGCATCGGCACCCTGCTGGCTGAGGGGATCGGCGACACCATCCGGTACTCGCTGACCGCCGATCCGGTCGAGGAGGCCCGTGCCGGTCGAGCCCTGCTCGAGGCCATGGGTCTCCGCGAGCGCAAGAATGTGGACCTGATCGCCTGTCCGAGTTGCGGGAGAGCTGAGATCGACGTGGTGGCAGTGGCCGCCGATGCCATGGCCGCCTTCGCCGACCGGGAGATCCCCCTGCAGGTGGCCGTCATGGGCTGCGTGGTGAACGGGCCTGGCGAGGCGAGGGACGCCGACCTGGGGATCGCGGCAGGTAACCGTCGGGGTCACTTATTCGTGAAGGGGCGCAACGCCGCCGTGGTGGCCGAGGACGAGATGGTCGATGCCCTGGTGGAGTGGGCCGAGTTCATCCATGCCGAGGGGGTCGAGGCCGCCCTGGCCCGCGTCGACACCGAAAAGGCGGCCCGCGAGGCCGAACGGGACCGGGAGCGACTCCTGGCCGAACAGGGTGAAGATGCCAACGACACCAGCTCGCGGATCGAGCTCATCCGGCGTCATACGGTCTGATCCGGGCAAGTCCGCGGCTCCAGGGCACGTTGGCCCAGCGACAGCGGTCACCGGTTGGCCCTAGTCGCTGACCGGTGTCGCAGGTATGCTTCCGCCGACGTGCATCGCCGGTTTCCCGACGAGGCGTGGGCTCTGCCCACGCCTTTTGTTTTCGGTTCCGGCGGGTGCCCGTGACGGAAATCGAGGCTCCGGTGGTGACACCGGGACGGAACGACAGGAAGGAGACATCATGGCGGTGACCGACCGGATCGACGCCATGGCGGCTCCCCTGTGCGACCAGATCGGCGTCGAGTTGCTCGACGTTGAGTACGAAGGCGGCGTGCTTCGCCTAGTGGTCGACCACCCCGAGGGAGTTGGCATGGACGCCATCGCCGGGGTCACCCGCGAGGTCTCGCGTGCCCTCGACCACGAGGATCCCATTGCCGGGACCTACACCCTCGAGGTCACCAGCCCCGGCCTCGAGCGGCCCCTCAAGCATCCCGCCCACTTCGAGCGGGCCGTCGGTACCGAGGTGACCATCAAGACCCAGCCCGGCACCGACGGCGATCGCCGGGTGTCCGGCGTCCTGCAGTCGACTAATCGGGACGGCGTCGTCGTCCGGGCGGCCGACGGCTCCATCCGGTCCATCCGCCACGACGAGATTCTGAAGGCGCGCACCGTCTTCACCTGGACCCGCGAGCCCAAGTCGGCTCGTAAGGGCCACGATCGGGACGGCTCCGCCGACTCGGGAAGGAAGGTCGGGTCATGAACCCCGAGATGATGGAGGCCCTCCAGGCCCTGGCGGCCGACCGCGGGATCTCCGTGGACGCCCTCTTCGCCGCCCTGGCCGATGCCCTCGAGTCGGCCTATAAGCGCACGCCCGGTGCCCACGAGTTCTCCTGGGTGACCATCGATCCCGAGACGATGGACATTCGGGTGCTGGCTCAGGACCTAGACGAGGAGGGCGAGCCGGTCGGCGAGGAGTTCGACGTTACGCCTGAGAACTTCGGCCGCATCGCTGCCCAAACGACCCGGCAGGTCATGACCCAGCGGATCCGGGAGGCCGAGCGCGACCTCAAGTACGAGGAGTACGCCGGCCGCGAGGGCGACATCGTTACCGGCATGATCCAGCAGACCGACGCTCGGTACACCCTCCTGGACCTGGGCCGGGTCGAAGCCCTGCTGCCTCAGGCCGAGCAGGTTCCCTTCGAGCGCCCGGAGGCCAACGCCCGGCTTAAGGCCTACATCGTAGAGGTCCGTAAGACGGCTAAGGGCCCCCAGATCGTGGTCAGCCGAACCCATCCGGGACTCATCAAGCGGCTGTTCGAGCTGGAGGTTCCCGAGATCGCGGACGGCGTGGTCGAGATCAGGGCCTGTGCCCGGGAGCCAGGTCACCGCACCAAGATCGCTGTGTGGTCCAACGACTCCAACGTGGATCCGGTCGGAGCCTGTGTGGGTGCGCGGGGAGCCCGGGTCCGGATGGTCGTCAACGAACTGCGGGGCGAGAAGATCGACATCGTCCCGTTCTCCGAGGATCCGGCCGACTTCGTGATGAAGGGCCTCTCTCCGGCCAAGGTAAAGGAGGTCCTCATTGACGAGGAGACCGGCACCGCCACGGTGGTTGTCCCCGACTACCAGCTGTCCCTGGCCATCGGCAAGGAGGGCCAGAACGCCCGCCTGGCTGCTCGGATGACGGGCTGGCGGGTCGACATCAAGAGCGAGACGCAGGTGGCCCAGGAAGCGGCGTACGCCGACGTCGAGTGGGCCGAGGGCGAGTGGGTGGTCGACAAGGAGACTGGCGAACAGGTCTGGAAGCCCGCCGAGGGCGGTCCGGCCGTCTCGGCTGGCCAGTGGACCGAGGCGGCCACCGAGACCGGGGAGGAAGAGAAGTAGGCGTCCGACCCGGTATCGCTCCCGTAGGGGTCGGACCAGAGCGGACCTGTGTCGTGGGGCGCGGCCCCCGGGCGGGCCCCCCCCGGGGGCGCCGCGGCCGCGCGCGGGGGGGGG
>JAKURX010000050.1 GCA_022451505.1 Acidimicrobiales bacterium | reverse complement strand
CCGACTCCATGGTCTGGTCGTCCACCCCAAACACGATGGGCCCCACGATGCTGCGGACACGCGCCTCCTCGTCGGCCAGCAGGGCGTCAGCCTCGGGTCCGCTAGCCGCCTTGGCGGTGATCCGGATCTTCAGGCCCTCCATGCCGCTGGCCAAGAAGGCCAGCGTCGGCCCACCATCGGTGTCCAGGCGGGCGATCTCCTCGGCCAGGTCCTAGGCCAGCCCCCACTCCCACTGGCCCTCCATCATCTGGCGCATCTCCCAGGGCACCCCGGGCACCGCGTAGAGGACCCGGGGGCTGTCGTCACCCCCCTCGCCCACTGGGCACACCAGGCCGGGCGCTGTGCCCGGCATCTGCTCGATGGCCCGAGCTCCGACCGGCACCTCGGCCTGTCTCAGGTTGTTGCTCGGCATGGCACGCCCCCGGCCACCGAACACGGCCTCGATCCTCTCCACCAAGGCGTCGTCCCGGACCAGGTCCACGCCCAGCACCTCGGCCACCACATCCCGGGTGATGTCGTCCTGGGTGGGCCCCAGGCCCCCGGTCACGATCACGGCGTCGGCCCGGCCCAGGGCTTCGGCCAGGGCATCGCGCATCCGATTCCGGTTGTCGCCCACCGCGGTGTGGCGATGGCAGTCGATGCCAGCCAGGGCCAACTGCTCACCAATCCACGACGAGTTGGTGTCGACGATCTGGCCGAGCAGCAACTCGGTTCCGACGGCCACCACCTCGCAACGCACGACGTCCTCCCCCTCCGCGGTGGTCAGCCGGACCGCGACCCGGTGGGGCTGGTGGCCCTGCTCCCGTCACGCAGGTACTGGGCGCCGGTCACCAGGGTGAAGACCACAGCCAGCCACAAGGCGACGCCGACCACCAGGTCGGCGTCACGCATTGGTGGCATCACGGCGATCAGCAGCGCCGTGCCCTGGACGATGGTCTTCCACTTAGCCGACCGCCGGGCCGGCACAGCCAGCCCCTGCCGGGCGAACCACAGGCGGTAGAGAGTGATGGCCAGTTCCCGGGCGGCCAGCAGGACGACCGGCAGCCAGGCGTAGCGACCCACCATGGCCAAACAGACGGCCACACCGATCACCACCACCTTGTCGGCCAACGGGTCCAAGAACGCCCCCCAGCGGCTGATCGTGCCCCGACGGCGGGCGAGAATACCGTCGAAGTAGTCGGTGGCGGCCAGCACCGAGCCGAGGGCGAACCCGGCCCATGTCGCGCCGTCGCGGTCCTCGGCGCCCAGCACGAGGGCGAATAGGACTGGCGCCAGGATCAGGCGGGCCAGGGTGACCAGGTTGGCCGGAGAGACCACGGTCCGGAGGTGCCTCATGCCGCCACCAGGTCAGGACCGAGCGCCCCGGTCACCGTGACGTCGGCGAACCGGCCGACCGGCAGAGCGGAGGGGACGATCACTATGCCGTCGATCTCCGGCGCCTCGCGGTGGGTGCGTCCCACTCCTGGCTCGTCGACCAGCACGGTCACTGTGCGCCCGATGAGGGCGTCCCGCCGGTTAGCCGTGATCCGATCCTGGATCTCGCCCAGCTCATGGAGGCGTTCGGCCACCAGGCCGGGAGCCACCTCGCCGTCCAGGGAGGCGGCGTAGGTCCCCTCCTCGCGGCTAAAGGTGAAGAACCCGCACCAATCCAGGTTGGCGGCCTCTATGAAGGCCAGCAGGGCGTCGTGGTCCTCCTCGGTCTCGCCCGGGTAGCCAACGATGAAGTTGGAGCGCAGGGCGGCTTCGGGCTCGACGCAGCGGATGTGGGCAATGCGCTCCAGGAAGCGCTCGCTGTCGCCCCACCTCCGCATGCGGCGCATTAGCGGGGGCGATACGTGCTGGAGGGACAGGTCGAAGTACGGGACGCCGGTGGCACAGATGGCGGCGACCAGCCGGTCGGTCAGGTCCGACGGGTACAGGTACAACAGGCGGACCCGATCCACCAGGTCGGCTACCGCCTCGACCAACGGCACGATGGACCGCTCACCCTCCCCCTGGTCGCGGCCGTAGGAGGCGAGATCCTGGGCTACCAGCACCACCTCGCGGGCGTCCAGGGCGTCCACCTCGTCCAGGATGGAGGCCGCCGTCCGGCTGCGCTGCGGACCACGGAAGGTGGGGATGGCGCAGAACCCGCACGACCGGTCACACCCTTCGGCGACCTTCACGTAAGCCCACGGTCGGACCGCTGCCGGACGGGGCAGGTTCAACAGGTCGAAGGAGGGAAGCTCCGGCGTCGGGGCATCGGGGCGTCGCCCGAGGGTCACCGGCACCCCGAACCCCGCCACCCGGTCGACCTCAGGCAGGACGGAAGCCAGCTCATCGCCGTACCGCTCGGCCATACAGCCGGTGACCACCAGGCGAGCACCGTCCCGCTGCTGGTCGGCCAGGGCCAGCACGGTGTCGACCGACTCCCGGCGGGCATCTTCGATGAATGCGCAGGTGTTGACCACAATCAGGTCAGCGTCGGACACCTGATCCACCGACGAGAGACCGTCAGCGACCAGCACGCCCTCGAGCTTGTCCGAGTCCACCTGGTTCTTCGGGCAGCCCAGCGTGACGAGGTGGTAGGTCCCTTCGCCCATGATTGGCTCAGGCTATGCGCTCGACGTGGCTCAGCCGGTCTGTACTCAGGCCGTGGCTCCGGTAACCGCCAGCCAAACGAGGACAACGCCGTACACGCCCAGCAGGATTGCCGCCTCGCCGCGGCTGACCCGGCGCCCGGTGCGCATCAGCATGATCACCATCCAGCTCACCGTCACCATGACGAGCAGGCTGCCCACTGGCAGTCGGGCCGCTTCGTCGTGCGGCTTGTTGCCGTTGGCTAGGAACACCGCCGACCCGACGGTGAGGCTGTTGAACAGGTTGGAACCCAGCAGGTTGCCGAAGACCAGACCCGACTCACCGCGCCGGGCGGCGGCCAGCACCGTGAGGAGTTCAGGCTGGGTTGTGCCCAGGGCCACGAGGGCGAAACCGACGAAGCCACCTGTCCACCCCATCTGGTCGGCGATCCCTGTGGCGGCGCGGACGACGAGGTGAGCGAACCCCACGGTTCCAACCAGGCCAACGAACGTCCACACCCAAGGTCCCGGACCTCCCTCGTCGTCTGAGGTGACGCCAGTGTCAACGCCCTCGCCGAGGCGGACGACGGCCCAGAGGGCCACCACCATCAACAGCGCCATGCCGACCCCCTTGAGGATCGACGGCTGACCGAAGTAGGCAGCCAGGGCGAAAACCGTGACGCCCGTAGCCGACAGCGCTGCCTGGCGCTTGACGCCCCTCTGGACAACGACGCCGCCAAAGGCCAGCACCGGCACCGAGAGGACCAGCGTCAGGTTCGCCACGTTGGCCCCGACGATGTTGCCGATCCCCAGGGCCGTCCCCTCTGCCCCCTCGGTGAGCGTGGCGACGGTCGAAACGACCAGCTCCGGAGCGCTCGTCCCGAAGCCGATGATCAGGGCGCCGACCACCACGGTCGAGATGTTCACGCGCGCGGCCAGCTTTGCCGCGCCGTCCACGAACCGGTCGGCGGACAGCGTGAGGCCCACCATGGCGACCACGAGGAGGAGGAGGTTCTGGACCACGCTCTGACGCTACCGGCCGCCGACCGGCGGCCTAGAGGCCCTGTTCGGTGAGATTCTCGAGCCGGTCGGCCACGATGAGCACCTCGCGAGCCTTGGAACCAGTCGACGGACCCACCACCCCGGCCTCCTCCAGTAGGTCCATCAGACGTCCCGCCCGGGCGAAGCCCACCCGCAGCTTGCGCTGCAGCATCGAGGTGGAGCCCAGCTGGCTGGACACCACCAGACGCCGGGCCTCGTCGAACAGCTCATCGTCGTTCGAGGTGTCGGCGGCGGCCGGTCGGGTCGAGTCCTCGGTGATGTCGGGCGGCGTCCGGGCACCGGCGGTCTTGTCGACCGGACCGGTCGGATCGTGGGCCTCGACCTCGACCTCTTCGGCGTCGGCCGCCGTCCGGGCCTGGGCCGTCCAGAACTCCACGACCTGGCGGACCTCGTGCTCGTCCACCCACGCACCCTGAATGCGCTGGGCCACACTGGAACTCGGGCCGAGCAGAAGCATGTCGCCCCACCCCACCAGGCGTTCGGCGCCCTGCTGGTCGAGGATGACCCGGCTGTCGGCCAAGCTGGACACAGCGAAGGCCAGGCGGGCCGGGATGTTGGCCTTAATAACGCCGGTGATGACGTTGACCGACGGACGCTGGGTAGCCACCACCAAGTGGATACCCACAGCCCTGGCCATCTGGGCCAGGCGGCAGATGGAGTCCTCCACGTCGCGGGCAGCCACCATCATGAGGTCGGAGAGCTCGTCGACCACCACGAGGATGAACGGCAGCCGCTGGTACGAGACCGGCTCGCCGTCCTCGTCGGCCAGGCCCAGCGGCGCTTGCAGGTCACCCCGGTCGAACGCAGCGTTGTAACCGCTGATGTCCCGGAACCCGCAGGTGGACAGGAGGTCGTAGCGGCGCTCCATCTCCCGGACGGCCCAGTGCAGGGCGTTGGCCGCCTTCTTGGGGTCGGTCACTGGAGCAGTTAACAGGTGCGGTACACCCTCGTACTGGCCCATCTCGACCCGCTTGGGATCGACGAGGATCATCCGCACCTGGTCGGGTGTAGAACGCATCAGGATCGAGGTGATGAACGAGTTGATGCACGATGACTTGCCAGCCCCCGTAGCCCCAGCGATCAGGAGATGGGGCATGGTGGCCAGGTTCAGCATCACCGAGCGCCCGCTGATGTCGCGACCGATGGCCGCCTCTAGCGGATGCCGGGCCTTAGCCGCCTCGGGCGAGGCGAGGACGTCGCCCAGGGCCACCACCTCGCGGTCCTCATTGGGGACCTCGATGCCGATGGCCTGCTGGCCGGGGATGGGGGCAAGGATCCGGACGTCGGCGGCAGCCAGAGCGTAGGCAATGTCCTTGTTGAGGCTGGTGACCCTGGAGACCTTGACCCCCTCGCCCAACTGGAGGGCGTAGCGGGTAACGGTCGGGCCTACGGTCATCTCGACTAAGCGGGTCTCAACCCCGTGGGCGGCCAACGCCTCCTGGAGGCGATGGCCCCTCTCCTCCACTGCCTTGGCGTCAACGTCGTGGGTCTCCTGGCGGGCCAAGTACCCCAGGGGCGGCAGGCGCCAGGGCGAGTCGGCCACCACAGCCCCCAACTCGATGGTGAGCTGTTCACCAGCCTCCGGTGGCACCACCTTCGTCCGGCGCTTGCGCGACCGAGGTGGCGTCGGCATGGCGGCCGGAGGCTCAGGGGGCGGCGTCACGGGTGCGGAGGCCGGCTCGGGGGTCGACACAGGGACGTGGTCGCCTCCCGGTGGCGTGAGGAGGCCCTGGAGCCAGTTGCGCAGGCCCCGCAGGGCAGGCCGCAACCCTCCCACGGCACCGCGAGCCGCGTGGCGGACGGTGAAAGCCGCCCCCCGGACCGCTCCTCGAACTGCCTGCCGTGCCGTGGTCCGTGTGATCACGGCGGCGGCCACCAACCCGATACCTGACAGGATGAGCGCGGCGCCCCAGGTGGCGACACCGGCCTCCAGGCCGCCGCCCACCGCTAAACCGATCAAGCCTCCGGACTCGCCGAGCCCGTCGGCGCCGTCGTCCAGCCCGGGGCGCCCCCGGGTGATGTGCAGCAAACCGGTCACACTCAGCACGGCCATTACCAGGCCCACTGGAAGGCGTTTGGAGATCTCGCCCAGTTCGCTGCGTTCCCGGAACATGGCCAGGCCGGTTGCCACCATGGCTACCGGCAGGACCACCCGTGTGGCCCCGACCGACCAGCCCAGGCCGGAATCCACAACCCGACCGACGACACCGGCACGCTCGAGGTAGACCGAGAGGCCGGTCAGCAGGCCGCCGACGACCAGTAGTAGACCTAGGATCTCGTCTCCCCGACCGCCGAAGGCCGCCCGGGCCATGCGCCGCAGCACCGGGACGGAAGCCTCAACTTCCCGGCCGGCAGTGCTCGCCGAAGTGTCGCGTGACCGGTTTTTTCCCTTGCCATCAACGGATTTTCCGGTCGGGCCGGGGCGCGCGAAACGAGAAGCCATCGGAATCGACGGTACCACCGGGGGGGGGCGGCCCCGGGGCAGCCCTGGGACGGGCCGGGGGGTGTAACGGCCGCGAACGGCCCGATCCGAGGGTCAGCGGACCTCGACGGTGGGAATGAGAGCCGGACGGCGACCGGTCCGCCTGGAGACCAGCCGACCGGTGGCCCGACGGGTCAGGCGCTCCAGTTCCCGGGGCTCACGCTGGCCGTCCCCGACGGCCGAGGTGACTGCCTCGGTCACCGCCTCGGCCACGTCGCGGTGCCAGGCGTCCCGATCGTCTGGCTCCACCCCGCCCCGACTCTCGACCACCGGGGTACCCACCAGCCGACCCTTGCGACCGTCCACCACTACCCGGACAAACACGAATCCCTCACCCGACATGGCCCGCCGCTCCTCGACCAGCGCCTCGGACACCTGGCGACCGGACTCGTCGACCATCACGTACTCATCGGACACCCGGCCGGCCCGCACCAGCCCCGCGTCCTTCAACGAGACCCGGTCGCCGTCCGTACAGCGCATCACCTGGCCCTCCGACATGCCCCGCCCGAGGGCCAGGTCGTGGTGGGCGACCAGGTGGGCGTACTCCCCATGCACCGGGATGAACAGGTCCGGGTCGGCAGCCTCGTGGAGGGCCAGCAGCTCGTCGGCCTTGCCGTGCCCGGTGGTGTGCACGCCCAGCTGGCCGCTGTGCACCAGCTGGACGCCCCGACGGGCCAGGGCGTTATGGAGGCGGGACACGGCAGCCTCGTTGCCGGGGATGGGATGCGAGGAGAAGACCACGGTGTCCCGGTCGCCCACGTTGAGGAATCGGTGGCTGCCGTCGGCCATGCGCTTCAGGGCGGCCCGGGGCTCACCCTGCGAGCCGGTGCACACCACGCACGTGGTGACCGGATCCAGGTCCTCCAGCTGCTCGTCGGTGGCCAGCATCCGGTCCGAGATCCGCAGCAGGCCTAGCTCCCGGGCCAGGGTGACGTTGCGCACCATCGACGGGCCCAACACCACCACCGTTCGCCCCGTTTCGGCCGCCGCGTCGACTACCTGCTGGATCCGGTGGATGTGGCTGGAAAAGGCTCCGACGATGATCCGACGATCTTCGTGGTCGGCAAAAATCTGACGCAACACCGGACCGATCGTGGCCTCCGAGGTCGAGGAGCCGGCAATGCCTGCGTTGGTCGAGTCGGCCAGTAGGAGGCGGATCCCGTCGCCGTCGGCCAGCTCCCTCAGGCGACCCAAGTCGGTCACCCGACCGTCGATGGGGGTCGGGTCCAGCTTGAAATCACTGGAATGGAGAATGCGGCCTTGCGGCGTCCCGAAGACGGTCATCAGGCCACTCGGCGTGGAGTGCGTGACGGGCAGGAACTCGCAGTCGAACGGACCGATGGGGAGGCGGGCATGGTCTCCCAGTTCCACCAGGTCGGGCAGGGGCAGGCCGGCCGACTTCAGCTTGCCCCGCACCATTCCCAGCGTGAACGGCGCGCCATAGATCGGCATCGAGACACCCTCGCCGGCCAGAGACCGCAGCAGGTAGGGCAGTCCCCCGATGTGGTCCTCGTGGGCGTGAGTGACCACACAGCCCTCGATCCGGTCGGCCCGCTCCAGCAGCCAGGTGAAGTCCGGGAGCACCGCGTCGACCCCGGGAAGGTCGTCGGGGAACAACTGCCCGCAGTCCAGCAGCACGATGCGTCCCTCGGACTCCAGGGCAGCGCAGTTACGACCGATCTCGCCCAGCCCGCCCAGGAACGTTAGGTGTACGGGAGGGGCCATGGAAGGTGACGTCCGGCTGCGGTCAGCCGCGGCCGAGCCCGACGAGGATCCGTCGGGCCAGGTCCTGGAGGTCGTCGGGCTCTGGCCCCATGGGTGGGCGGCAGTCGCCTCCGGGCAGGCCCAGCACCTTCATCATGGCCTTGGTGGGGATCGGGTTGGGCTTGAGGTCGCCGGACTCAAACTCCCATGAGGGGATCAGGCGCTGGTTGGCCGCCGTGGCGCCCGCCACGTCGCCGGAGAAGAAGGCGTCCACCATGGCCACCGTCTCCGGGGTGGCCCAGTGGGACGCCACGCTAACTACGCCGACTGCCCCCACAGCCAGCAGCGACAGGGTCAGGACGTCCTCTCCGCTGTAGACCTCGAAGCCTTCGGGGGCGGCGGCCACCAAGCGGGCCGTCTCGCCCACGTCCCCCGCCGCGTCCTTCACGGCCACCACATTCTGGACCTCGTCGGCCAGGCGGAGGATGGTCGCCGTGTCGATCTTGCGACCCGACCGGATCGGGATGTCGTAGAGCATCACCGGCAGCGAGGTGGTCTCGGCCACGGCCCGGAAGTGGTGGAACAGCCCGAGCTGGGACGGACGGTTGTAGTACGGGGTGACGGTGAGGATGGCGTCGGCCCCGGCGGCCGTACACCGCTCGGTCAGCTCTACGGCAGCAGCCGTGTCGTTGCTTCCGGCTCCGGCGATGACGTGGCAATCCACGGCACCGGACACGGCCTCGACCAGGGCAATCTGCTCGTCGTGGGTCAGGGTCGGCGACTCGCCGGTCGTCCCGGCCAGCACCAGACCGTCGTTGCCCTGCTCCACCAACCAGCGGGCCAACTCCACCGCCCCGTCCAGGTCCAACGACCCGTTGGCGGTGAACGGCGTGATCATGGCGGTGATCACCCGACCGAACCTCGGCTCCATCTCTGCTTTCTCCTCGTCTCTGACGCCCGGTCCGGCTCAGCCGGCGGCGTGCTCCCTTGCCCGCTCGATCCCCAGGGTGGCCAGCAGGTTTTCGTGCAACTCGAACCACACCGTGTGGTACGAGTCGCCCTCCACTCCGGTAAACCAGTCCAGATCCCCAGACCTCACCCGGTCCAATGCCCTGGCCAGCCGGCCGCCGTAGTCCCCGAAGCGGCCCAGCACCCCGGCCAGCGTCGCACACACCGGCTGCACGGCGGCATCAGTTTCACCCAGACGGTCGATCACCACCCCGTCGTAGACCAGGTCGGTGTGGTCGTTGACCACCGGCTCGGCGTCCGGGTCCTCCCAGTCGGTACTTATCTGCCAGTCGGTGCAGAGACTCAGAAAGGGCTGGTTGCTGTCCAGGAAGCGCCGGTAAGCGACGTCTACCTCGGACCGAAGCCCGGTGTCGTCCAGCTCAGCGGCCACCAAATCCTCGCCGTGGGGCCGGCCGGCGGAGGTCAGCATCCAGCCTGTCATCAAGCGCCCCTCTTTGTAGCTGGCCAGGCCGGCGGCCTCCAGGTCGGCCAGGTGGGCCCCGACAACGTCGACCTCCTGCCCCGTGGCGGAGGCTACGTCCGTCGCGTCAACTAGGCCCCGGACGCGCAGGACGTGAACGACGAGGAGCACGGGCGGGCTGGCGTAGGACATTTCGCTCACGCTACCCCCGGGTCCCGACGGGCCAGCCGGTAGAGGACCAGGGGATAGCCGCCCAAGCCGATGAGGGTGAATACGAACCACTGGACGGCGTACGAGAGGTGGGGCCCGTCGCCCAGGTCCTCCGCCGGTGCGGAGGCCGGCCAACTCGCCGACCCGTCGGCGGCAGCCCGGATCCACATCGGCGCCAGAGAGATCCCCCACCGGTCCGACAAGGCCTCTAGGTCGATGCGGTCCACCTCGGATCCGTGGCCCCGCTCGCCCATCCGGCCGACTTCCAGGCTGCCCGCCACCTCGACCTCTCCTCCGGCGGGTGCCCAGGCCGACCGGTCCCCCTTCAGGTAGTGGACCCGGGGGACGAACCCCCGGTCGACGGCCACCCCCACACTGGGACGGACGCCCTCGATCCGCAGCAGGGTTACCACGTGGACGCCGGGCACCCCGTCCCGGGAGCGGTTGGCCAGGTAGACCTCCGAAGCGACGTCCCACATGCCGGACACCGTGACCCGCACATGGCGGAGGTCCTCCGGCGACATACCCTCCGTCAGGGCCCCGAACGCCGTGGCCAAGGCCACCACGGGCTCGTCGGCCCGGGCCACCACCCTGGCGTTGTGGTCCCGTCGTACATCCAGGCGACGGAGTTGCCAGAAGCCCAGGTTGGTGGTGGCCACCAGCAGGGCGGCTACCAGCACGTGCGAGGCGATCCATGCCGGCCTCAAAAAGCGCCGGGTACCGGGATCCACGGTAGGAACCGGGTTAGAGGCCGAGCAGCGCGTCGAGGCCCACGGTCACGCCGGGCACCTCGGCGATCCGGCTTATCGCCTGCACCACCCCGGGCATGAACGAGCTGCGATCGGTGGTGTCGTGCCGGATGGTCAGGGTCTGGCCGGTAGTCCCCAAGACGACCTCCTGGTCGGCCACGGCACCCCTCATGCGCAGCGAGTGGATGCGGATGTCCGCCGGTCCCACCCCGCCCCGGACCCCGGCCACCGCCTCCCGGGTGGTCGGATCGGGAGCCCAGTCCGACGAGGCGGCCGCCATGCGTTCGGCAGTGGCCGTCGCGGTACCCGACGGGGCGTCGACCTTGCCGTCGTGATGGACCTCCACGATCTCCGCCGTCTCGAACCACGGCGCTGCCATCTCGGCAAAGCGCATCATGAGGACAGCACCGATGGCGAAGTTGGGAGCCACCAGGCAGTTGCTGGTCGTGAAGGCGGCCCGAAGGTTGTCCAGGTCCTCATCACTCAGGCCACTGGTGCCGACGACGACATGTACCCCGGCCGCGGCCAGGACCGGAAGGTTGGCCCGGCTGGCCTCGGCGACCGTGAAGTCCACGACCACGTCGACGCCGGCGTTGAGCAGGTCCCCGACGTCGGCCACCAGGGTCACTCCGGAGACCTCCGACCCGGGAGCCAACGGGTCGGCCGCGGCGGCCAAGACCATCCCCTCGGCGGCCGTGACCGCGCCGGCCACCATACGGCCCATGCGGCCGGCGGCCCCGAGCACGCCGACACGGATCGGATCTCCGGACATGGGGTGAGGCTAGCGGTCACCGTCGCGGCGGCCCGGCTGAGTTCAGACGGTCGGTCCCACCAGGGCCACGACCGCCTCGGGAGACAGCACCTCGCCCAGCACGGTGTTGACCTCGTCCAGAGTGACGGCCCGCAGGGTGTCGACGTACTCGTCCAAGGGGACCACCCGGCCCAGGAGGCTCTGGCTGGTGCCCAGCCGGGACATCCGGCTCCCGGAGTCCTCCAGGCCCAGCAGGATTGACCCCTCAAACCCGTCGCGGGCGATGTCCATCTCCTCGGCGGTGATCCCGTGGGCGGCCACCTCGGCCACCTGGTCGGCCACCACCCGTTGGAGCTCTTCGGCTCGCTCGGGGGCCGTACCGGCATATACCGACACCACGCCGGCGTCCTGGTAGCCGGCCGGCGAAGCGAAGACGTTGTAGGCCAACCCCCGCTCCTCGCGCACGGTCTGAAAGAGACGGCTGGACAGCCCTCCGCCCAATACGTGAATCCCCAGGGCCAGGGCATGGCGTCGGCGGTCGTCGCGTCGCAGGCCGCGCCATCCCCAGGCCACGTGGGCTGCCTCGGTGGGTCGGGTGATCCGTCGGGCCTCAACCGGTTCCTCCGCCGGTCCGGTACGGACCGGTGCCATACCGTCCGTCCGGGAGGCGAAGGCCTCGCCCACCTGCTCCACTAGGGCGTGGTGGTCGACGGCCCCAGCCGCGGCCACCACGAGGTTGGGTGCCCGATACCAGCGGTCGTGGAACCCGACCAGGTCGTGGCGGGCGATGGTGGCCACCGAGTCCTCGGACCCCAGCACCTCGCGGCCCAACGGGTGGCCAGGGAACAGCGCCTCGTAGAGGAGGTCGAACACCACGTCGTCAGGATCGTCGGCCTGGAGGTGGAGTTCCTCCAGGATGACCTGCCGCTCGGTCTCCACGTCGGCGGCCCGCAGGGCAGGCTCGCCGATGACATCAGCCAGCAGGGCGGTAGCCAGCTCCTGATCTCCTGCAGGGACTCGGGCGTAGTACGCCGTGTACTCCTTGGACGTGAAGGCATTCATCTCGCCGCCCGTGGCGTCCACCATCTCGGCGATGGCCCGGGCCGTCCGCCGGTCGGTTCCCTTGAACAACAGGTGCTCAAGGAAGTGCGAGGCGCCGGACACCGCCGGATCCTCGTCCCGACCCCCGACGGCCACCCAAACGCCGACCGAGACCGAGCGGGCATCCGGCATCCGTTCGGACACCACGCTCGGTCCTGCAGTCGGCCCGTGTTCGGGCAGGCTCAACTCGACCACCGATTCGGTGGCCGCAGGGGCGCCGTGTCGGCGGCCCCGATCAGCGGGAGTGCTCAGCGACCCCGCCGACGGCGACCACCGCCACCGCCACCGCGACCGCCACCGCCCCCGCCCCCCCCCCCCCCCCCGCGCCCAGCAGGAACGGCCCCCCCCACAACCCCGTGGACCGCGTCGCCTTGG
>JAKURX010000005.1 GCA_022451505.1 Acidimicrobiales bacterium | reverse complement strand
CTGCAGCAGGCCGTCGACGGTGGCCGGGACCGGTCGGTCCATGAACGGGTACCACTGGTTCTGCCCCTCAGCGGGCCCGCCGATGTCCACCACCTCGACGCTGGCCCGGAGGATGGCGTGGAGCGGTTCGGTCATGTAGAGGTTCCGCACGCAGCCGCAGGCCAGGCCGGTGGCGCCGGCACCCGGGCCCGCCTTATCGATGAGGACCACGTCGCTGCCCGATCCCTTTCCTGTGCGCTCTAGTTCCCTGGCCAGGTGATAGGCGGTGGACAGGCCGTGGATCCCGGCCCCTACCACCACGTAACGAGCCGAGGCGGGCAGAGTCGCCACGTCGTGGAGGGGTACGACAGGAGGGTTCTGCAGCAGGCCGTCGACGGTGGCCGGGACCGGTCGGTCCATGAACGGGTACCACTGGTTCTGCCCCTCAGCGGGCCGGCCGATGTCCACCACGTCGTCGCTCCTCGTTCCGGTCCGTCCGGCAGTACCGGGCGGGTCGGTACTGCTCGCTGCAGTCTGGTACCCGGCTCAGCCCGTTCCGTACACGGCGCCGCCATCCACCTTGAGCACCGAGCCCGTCGTGAACGATGCGGCGTCCGATGCCAGGTACAGGGCTGCCCCCACGATCTCGTCGACCTTTCCGGCCCGCTGGAGGGCTAGGCGCTGGCGGAACCCCTCGTGAGCGCTGGCCGGCCAGTGGGTGGAGATGTCGGTGAGGAACGGTCCGGGCTGCAGACAGTTGACCCGAACAGTCGGGCCGTAGGCCCGGGCGAACGACTCGGTCAGCGAGTGCACCCCGGCCTTGGCCGCCCCGTAGATGGCCTCCACGGGAGTGGGAGCCGATGCCGAGACGGAGCTCACGTTGATGATGGCGCCGCCGCCCGCCTCGACCATGCGGGATCCGAAGGTGGACGACAGCCGGAAGGTTCCCCGTAGGTTGACGGCCATCGTCTTGTCGAACAGGGCCTCTTCGGCCTCGACCAGCGATGGGTAGAGCGGGGAGCTGCCGGCGTTGTTGACCAGCACGTCGCACCGTCCGAACTCGGCGTACACGGCCTCGGTGAGGGCGTCGCACTGCGCCCAGTCACCGACGTGGCAGGCCACCGGCAGGGTCCGGCGGCCGGTGGCCGTCGAGACCTCTTTGGCAACCTTCGCGCAGGCGTCCATCTTGCGGCTGGCCACCACCACGTCGGCGCCGCAGCGGGCGAACGCCTCGACCATGGCCTGGCCCAGCCCCCGACTGCCGCCGGTCACCACTACCACCCGGTCGGTGAAGTCGGTGAGTTGCTGTTCGGGCGTCGTCATGTCGGCACTTTGGTTGGAGGTTGGACGGTCCGAGTCTGGCAGCGCCTCGGCTGGGGTCTGAACCGGGCCCCGTCTAGGGTCGGCTTCCATGGTCGACGACCGGGGGCAGAAGGGCCACGGGTTCGAGGTCCGGGGTATCAATCATCTGGCCCTGGTCTGCCGTGACATGGCAGCCACCGTGGCCTTTTACGAGGGCATCCTGGGCATGCCACTCACCAAGACCATCGAGTTGGGCGGCGGAGCCGGCCAGCACTTCTTCTTCGACTGCGGTAACGGGAACTCAGTGGCCTTCTTCTGGTTCCCTGACGCACCGCCGGCCGCCCCGGGGGTGTCGATGCCGGCCGACCGGCCGGACCGGGGGGCCATCCACTCGGCCCACGGCTCGATGAACCACGTGGCCTTCCACGTGCCGGCCGCCGACATCGACGGCTATGTGGACCGGCTCCGAGCCGCCGGCGTGGAGTGCTCGGAGGTCATGAACCATGACGACTCCGAGTGGGGGGTGGCCCGCGATGTGCACGATGGGGTGTTCGTGCGCTCCGTCTATTTCCGGGACCCCGATGGGATCCTGCTGGAATTCGCCGCCTGGACCCGTGAACTCGACCCCGGCGACGTTTCCCACAAGCCGGCCCAGGCGACCGGGATCTGAGTTTCGACACGGGCCGTGGGCCCGAAGAGTCCAATCAGACGAAGTCGGCGTACTGCTCGAGGTGGCGCACCGGCGTGGACAGGGCGTCCTTCCGGAACGGGTCGCCAAGTTCCTTGGTGCACATGATCTCTATGACCGTGGTCCTGCCCTCGTTCATCTGGGCGTCGATCGCCGCCGACATCGTCGGGCCGACGTCTTCGAGTTGGTCCACCTGGACCCCGTCGGCGCCCATGGCCCGGGCGATCTCGGCGTAGTTCTCGCCACCGTCCAACTCGCCGGCTACGAACCGTCGACCGTAGAAGTCGACCTGGTTCTTCTTCTCGGCTCCCCACTGGCGGTTGTGGAACACCACCGCGGTGACCGGGATGTTGTGGCGAACGGCTGTCATGACTTCCACCATGCTCATGGCCCAAGCACCGTCGCCGGCGTACGAGAGCGCTGGACGGTCGGGGGCGGCCGCCTTGGCACCGATGATGGTCGGCAGGGCGTAGCCACAGTTTCCCCAACTCATGGCGGCGAAGAACGAGCGGGGCTCGTCGAACCGCAGGTAGCTGTTGGCCACCGAGTTGATGTTGCCGATGTCGGTCGAGACCATGGCCCGGGCCGGCATGGCCTTCTCGAGCTCGCGAAGGACCTGGCGGGGGTGTAGCCAGTTGTCCTCCTCGTCGATGGCCTCCTTGATCATGTCGATGCTGAAGTCGTCGGTTTCATGCGTCCACTCGTCCAGCTCGTCCTCCCAGGCCTTCTTCTCCGTCGCCATACGGTCGGCACGTTCGTCGCGGCTGGTGTCACAGGCCAGGGTGCGATCGGCTAGGCGGTCGGTCAGGGCTCGTGCCGCCGCTCCGGCGTCGCCGCAGATGCCCACGGAGATCTTCTTGACCAGGCCCAGCATCTTGTGGTCGGCGTCGACCTGGATGATCTTGGCGTCGGCGGGCCAGTAGTCCATCTCGTGTTGGGGCAGCGTGCCGAACGGACCGAGCCGCGTGCCGAGGGCCAGTACCACGTCAGCCCCTGAGATGAGCTTCATGGCCGCCTTGGACCCCTGGTAGCCCAGCGGGCCGCACCACTGCGGGTGGCTGGCTGGGAAGGAGTCGTTATGCAGGTAGCTGTTAACCACCGGGCAGCCCAGCCGCTCAGCCAGGACGATGGCGTCGGCCACCGCGTCGCCCATGACCACGCCGCCGCCCGAAACCATGACCGGGAACTCAGCGTTGGCCAGCATCTCGGCTGCCGCGTCCAAGCTGTCGTCACCGCCCGGGCCTCGATCTAAAACCATCGGCTCGGCGATCTCGACGTCGATCTCGCCGTAGAACCGGTCCCGGGGGATGTTCAGCTGGGTGGGGCCGATCTCGGACATGGCCCGGTCGAAGCACCGTGCTGTGATCTCGGCCATCCGGTTCTCGTTGACGATGTGGCCCTGGTACTTGGTGAACTCCTGGAACATGGGGAGTTGGTTGGCCTCCTGGAAGCCACCCAGGCCAATGCCCATCGTCCCGGTCTCCGGGGTCACGATGACCACCGGGCTATGGGCCCAGAAGGCCGCCGCAATGGCTGTCACGCAGTTGGAGATCCCGGGGCCGTTCTGGCCGATGACCACGCCGTGACGGCCGCTAACTCGGGCATAGCCGTCGGCCATGTGGGCGGCACCCTGTTCGTGCACCACCGGGATCAGGCGGATCCCGGCCGGAGTAAAGATGTCCATGGCGTCCATGAAGGCCGAGCCCATGATGCCGAAGGTGGTGGTGACGCCGTTGGCCACCATCGTCTCGACGAAGGCCTCGCTGGGGGTCATGCGGGTCATGGGAATGCTCCTGTGGGTTCCGGAATTCGGTGTGGCGGCGGACGGGACCGCCTCCGGCCCGCCACGGCGGGTCTCGATCACTGTGAGTGAGAGCCTATAACTGAACTGTGAGACTTTCTAGTCCTGGAGTTCGGTATCCGTCGTCGCGCCACAGCACCGGGAAGTGGACCTCGTCCATGTCGTCGACGTCCGGGCGGGCGTACCGGGAGTAGATGGGCCCGTTGCCCTTTTCGAAGCCTGGCCGGTGGAACCGGGCCTCACTGCTACCGCAGTGCAGCACCAGAACCCGGCGGTGGACATCAGACCGGTTGGGGGCCGACCCGTGCCACGTCCAGCCGTGGTGAAAGGACCCTCCCCCGGCCGGAACTTCGACGGGCACCACGTCAGACACCACGCCCTCGGCGGCGGCCGCCGCCTCCATCGGGTCCCGATGGTCGTCCGGGGCGTGGAACTGCATAAAAGGGTTGCCGTCCGTCGACCACCGGTGTGACCCCCGGGCGAATTCCACCGTCCCCCCGACCGCTGCCGTCGGGTCCAGGGCGATCCAGCAGGTGGCCATCTCCTGCGGCCGGTACCAGGCGAGGTAGGCGTTGTCCCGGTGGAAGCCCACTGACCGGGCGCCGGGCGGCTTCCACAGCAGGTTGTCTTGAATGATCCGGGCTCCGGGCCAACCGGCCAGGCGGGCCAGCACCTCTCCGAGGCGCTCGGAGAGGACCACCGAGGCGACCAGCCGGTCGGCCTTCCAGCCGTTGCAGATCTGGCGGGTCAGCGTGGGGTCTCCCGACCCGTCCTGCCAGTTGACCTCGTCGGGCGCCACCCCAGTCTCGAACACGCCACGGAACAGGCGGTCGAACCGCTCGTGGAGCGGGCTCAGGACGTGTTCGGGAATCAGGCGTTCCACGGTGACGAAACCGTCGGCATGGAAAGCCGTTTCCAGACCCGGGTCGAAAATCGGTGGAACCACGGTCTCGTCGAGCCTGCTCAGCGGGCGAGGTGTCCGCCCAGGCGGGCCAACAGGGCCAGACAGACTTCGAGGTCGGCCACCTCGACGAACTCGTCCGGCCGGTGAGCTACGCCGATGTCCCCCGGACCCCAGAGCACCGCCGGGATGCCGGCTGCCTGGAACACCCCGGCCGCGGTTCCGTAGGCCACCCCGTCCACCGGCAGGGTGCCACCGTTCGCCGCTACCTCGTCGGCCAGCAGGACCCGCACAAGGTCGAGGGCCGGCGAGGCGTCCCGCCACTCCAGGCCATCGATCTCGCAGACTACGTCGGTTCGGATGGAGGCCTCAGAGTGCACGGCCCGCATCTCGTCGAGCAGGGCGGCCTCTACGGCCGCCATATGTTCCTTGACGAACGAGGCGTCCGAAGCCTGGACGGGGCGCATCTCCCAATCGAACCAGCACCGGTCGGCAACCACGCATCGTCCCTGCCCGCCACTGATCGTCCCCACGTTAAAGGTGGTCGACGGCGGGTCGTAGGGGCTGGGGTCAGGTGCCCGGTTGGCCAGATCGTCGGCCAGGCCCAGCAGACCGGAGATCCAGCGCGAGGCGTGGTGCACGGCGCTGACTGCCTCGGCGGGGGCCGAACTGTGACCGTTCATGCCCGTCACCATGGTGCGGTACTCGTAACAGCCCTTGTGGGCGCCCACGGTCCGCAACCCAGTCGGTTCGCCGATGATGGCCGCCGACGGCCGGACGCCTCGCTCCACCAGGTCGGCCAGCAGGATCGGTGCCCCGTGGAAGCCATCCTCCTCGTCGAAGGTCAACGCCACGTGGATCGGCACCGTCAGATCCAGTTCCGCGTATATGGGGGCCATGGCCAGGACGCAGGCCACGAACCCCTTCATATCGGCCGTTCCTCGGCCGTAGACCCGGCCGTGGCGGCGGTCAGCGGTGAACGGCGGCGTGGTCCAGTCCGCCGGGTCTACCGGGACGACGTCCGAGTGCCCCGAGAGGACCACCCCACCATTGATGTTGGGACCGATGGTGGCGAACAGGTTGGCCTTCGTGCCGCTGTCGTCGTGGGTGAGGACCACGGACGCTCCGAGGGCCTCCAGGCGGTCCCGGACGTCGCTGATCAGGTCCAGATTCGGGGTCAGAGCCACGGTGTCGTAGGCGATCAGAACGTCGAGGAGATCCAGGGCTTCGTCGACCGGTACCGGCACCACACTCTCGGCCATCCTCAGCCCTTCACGTAGATGGCCCGGGGGACATCGGCCAGCGGCTCGGCCGGGCCGTCCTCGGTGATCACGATGCTCTCGGTGATCTCCAGTCCCCAGGTGTCCATCCAGAGGCCCGGCATGAAGTGGAATGTCATACCGGGCTGGAGAACCGTCTCGTCGGTGGTCCGAAACGAGATGGTCCGCTCCCCCCAGTCCGGCGGATAGCTGATCCCGATCGGGTAGCCACAGCGGCCCTCCTTGTGGAAGCCGGCGGCCTCCATGGTGGTGTAGAAGTCGGTGGCCACGTCTTTTGCCCGGTTTCCGGCCCGGGCGGCAGCAAGCCCGGCATCGAGTCCGTTCAGTACCGCCTTCTCGGCCCGGCGCATGTCGTCAGGCGGGGTCCCGAGGAACGTGGTGCGACATAGGGGCAACTGGTAGCGCCGATAGGCACCGGCGATCTCGAAGAATGTCCCCTCTCCGACCTTTAGTGGCTTGTCGTCCCAGGTCAGGTGGGGCGCCGAGGCGTCAGCGCCGGTGGGCATCATGGGGACGAAGGCCGGATAGTCGCCGCCGAACTCTTCGGTACCTGAGATTCCGGTGGCGTAGATCTCGGCCACCAGATCGCATTTGCGCATGCCCGGCTGGATGACGTCGCGGATGCGGGCGTGCATGCGCTCGACAATCCGGGCGCCGCGGCGCATGTACTCCAGTTCCCGGTCGGACTTCACGCCCCGCTGCCAGTTCACAAGTGCTGTGGCGTCCAGCACCTCGGCGTCGGGTAGGCCAGCGCACAGGTGTTGGTGGGCGGCAGCCGAGTAGTAGTAGTTGTCGAGCTCGACGCCAACGCGGGCTGATCCGTGGCCCATCCCGTCCAGCAGGCCGGCCAGTTGACCAAAGGCGTGCCGTTCGGTGGACATGACGTGGTCGTCCGAGTAGTCGAGGATTTGAGCCTCGTCCATATAGACGGTGCGCCGGGCCCCGTTGGCGTCCATGCGCCGGCCCCACCACCAGGGCTCCCCGTCGTGGGTCACGACCACGGCCTGCGGCGTGTAGAACGACCAGCCGTCATAGCCGGTCAGCCACGACATGTTCGACGGATCGGCGGCCACCAGGACCTCAATCCCCCGGGCCTCCATCGACGCCCGCACCTTGGTTAGACGGTCGGCGTACTCCTGACGACTGAACGGCAGGTCCACGTCCGGCATCGGTACTCCTCTGGGCTAGCAGCGTTGTGCGGGACACCCTGCCCCGAGTCCGTGGAGGCTAGATCGGGGACACGGGCGGATCTAGCGTCCTGTCCCGTGCCCGTACTCTCCGACAAACAGGTGGTCCACTACCAGGACCACGGGTGGGTGGCCCCGGTCGACGTCCTCTCCGAGGAGGAGGCGGCCGGCTTGCTTGCCGCCTTGGAAGGCGCCGAGGTCCGGTACCCGGACGACCTGCACGGGGGCCATCGCAATAACGCCCACCTGGTGCTGCCGTTCCTGGCCGACCTCGCCCTCCACCCGGTGATCCTCGATTGCGCTGCCGCCCTTGTCGACCGGCCCACGGCACTGCTCAACTCGGTGCTGTTCATCAAGGAACCAGACAGCGCAGCCCATGTGAGCTGGCACCAGGACGCGACCTACATGGGTGTCGACTCCGCCGACCTAGTCACCGCCTGGGTGGCCCTGACGTCGAGCACCGCGGAGAGTGGTTGTGTGTCCGTGGCGTCGGGCACCCACCGGGACGGCATCCGACCCCATGTGGATCAGTTCGGACCCGACAACATCCTGACCCGGGGCCAGTACGTCGACGGGATCGACGAGGCCACCACCGTGGACGTGGAACTCCGACCGGGCCAGATGTCGCTCCACCATCCCCACCTAGTCCACGGTTCCCGTCCCAACAGCAGCACGGACCGGCGAGTCGGGGTGGCATTCCAGTCCTACGTCGGGGCCGAGGTCCGTCCCAGCCGAGGCGAGCACCACGTCCTTCCGGTTGGTCCAGGGCCCGTCGATCCCTCTTTCACCGTGGTCCCCCGTCCGATCGGTGAGTGCACGGCTGAGGGACGGGCTGTGCGGGCGGCGGCCAACGCCGCCCTGTCCGATGTGCTGTACCACGGCAGCGCCGAGCGCCGCCCCTACTGACCGACGAGACCCGAGGGAACCCAGTGCCCATCCACTTCACCCCCGAGGAGATGCAGGACCGTAAGGACCGCACGGCCCGCGCCATCGCGGCGTCCGGCCTCGATGCTCTGCTGATGTTCAAGCAGGAGTCGATGTATTGGCTGACCGGCTACGACACGTTCGGGTTCTCCAGCTTCCAGTGCATGGCCATGACCGCCGACGGCCGGATTGCCCTGTTGAACCGAGCGCCCGACCGGGGGACCGCCGCCTACACCTCCGACGTCACCGACGTCCGCGTCTACGTCGACGTTGACGGCATGGACCCGACGGTCGACCTCCGCGAGATGCTGGCCGACCTGGGGCTCGCGGGCTCGCGGGTGGGCATCGAGCTCGACTCCTACGGGCTGCGGGCCGTCCACTGGCGGATGCTGGAGGCCAAACTCGACGGGTTCCTGGCCTGGACCGATGCCTCGACGCTGGTCCAGGAACTGCGGCGGGTGAAGAGCCCGCAGGAACTGGCTTATACGAGGCGGGCGGCCGAACTAGCCGACGACGCCTGGGACGTAGCCGTCGACCTGGCTGGCGTCGGGGTCTCCGAGGCCCGGATCCTGGCCGATATGCAGGGTGCCGTGCTGGGCGGCGGTGGCGACTACGCCGGCAACGAGATGATCATCGGCTCGGGGCCGGGGGCGCTGATGGTCCGGTACGTCACCGGCCGACGCCAGCTCGACCCGGTGGATCAACTCACGCTGGAGTGGTGCGGGGTGGAACGTCGCTACCACGCGGCGATGATGCGGACCCTGCTGGTCGGAGAGGCCTCGCCGGAGCACCGGGCCATGCACGCTGCCTGCCACGAGGCCCTGCTGGCCTGCGAGGAGGCGGTCCGACCGGGCGCCACCCTGGGCGAGGTGTTCACCACCCACGCCCGAGTCCTGGACGGTGCCGGCTACCAGAAGCACCGCCTCAACGCCTGTGGCTACGGCATGGGTGCCGTCTACGCCCCGGTGTGGACGGACTGGCCGATGATCTATGAGGGCAACCCACTGGTCTTCCAGCCGGGCCACGTGTTCTTCCTCCACATGATCCTGCTGGACTTCGACGCCGGCCGGGCCATGACGCTGGGCCACTCGGTGGTGGTGACCGACGACGGCTGCAAGCGGCTCAGCCGCTCCGACCTGGACCTGGTCGTCCGCTAGCAGCGGGGCCTCAGCCCACCAGCGCCCAGGTGGCGCGGACCCCCGACCGCTTAGGTGAGACTCGTTGGTCGTCATGCGCGCCTTTAGGTGCCGGCTGCCTCCTGCTGGGAGAAAAACGAGGCTCCGATCGGGAGTTCGGGCATATCCACCTCGTAGGGCACCGACCGGACGCGGCCAGAGTCGAAGCCCCGGACGAACAGCCCCTGGTGCACGGTGGGAACCGGGCTGGGCCCGCACGGCAGGGCATCACCCGCCGCGTAGACGCAGATGAACAGGGTGCGCGGCCGGTCCGATCGGTTGGGCGCCGACCCGTGCGCCAACTTCGTGTGCATCAGGCAGACAGATCCCGCTTCACCGGTACATCGCACGGCATCGCGCCGCAGGACGGAGGCCACGTCGGGGGCGATGGCACCGGTGAACGTCCCGTCGTGCCAGAGGGAGTGCAGGGGGCCGTCGTGCGAACCGGGCGCCACCTCCAACGGTCCGTTCTCTTCGGTGACCTCGTCGACCATAAGCAGGGCGGTCACCAGGTCGGTGTTGGAGTGCGGCGTGTAGGGGAAGTCCTGGTGCCACTCCACCTCGGTGGCCGAACCGGGCAGCTTGGTGTTGACCTTGGAGTGGTGGACCTTAACGTCGGGCCCGATGAGGGCGGCCACCATGTCCACCATGGCGCTGTCCACCATGACCTCGTAGTGGGCATTGGACACCTCGGACGGTGCCGCCACCCGGCGCAGGGCCGGGCGAGCCGCGGAGTGACCGGGTTGCACGTCGAACCGGGGGCGCCCGTCCAGTGTCTTGCCCCAGGGTTCTTCATGGGAGCGGCTCTCTTCCACCCAGCCGTCAAGGTCGGCCCGTAGGGCGGCCAGCTGGGTCGGGTTGACGGCGTCGGGCACGGTCACGACGCCGTCGCGCCAGAACTCGGCGACCTGCCGATCGGTCAGCAAGCCAATCGCCCGATCACGGGTCGCCAGCCACGCCGTAGCTGGGCGCGGCCGCCGGATCGACAGCCCGGTCGAGGTAGGGCTGCATCTGGGGCTTGTAGTCGGTCCAGAGGTGCCGCACCACAGCCACCGGGTCGACGTCGTCCCAGTCGCAGCGCAGGTCGACGAGGGCGAACGGCTGCTCATGGTGGACGAGCAGGGCCGCTGAGTGCACCAGGCCCTCCTCCCCTCCGGCGGCCTGGCCGGCTTCCAGCCCGAGGAGGAGGCGATCGGCCAGGTGGGCGTCTGGATGGGCCCCGAACGTCGCGCACATGGCGGCCGGGACCTCCCTGGTGCTCAGTAGGTTGCCCGCGGCAACGCAGTGTTCGCCCTCCACGACCCGGTTGGTGCCCAGGATGTGGGCGCCGGTGAAGTGCCCGGTCCGGCCGGCTGCGTCCACCACAGCTAGTTGGCGGTAGTCGGCGTGTGCCCGACCGTCCATGACGGCCGCCACGGCCTCAGCGGCCGAGTCTCCGGCCTCCAGGCGTTCGAACACGCGGGCGGCCAAGGTCGGGTCGGTGACGTTCTGGGTAGCCACGGCCCCGACGCCGGCCCGGGCGTGCGGGCACCGTGATCCGACGCAAATGGACGACGTAGTGATGGCCACCCCGAACATGCCGGTGCGGGCGCAGTGGCCGGTGATCGAGAAGGTCATGCGCGGAACCTAGGCCAGCCGGTCGGCGAGGTAGCCCATGAGGTCGTGGATCTCGTGCTCCAGCCAGCTCAGGGGTCCCGGTGAGGCCATTGGAGAGCGGGACCCGGCGTGGATGCCCTCTACAACCCGCCGGTCCTCCTCACACACCGCGGTGAAGAACCTGATCATCTCGGTAATCCACGCCTCGGGGTCGTCCAGCGAGGCGTGCACCTCCGGGGCCAGGGCGATCCCGAACCGCAGGTTGACCCGATTGACACCGTCCGGGCGTAGCGACAGGTACCAGAGGTGGTCGGGGGCCAGGATGTACATGTGTGATGGGAACACCGTCGGCATGAAGGTGGTGGACCGCCAGGGCTCTTCCAGCCGGTCGTTGTCCCGGTGGGCCCGTCCGTACTGGGCGTTTTCGTCCTTTTCGAACATCTGGTAGGTGAAGCCCTCGTGGCGCCGGTCAGGAAACACCACCGAGTCCATGGGCATCCAGGTGCCGAGCGTGGACCTGTGGGCAACCGGCAGGTGGTAGCCCTCCATGAAGTTCTCGACAAGGAACTTCCAGTTTCCGCCCCACGTCTCGTCCTGCCGGTGGACGGGGACGTAGTCGGGCACCCCGTAGCGGGCCACGAACTCCTCCATGGGCGCCAGGAGCTCGGCTACCGGCAGGGCGTCTGAGTTCAGGGTGGAGTAGATCCAGCCCTGCCAGACCTCGGTGCGGACCTCGGGCAGGCACACGTCGGCCTCGTCGAACCCGTCAGTGGCCTCCATGTGGTTGGTCCCGACCAGGTGGCCCTCGAGGTCGTAGGTCCAGGCGTGGTACGGACAGGTGATCCGAAGCCCGGTCCCGTCGCCGTCGACCAGGGTCATCATGCGGTGGCGGCAGACGTTGGAGAAGGTACGGATCAAGCCGTCGGTTCCCCGAACGCAAAACACCGGGCGATCGGCAATCGACCAGGTGAGGCGGTCCCCGGGCTTGGGAATCTCAGCGGCCAGGCCGGGTGACACCCAGTCGCGGGCGAACACCCGGTCGCGGTCGAGGGTCAGGATCTCGTCGTCGTGGTACATGGCCGGCGGCATGTTGGTGGCCGCCGACAACGGGCCGTCGGCCACGGCTCGTAACCCGGCTAGGACCTCGTCAGTCTGGGAGGAGCGCATCGGGGCAGCGAACGGCAGACCGGTCAGTCGGGGATGACTGCCGTGGCCTCAATCTCGACCAACCACTCGGGGCGGGCCAGGGCGGAAACGACGATCCCGGTTTGGCAGGGATGGACACCCACATGCCACCTTCCCATCTCGCGGTACACGGCCTCCCGGTGGCCGATATCGGTGAGGTAGACGACGAACCGACATACCTGGTCCAGCGCCGACCCCGCTTCTTCCAACAGCATGGCGATGTTGGCCATCGCCTTCTCGGCCTGCTTCCCGGCGTCGCCGACGTGAAGCGACTCTCGGGTCTCGAGGTCCTGGGAGACTTGACCCCGCAGGAACACCATCGTGCCGCGGGCCACTACGCCCTGGCTGAGGTCGTTGTCGAGGTTCTGTTCGGGGTAGGTGTCCCTCGTGTTGAAGGGACGGAGTCGCTGGTGGGCCATGGTGGTCGAGCTTCCTCAGTGGTGCGGATCTGGGTTCAACCGGTGGGCATCATGCCCCGGCCGTGGCCTGGGCGGTGGCTCCGGTGCCGGCCTCGAACGGGGTAGAGCCTCCGCGGCCACCCTTGGCCGAGAATCCGTTGCCGAGCGCCAGTTGGGCGAGCCGCTCGACGTACAGATCGTCGCGGAAATGCAGGGTGAAGGTACGGGCGTCGCGCATCATCTGGCCTAGGGGGTACCGCTCGTGACAGGCCCGGGCCCCTACGAGGTCGAAGCCCTGGTAGGGAATGGTCAGGACAGCATCCTTGGCGAGGTGCATGGTGCGCACGGCGTCGGCCTCGCAATCGTCGGGGTCGTCGCCCCGATCCAGACGAGCTCCCGTAGACCGCAGGCAGGCTCTGGCTGCGAACAGCTGGGCGTCCATCTGGCCCAACTTCACCCGGACAGACTCCGAGTCCCGCAGGTCGGGACGCTCAGCGATGTACTCGGCCAGGAAATCGAAAGCCGCCTGGGCCGAGCCGAGGTGGTTGGCGGCGTAGCCGCACGAGAAGGTGCGAGGGTCCCCGGTGACCCACCCACCGGGGGTGCCGACCACGTGGTCGTCGGGGACAAACACGTCGGTGAACCGCACCCCGCAGGAGATGGTCGACCGCATGCCCAGCATCTGCCAGTCGTCGAGCAGTTCCACGCCGTCCCAGTCCACGTCGACCACGGCGAACAGCATCCGGTGGGCGTACGGCGTGTCGCCCTCGACGGCGCACCAAACCATCAGGTATTTCGCCGTGGCAGCCACCGAGGCGAAGCCCTTGCGGGCCGTGAGGCGGTAGCCGCCGTCAACCTTGGTTAGTTCGGACTCCAGCACCTCGGCGCCGTTCTCGTACAGGTGAGCCTCCGAGCCCAGCGAGGCGCAAAAGTCCCCGGCGGCGATGCGGGGCAGGAAGTGGTCGCGCTGGGAGGGGGTCGAGTGCCAAGCGATGATTCCAGCGGCGTGGTTGTGGACCTGCAGCAGCTGGGCCGTGTTGGTCTCCCACCAGGCCATCCGTTCCAGCGCCTCGTACCAGTGGCTGTAGCGGCCGGGCAGCCAGACCCCGGCACCGCCGTATTCGGTGGGCAGGGTTAGGGCGTGGAGGCCGGCGGCCTTTGCCTCGGCGAAGTTCTCGTGGGGGAACTCGACGGCCTCGTCAAGTGCCCGTCGGCGCTCGCGCCAACCGGGACCGAGCTCGTCGATCCGGGCGAGGATCTCCTCCGCGGTCGGCGGTTCGGTCCAGGGGACGCTCGTGGAGTCCGTCAGGCGGGCAGCGGTGGTCATGGGGTGCCTCCCGTTTCGGGATTGATGCAGAACGAGTCGACGGTGCGTCGGAGCACGTCAATGCAGCGGTCGAGCTGGTCGGGGGCCACATGCTCGTCGGGCCGGTGGGCGTCAGCGATGTCACCGGGGCCGACGATTACGGCGGGGGTGGCCAGGCGGTCGGAGTAGAGGCCGGCTTCGGTTCCGAACCCGACTGGTCCCGGTTCGCCACGGTTGACAAGGGCCTTGACCCTGGCCACGGCCTTGATCTCCGGGTCGGTGGCTAGGGCCGGGTAGCGGATGAACTCCTCGGTGGTGGCATGGCCGCCGAAAGCTGACAGGCGGGCGTCGACGGCGACCACCCGGGCCAGCAGGTCGGCCAGCACCTCGTCAGGGTCGACGTCGACGGAGTGGCGGACTTCAAACTCCATGGTGCAGGTTGGGGCCAGCACATTGACGGCGACGCCGCCGCGGAGTGTCCCGACGTTGGCGCTGACACCGCGCGACGGGTCGTTGAGGTCTTCGATGGCCACGGCGAGGGCCACCGCCTCGTGTACGGCGCTGGGGTCGGTGGCCGCCCGGCTGGAGTGCCCGGCGGCGGCGGCCAGCTCGATCCGGCAGGCCACCTTCCCGGCATGGGCATTGCAGAGCCTCATGCTGGTCGGCTCTCCGACCATCACTACCTCGGGGGTGCAGGACCCGTCGGCGGACAGGGTGTCCAGCAGGCCGTGGACGCCTACGCAGCCGATCTCCTCGTCGTAGCTGAGCCCCAGGTGGACCGGAGCGCGGAGGCCGTCCACGTCGACCGACTCCATCACGACGAGGGCGGCGGCCAGGAAGCCCTTCATGTCGGCCGACCCCCGGGCCCGGAGTTGCCCGTCTACCTCGGTGAGGACGTACGGGTCGGTGGACCATCCGGATCCGGCGGGGACAACGTCGGTGTGCCCCGACAGCAGGACGCCACCGGAGGCGTCAGGCCCGAAGCGGAGGTGCAGGTTGGCCCGACCCGCCTCGCCAGGAACCACGGTGACGGTGCCGCCGACAGCGGCGGCCCGCTCGGCATACAGGTCGACCAGATCGAGGTTCGACGACCGGCTCTCAGTCGGGAAGGCCACCAGGTTGGCCAGAAGGTCCACGACCGTCTCAACGGTCGGGTCCGAGGCCATCACCATCCGGAGATCATTCATGGCCCTCAAACATCCGTCAAAGCGATGTCATCGATCTTCTGAATCCACTGATTCTATGTTCCCTGTTCAGGGAGTCACCGTGGGAACTCCTGTGACTCCTGGGCAAAGGCTGTAAAGGCCTCCAGGGCCGCAAGGGCTCCGCTGCCGGTCCGCCGAACCAGACCGAGGCCCAACGGTAGAACGTCGGTGCTGAGCGGCAGGTGGGTTGGCCGGGTCCCGTCAACCCGGTGAGGCCCACAGGGCTGCGGACTGGACGCCCCCACCGCCTAGCCTCCGCGGCCATGAACTCCCCGGAGGGGGCCGGTAACCGGACCACCATTGTCGTCGCCGGCCGCCGGCACCGGAGAATGGGTGTGCCGGGGGGCCTTTGCCGAGCCACCGGTGGGTTTCTCGAAGGAACGATGCTGGACGGCCTGTGGGGAGACCTGTGATGAGCGGCCAGACGAGGCGAACGCGACCGGCCACGCTGTCCGGTGGCCAGGCCGCCGTCGAAGCCCTCCAGGCCGAGGGAGTGCGCCACGTGTTCGGGCTCATCGGCTCGGCCGCCATGGAAGTCTTCGATGGGCTGTACGACGCCGACGACGTGGCCTACGTCGGCGTCCGCGACGAGCGCACCGGGACCCACATGGCCGACGGCTACGCCCGGGCCTCCGGACGGGCCGGCGTTGTGCTGGCCGGACAGAATGGCCCCGGTGCCACCAACCTCGTCACCGGTGTAGCCCAGGCGGCGGCGGCCTTCTCGCCGGTTGTGTCCATCGCTGGAGCACTGTCCACGGCTCACGTTCACCGGGACGCCTTCCAGGAGGTGGATCAGGACGCCCTGTTCCGGCCCCTCACCAAGAGAACATGGACCGTGCCGTCGACCGACCGGATCCCTGAGATGGTCCGGGAGGCGTTCCGGGTCGCCCTGGCTCCACGTCGCGGACCAGTCCACCTGAACCTGCCCCGCGACGTCCTCGCCGGAACCGCCGAGTTCCCCCCACCTTGGGACCCAGCCACCTCCCGGGCTCACGAAGCACCCGCCGGAGCCGACGAACCAGTCTGCCGGGCCGCTGGCCTGCTGGCCGACGCCGACCGTCCGGTCATCGTGGCTGGTGCTGGCATCAAAAACGGCGGCGACCACGCCGCAGTCAGCGCCTTGGCCGAGGCGTTGGGCGCCCCGATCGTCACCTCGCCCGGACACGGCGACGCGATTCCGGCCGACCATCCGCTGTGCGCTGGGCAGATGGGCCCCCGGGGCAACCCGGTGGCCTCTCGACTGGTTTGCGAAGCCGATGTAATCCTGGCTCTTGGAACCCGCCTCGGCTTCAACTCGACCTTTTTCTCGTGGGAAAACGTCAACCGGGAAGCGGCGATTATCCAAGTCGAGTTGGAGCCCACGGCGATCGGCCGGTTCTTTCCCGTCGATGTCGGGATCCACGCCGACGCCCCCACGGTGGCCCAGCAACTCGTCGAGGCCCTGGCCGATCACCGGGTACGGACGACCGCAGAGGCCTGGGCCCGATCCTTCGCCGACGACCGGGCCGACCACCGGGCCCGTCGGGACGAGGTGTCAAACGCCCACCCGATCCAGCCGGCGGGCCTGTTTCGCGAACTGCGAGCCGTGCTGCCCCGGAACGCCGCCGTCACCCTGGACTCCGGAACGCTCTGCCTACAGGCCACCGACGCCCTGAACCACTTCGAACCGCCGTGCCTGTTCAGCCCCCTGGACTTCGGCCTAGTCGGGTTCTCGTTCGCCTGCGGGCTAGGCGTGAAGCTGGCAAGGCCCGAGCGGCCAGTAGTCAGCCTGATGGGGGACGGGGGCTTCGGCATGACCTTGTCCGAGCTCAGCACGGCGGTCGACCACGGCATAGACACGGTGACCGTGGTGATGAACAACGGCTGTTGGGGTGCCGAGAAGGCCTACCAGCGCGAGTTCTTCGACGGCCGCTATATCGGTGCCGACGTGCACAGCCCGCCTTTCGACCAAGTCGCCGAGCTCTACGGAGCCGCCGGCTACCGGGTGGAACGCCTCGACGAGGTCGCCGAAGCCGTCCGCGCCGCCCTAGACGCCGGTCGGCCAGCGGTGATCGACGTGGCCGTCGACCCCGATGCCCTCTACAGCTTTCGGCGTGACTCGTTCGCCCACCGGACCCCGACCATCTCCGACGGGGAGGCCGACTGACATGAGGTTCCAGCTCGCCATCAACCTGGAGCGACTCGACGACAGCCGCGACATGAACGAGGTGGCCCGCCACACCCTCGAGATGGTCCAGATGGCCGAGGAGGGCGGGTTCACCATCGCCTGGGCCGCCGAACACCATGCCCTCGAAATGACCATCGCCCCCAACCCCCTCCAGATCCTCACCTGGTGGGCCAGCCACACTGACCGGATCCGCCTCGGTACTGCGGTAGCTGTCGCCGCCTACTGGCACCCCGTGAACCTGGCCGGAGAGGCGGCCTTCCTCGACCTGATCAGCGGCGGTCGGCTGGAGTTTGGAATCGGTTCGGGTGCCTACCAACGCGAGTTCGACCGCATGCACCCCGGCCTGAAGCAGTCCGACGCCTGGCGCCATATGCAGGAAATGCTGCCTGTCCTCAAGGAACTGTGGGCCGGCGACTACGCCCACGACGGTGAGTTCTGGTCGTTCCCAACCTCCACCTCGGTACCTAAGCCGGTGCAGAAGCCCCACCCACCAATCTGGGTGGCCGCCCGCTCGCCCATCACCTTCGACTTTGCGGTGAAGAACGACTGCAACATCCTGTCGTGGCCCATCGCCCGGCCGTTCGCCGAAGCCGAGCTCTACCGTTCGCAACTCGACGCCTCGGTTGCCGCCCACACCGGATACAACACGCCTACCTGGGCCGTCATGCGCCACACCGCCGTCTACGACTCGGCCGACCAGTGGATGGTCCCCGTCGAGGCGGCCCAGCGTCAGCTAAGCCAATTCGAGAACCTGTTCAAGAACCTGGGCGACGTCCACAACGGCTTCCCGAGGACAATCCCCATGGACCAGGTAGCCAACGCGGCTGACTACGAGCCGGTGACCCTGAGCGAGAACCTGGTGTTCGGAACCCCCGACGAGGTAGTGGCCAAGCTGCGGCGCTACCAGGAGCTGGGGGTCGACGAGTTCGTCTACTACGCCAGCCTCGGCCTCGGGCTGACCGAGCAGAAACGATCCATGGAACTCTTCTGCTCCGAAGTCATCCCCGCCTTTACCTGAGGCGGGGCCACGGGATCAGACGGGCCGGTCGCCGACGATGGTGACCCGCTCCATATGTCGGGTCTCCGGATAGAAGTCGTTCGTCCCAAAGTGTTGGACGGCCCGGTTGTCCCACATCACGAACGTGTCGACCTCCCACCGAATCCGGCACTGCACGCTCGGATCCATGATCGCCCGCTCCAGTCTCGTGAGGATCTCTTTGGACTCGTCAGCGTCAACACCCACCACATGCGAAGTGAACGACCGGTTGGTGTAAATCCCTCGGACACCGGTTTCCGGATGGGTACGGACGACCGGATGCTCGACCGCCGGGTAGGTCGCCTGCTTCTCGGCCAGTTCGGTGGCGTCAAGCCGACCGCCGAACGCGCGGGTGAAGTCGTGGACAGCCACCCGGTTATCAACCCGGGACTTCCAGGCGTCGGGCAGACGATCGTAAGCGGCTGTGGCATCAGCGAAGCACGTGTCACCACCAACTGGAGGGATCTCGACGGCCCGCAGGACCGAACCCATCGACGGCGCTTCCCGCCAGGTGACGTCGGAGTGCCAGAGCGACGCTGAGTAAGTGGTCTCGGCATCGGACCTTATGGTCACGACCTCCGGGTGGTCGGTACGAGCCCGGCGCTGCACCGCGAAGGGGTGGACCTCGAGGTCGCCGAACAACCGTCCGAAGGCGATGTGCTCCTCGGTGGTGATGTGCTGGTCGCGCAGGACCAGGACCTTGTGGTCCAGCCAGGCCCGATGGAGCGCCTCCAGGGTCGAACCGTCGACATCGGCCATGTCCACACCGGACACGTCGGCTCCCAGGGTGGCGGTGAGCGGTCGGACGTCAAGGGCCATCTGGCCAACCTCCCAGCGAACGGATGCTGTCCGATCCTACGAGGCTGGACAGATGGATGGGATCTGGCGCGCCCACCGGAAGTGGAATGAGCGGAGGCTGACTGGGGTGGTTTCGCCTCGTGCCGATATCGGTCAAGGGGCGGTGGGCTCTAGGGAAACGAGGGCCTCGTGTTCGATCGTGACCACGGGTAACCCGTCGACAGAAATCCGTACGTCGACTACGGCCCGGCTGCCGCTCCGAGTATCGAACCGGTCGACGACGGTGGCTTCCACCAGTGCGGATACACCGACAGGCACCGCAGCGTGATGGGCGATGCGGCTGGAGGTGTGGATCCACGATCCATCTACCAGGTGGCGGGTCATCACTCCGTTGGCCAGCGCTGGCCAGACTGACGGGTGTACAACCGCGGCCTTGGCACACAGCGCAAGGTCGGCCCCAGCCCGCTCTGCATAGTTGATCCATTGGTCGACCAAGGGCTCGACATGGTCCGGAAGGCGTTCGGAGAGAGGCCGGTCCGACCAGTCCTTTCCCATGTCATGAACACCACCGGGCGGATGGGCGACCAGTCGGGCTCGCAGGTCACCGTCGACCAAGGCCCGGACCTCAACCGATCCGTTGCCAACGGGTTCGGGTACACAGTCGACCAGGTCGCCAGCCTCTACCGGGGCCAGGAACTCCACGGTGGACGAACCGGTTGCCAGCCAGCCCTCACCCCACGCCTCGACAACCGGCCGGACCATGTATGCATGAACAGTGACCCCGGCGACCAGGGCGGCACTGAACCCGGCGGCCCGGCCACCTTCGTCGGTATGAATCGGGTTATCCGCATGCTCAGGGAGGTTCCGGGCCCGAACTGACCAGGCCTGGGGAGTGCCAGACATCATCCGGTTAACGACCCTAGGGCATGGTCCAAAACGACGAAGGCCCGGTCAATAGGACCGGGCCTTCTACTTGGTAGCGGGGGCAGGATTCGAACCTGCGACCTTCGGGTTATGAGCCCGACGAGCTACCAGACTGCTCCACCCCGCAGGAGCGAGGCTAACGGCCGATTTGGTCGGTCACTCGGGCCTTTGGCGGTGACGGTTAGGTCCCGAGCCGGGTCCGGACCGTCCATAGTTCCGGGAAGTACCGGTGTTGGGTGGTCTGCTGCAGCCAGCCGACGCCATCTGAGCCACCGGTGCCCGGCTTGTGGCCGATGATGCGTGAGACCAGGACGAAGTGTCGCCATCGGTACTGAGCCATCTGGTCATCGAGAGCGATGAGGGCTTCGCCGAGCCGGTAGAGGTCGTCGTCGGTTCCCCGTCGACAGTAGATGTCGAACCAGGCCTGCTCGACGCTCTCCTGTGGCTGGTACGGCTCCGACCAATCCCGGTCCAGGGCCTCCCCGGAGACCACGTATCCGCGATGTCCCAGGAGAGCGATGACCTCGTCGTAGAGGCTCGGCGTTTCCAGGGCTTCTTCCATATACGGCCAGACGTGCGGAACATTCCGGTGGGCGCTGGCCAGACGACGGTCCTTGTTGCCCAGGATGAACTCAACGTGGCGGTACATGAACGAGAGTTGCCCCGAAGCCTGGTCCAGGTGGTCGCGAAACTGGTTGAAGCCCTCGGCCGAGATGGTGGTCACCACGTCCCATGAGGAAGTAAGGAGTCTCGCGACTTCCCGGCTCCGGTCGAGGACGGTCAGGGCGTCGTTCGCCGAACCCTCCCGGAGCAGGTGCCGGGCGTTGTGCAGTTCAAAGTGCAACAACTTGAAGAGCAACTCCTTGACCTGGCCCATGATGAAGAAGCACATCTCGTCGTAGGCCTCGCTACGCGGGTGCTGGAGCGACAGGAGTAGGTCGACGCTCTGGTAGTCGATATACGGATTGCTCGTCGCAGCAAAGTCGACCAGAGGGCTACCACCGGTTCCTTCCACCACCTCGGCGCGGCTGGCGTCGGTCCCCATTCCCATTGGCCGGGGATCCGTGCTGGCGTGGACCCCTGTGGGGTCGACCACGATCGGTATCTGTGGCTTGAATGCGGGCATCCACCGTCTCCGTCGCCCGTCGGGTCTCACCCGTCAGACCTAGAGGACTGACAGTACCCGGCGGGTGATGTCCGTCGTGGGGTCAGCTAGGTCGAGCACCACGTCAAAGTGGTTCCGTGCCGGCACTTCAAGGACGGTGCAGGTCGTACCAGCCTGCGTCAGGCGGTTGGCAAACTCCCGGCTCTGGGCTTTGAACTCTGTTGTCTCGACCTCTCCCCAGCAGACAAGGCTCCTGGGAAAACCATCGAGAGTGGCACGCGCCGGACTCATTGACTCCACCTCGGAATCAGCGAGGTTCAGCGGGATGTCGATGGAGGTACCGACCAGTGGGGCGAGGTCGTAGATCCCCGATACCAGCACCGCGGCACGGACAAGGTCGGCAGGTAAGCCGGCCGCCTGCTGCCACCCGGGTAGGGCCACCATCGCTGCGAGATGCGCTCCGGCCGAGCTACCCGACACGACGATCCGACGTGGATCGATGCCAAGTTCGTCGGCCTGATGGTGGAGCCACCCAACAGCTCGACGGCACTCATCGACAATCTCCGGAATCGACGCGTCTGGTGCGAGCGTGTAGTCAACGACAGCCAGGGCGGCCCCGGCACCCACGAGCGCGGGAGCGGCGAACGACGACTCGTCTTTTGAGAGTTCCTGCCAGTAGCCGCCGTGGAAAAACACCAGGACCGGTATGGCGTGACCAGCGGCATCCGGAGGTTTGAACAGGTCCAGGCGGTGGCTTGGTGCTGGGCCATACGCATGTTCACGCCACGCCTGGATTCGCGACCGAGCGTCAGCGCTCATCGTCCGGTAGCGGGCCACGAACGGTCCGTAGTCACCACCGATGCAGGAACTTGGCGAGTAGGCCTCCTCTCGTTCCTCCAAGCCCATTGACCGCCAGCGAGTGCCAGGCGTTAGTGCTCCGGAATCGCCGCGCAATCCCCGCCACCTCTTAAGGGCCCGGTACAGAGGCCACGGAAGGCGTCCGCGATGGCTAAGTCGCCGACCACCTGAGGCCGAATGCTCGCTCAACCCAGCCTCGGGGCCCCGGTCACCGAGATCCATTTGGCCACACTATTGGTCCCCTAGAGCCTTCATCGGTGCCTCCACCGAGTCGCGTCAAGCGACGGTGGGATAGCCGGCGGCCGCGGCTGCGGCCAAGCGGTCAGCGATGACCCGGTAGTCCGACGTAGGTCGAATCCGGTAGCCGTAGAGGTGGAGCGGTTCCCGCACTGCGACGTCGAGGCCCGCTACAGCCCCAGAGATCGCCTCGTTCAGGGCATCGCGTAGGCCGGCGCTGGCCCACCCGGTGACCAGCGGCAGTCCCGGGGTCGGATCAGTCCAGGCCACAATCCGCAGGCTGTCCACGGCCGGCTCGTGGTCGAGACCAAGGCGCCAGCACACCTCGTCGACGACCGCAAGGTCGGCCCGACCCTCGGCAACCGCCCGCAGAGAAGCACGGTGGGAACCGGAAGTGACCACGGCGTCAAAGAACCGGCCACTGACGGCTAGCGGGGCAAACAAGGTCAGCAGCGCCCCGTATCCGGACTGTGACCGGTCCCCGTTGGTCGCCACCGTCCGGCCCCGAAGGTCCTCTAGCGCATTGATCGGATCATCGTTCCGGCAGATCACCACCGACCTGTAGTCGCCAGGTTCGCACCCGTCCACCCCACGGTCCAGGACGCCGAGCACTTCGATCCGGCCACGGAGTTCGTCGACTACCTGCCAACCACAGGTTTCCCCGACCAGTAGGTCGGGATGCGCCCACAGTTCCTCTGACCGCGTCGGTCGCCAGACGCGGTCAGGAGCCTCGATCCCATTGGCCCGCAGTCGCTCCACGATGGCCGACCACAGCGCATCGACGGCGTCTCGTACCTCGGGCCAGTCGTACATGGGTAGCCCGGCCACCGGGTGGGCGGTCGACCTCACCACGTTCGTACCGCCGTCCACGTCGGTTGCGTGTCAGGCACTAGGCCGTAATCCCAGTACTTGGTCCCGTGCAGCACGATCTCGCTGGTCGAATCGACGCCGCCTGCGAGCTGCCCGTTGTGGATCCGGACGTCCCGGTAGAGGGTTGGCGACATCCGGACCGCCCCCCGGTGGACCTCACTGCCTCGCCAGTCCTCTGCGTCCGACGGAACCGAGTGCAGGACGAGGTTGGCCCAGAAGCCGTCCACCGTCTCGATGGTTGAGTAGCTGGCGATACCCGGATACCGGCGAAACTCCTGGGTGAGCCGGGCGTCCAGTCCGTCGATTGGATCTTCGTCGGATCCGGCCCCTCCTTTGGACTCCCGCCGACGGCTGCCAAAGAACCCCACGACCTCGAGGTCCTGGCCGTTGACCAGCCGGGCCAGGTCGCACGGCACCAGGCGACGCTTCAGTCCGTGGACGAACCAGATCAGGGGCTCGTACTCGACTACGTCGACGGCGCCCTTGGTTGCCAGACGGGCTAGGGCCCGCACGTCCTGGAGCATGTAGGCCAGCAACCCCCGGTCAGCGGCGTAGAGGTCGGGGTCGGTACACGGGTGGTCGGCGACCATCTCGTCGGGACCGATGACCGCGGGCGAGCTCATGACCGGAAAGTTTAGGAACCATCGGCACCGGTTGACAGAAGGGCTACGGTCGGCCCGTCATTGGAAGAGTCCGAGCACCTACGGGAGCACCCATGCGCAACGACGCGCAGTGCGTGATCATCGGCGGCGGCGCCATGGGTGTCGGTCTGCTGTACCACCTGGCCCACGAGGGCTGGACTGACGCCCTGCTTATTGAGAAGGGCGAGCTCACCTCCGGGTCCACCTGGCACGCTGCCGGCCTCGTCCCCCACTTCATCGGCAGCCTCAACATGGCCAAGGTCCACGCCTACGGCGCCGAGCTCTACACCAAGCTCGAGGCCGAGACCGGAATGGCCACCGGCTGGCACGGCTGCGGAGCCATCCGCCTGGCCGTCAACCACGAGCAGGCCGAGTGGTATCGGTACGTCCAGGGCGTGCTCGACCAGATCGGCATCGAGTCCCATCTCATCGGCCACGACGACATCCGCCAGAAGGCCCCCCTCATGGAGTCGATCGACGACGTCGTACTCGGCTTCTGGACCCCGGCGGACGGCTGGTCCGACCCCACCGGCTCCACCAACGCTATGGCCACCGGGGCCCGTCAACTGGGCGCTGAGATCGCCCGTCACACCCTGGTCACCGGCGTGTCCCAACTGGCCGACGGCCGCTGGCGGGTCACCACCGACAAGGGCGAGGTCACCTGCGACCACGTCGTCAACGCGGCCGGCCACTACGCCCCTCAGGTTGGTGCCATGTCGGGCATCGACGTCCCGATCGTCTCGATGATCCACCAGTACCTGATCACCGAACCGCTGGACGCCATGAAGGCCTGTGAGGTCGAGATGCCCGTCATCCGCGACCCCCGCTCGTCGTGCTACTACCGGCGTGAGATCGACAGCCTGCTCATCGGCCCCTACGAGACACGCGACTCCATCACCTACGGGCTCGAAGGAATCGACTGGAACCTCCACTTCCACCTCACCTCGCCCGACCTCGACCAGTTGGCCCCGTGGTTGGAGGTGTCGGCCGAGCGATTCCCGGTGTTCGCCGAAGCCGGTATCAAGCAGGTGGTCAGCGGCCCCATCACCCACACCCCGGATGGCGGCTACCTCATGGGCCCGGCCGCCGGGCATCACAACTACTGGTTCTGCGCCGGCGCGTCGATCGGCATCACCCAGGGACCGGGCGCTGGGAAGTACCTCGCCCAGTGGATGGTCCATGGCCAGACCGAAATCAACGTGCGAGAGATGGACCCCCGCCGGTTCGGCCCGTGGTCTGACCTGCAGTACACGATCGACAAGTCTGTCGACGAATACCACGAGATGTACCAGGTGCGCATGCCCGGCGAATACCGATCTGCCGGACGACCCCTGAAGCGCACCCCCATCGCAGAGAGGCTCGACACCCTTGGTGCCCAGTGGCAAGACGTCTGGGGCTGGGAGCGCCCCCGCTACTACGGCGCCCCCGAGGAGTACTCATGGCGCCGCTCCAACGCCCATGACATCGTTGGCGCCGAGTGCCGCGGCGTGCGCGACCGTGTCGGAATCGCCGACCTCACCGCCTTTGCCAAGTTCGCGGTATCCGGCCCCAACGCCGAGACCCTGCTCGAACGGCTCTCAGCCAACCGGCTCCCGATGCGACAGGGGGGCATCCGCCTCGTCCACATGCTCACCGAGTTGGGCGGGATCGAGTGCGAGATGACCGTCACCCGCATGGACAGCGACCGGTTCTACCTCAACTCGGCCATTGCCGGCACCACACACGATCGGGACTGGCTGGAACAGCACGTGCTGCCCGACGAGGACGTCACCATTGAGGACTGGACGGACCAAATGGGGATCCTGGCCGTCACCGGCCCCCGGGCCCGTGACGTCCTCGGCGCCTGCACCGACGCTGACCTGGCCAACGAGGCGTGGCCGTGGCTGACCTGCCAGCAGGTCACCGTGGCCGGCGTATCGAGCACCGCCCTCCGGGTCAGCTACGTCGGCGAACTGGGCTGGGAGATCCACCACCCCATCGACGAGATGCCCCAGTTGTACGATGCCCTGGTGGCCGCCGGCGAACCCCACGGCATGGTCCACTTCGGCTCGTCGGCCATGAACGTCCTACGGCTCGAGAAGGCCTACAAGGCATGGGGTGGCGAGCTCACCACCGAGATCACGCCCATCGAGGCCCGCCTCGAACGCTTCGTCGACCTGGAATCCGGCCGGGACTTCCTCGGCCGGGACGCCACGCTGGCCCGCCGGGAAGCCGGCGGCCCCGACGGCACGAAACTCGACATGGTCCTTATCTACTGCGAGGTCGACGCCACCGACTCCGACTGTCGGGGCAACGAGCCCTGCTACGACCCGTCGGGAGACGGCGGCCTCTGCATGGGCGTAACTACCAGCGGCACGTGGGGGCACACCGTCGGGAGGTCCCTGGCCTTCGCCTACGTAGACCCGGCCTTCGAGGCCCCCGGCTCACAGTTTGAGGTCACCCTGTTCGGCGAGCGCCACACGGCCACCGTGTTGGCCGAGGCGGCCCACGACCCAGCCAATGAACGGGTGCGGGCATGAGCGCTTCCGGAAAGCGCACCGGCCGGGCCGGTGGACGAGCCGCTCGGGTAGCGGCGCGCGCCGCCGGCCTCGCCGACGACGAAAAGGCGGTCCGGCCCGGGTTGTCAGGCGGCGCCTACAAGCCGCTCACCGACTCAGAATGCCGCACCGTCTACGACACAGCGCTCACCTTGCTCGACGAGTTCGGCATGGGGTCGCCCATCCCCGAATTCATCGAGGTCGTCGTCCCAGCCGGAGGCTGGGTCGACGAGGATGGGCGACTCCACTTCCCGCGCTCGCTGGTCGAGGACGCCGTGGACATGGCGGCCAAGTCGTTCACCTGGCACGGCTTCGACGACGACCGCTCCATCGAGGTGGGCGGCGACCGGGTCCACTTCGGCACGGGAGGAGCCGCTGTGTCGGTCTACGAGCACGAGACGAGGAAGCACCGTCCATCCGACCTCCAGGACGTCTACGACGTGGCCCGCCTCGTAGACACCCTCGAGCACGTCCATTTCCACGTCCGCACGCTGGTAGCCCGCGACATGGTCGAGGCTCGCAATCTCGACGTGAACACCGCCTACGCGGTGGCCATGGGCACCACCAAGCCGATGGGTACCTCGTTTTTCCAGCCCGAACACGTGCATGAGGTCGTCGACATGTTCGACGAGATGCTCGGCGGCCAGTCCGGGTCGTTTGCCGAACGTCCGTTCTGTGTGGCCAACAACACCTTCGTGGTGCCGCCGCTGCGCTATGCCGAGGACGCCGTGCGGTCCATGGTCGCCCAGGTACGCACCGGTATGCCCATCAATCTGCTGTCGGCCGGCCAGGCTGGCGCTACCTCGCCCGCTGCCCTGGCCGGCTCGCTGGCCCAGGCCCTCGCCGAGTGTCTGTCCGCCCTGACCTGCGTCAACCTGATGAACCCCGGTCATCCGTGCGTGATGGGCTTGTGGCCCTTCGTGTCCGACCTCCGTACCGGCGCTATGAGCGGGGGTTCGGGTGAGGAGGCGGTGCTGAACGCGGCGGCCGCCCAGGTCACCAACTGGTTGGGCCTCCCGTCCGGGGTGGCCGCCGGCATGGCCGACTCCAAGATGCCCGACAACCAGGCCGGCCACGAGAAGGGGCTCACCGTCGCATTGGCCGGCCACGCTGGAGCCAATCTCGTCTACGAGTCGGCCGGGATGCTGGCCAGCATTCTGGCCTGCTCTTACGAGGCCCTGGTGATCGACAATGACATGTTGGGCGCCGTCAACCGGACCATCCGGGGCATCGAGGTCACACCGGAAAAACTCTCAGTCGAAACCATTCGGTCGGTCATCCACGGCGACGGCCACTTCCTGGGTCAGGACCAGACGCTGTCGATCATGCAGTCTGAGTACATCTACCCGGAGGTCGGCGACCGGCTGAGCCCGGACGACTGGTTCGACGCCGGTGCCTCGTCGGTCGATGAGCGGGCCCGGCTGCTGGCCCGCGAGGTGCTGTCCGGCCATTTCCCGGCCCACGTGTCCCCCGACTTCGACGCCCGGGTCCGCGAACGGTTCGACATCCGGCTCCCCGCCGAGGAGCTCACCCGCTCCAGCCGCTGGGGCTGAGCCCGGCTGGGCAACCCTCTCCGGTCTACCGGACCCGTTGTGGCAGGCTCGACCTCGTGGACACACCGAGCTCCCTCGAACTGATCGGGCGTCTTGGCCTAGCACTGGCCCTCGGAGCGGTCCTCGGCCTGGAACGCGAGACCCGTCACAAGACGGCCGGACTGCGCACCCACTCCCTGGTCGCCCTCGGAGCTGCCCTGTTCACGGTGGCTGGCGCCTACGGCGTCATTGGCGACCAGAACGACCCGTCCCGAGTGGCCGCCCAGGTGGTAACCGGCATTGGCTTCATCGGTGCCGGTGCCATGATCCGCAGCGGGTTCACCGTGACCGGCATCACCACGGCGGCCACACTGTGGATGGCCGCCGCCTTCGGGGTGGCCGCCGCCATGGGCCTCTATCTGGTGGCCACCGTGGCCGGCGCCATGACCCTGGTCGTCGTCGTCACCTTCGGCCCCCTGAAGCCGTACGTCCTGTTTCGCCGATCCAGGCGGCGTTTCGAGATCCACTACCGGCCGGGCAGCGGCACCCTGGACGCCCTGTTTGGTGGTCTCGAGTCGGTCGGCGGACGGATCATGGCCGTGGCCACCGCCGAACGGAACGGCGATCGCCAGACAACGATCGACGTCCGGGGCCTCGATGAGGTGGAGTTAGCCAAGGTCCTGGCCGCCATCGCCGACCGGGAAGAGGTGGTCAGCATCGACCATGCGCCTGGATCAGGCGACTGAACCGGCCCTCAGCCGACGAAGGAGCCGGCCGGACCGTCGGGGTCCACCAGGCCATCCAGCGACGACCACGGAATCCGAACTGTGGGGGTGCCCAGTTCCTCCGGGCCCACCTGGTAGCGCTCGAACCGAAGGACCAGGGCGGTCGCCGAGATGCCGAACACGGCGAACGCCCTCGGCTCCGGTATCAGACCCGGTCCCCCTACCTGTGAGGTGTCGGAACCCTCGGTCCCCCACAGAACCCTCTCACCGAACTGGGACGCCAGGTCCCGCCCGGCCAGGATCGCTACCGTCTCGACCCACGGGCTCCCGGGTAGGAACAGGTCCCCGATCGAAAGGGTCCTGCCAGTCGCCAGGTCCACTAGCGCCGAGCTCACCAGCTCGGCCGGGCGGGCCGCTCCGGCCACTACCGATTCCAGGTCGTACACCGTGCTGACCACCCGGTTGTCAAGGTGGTGGACCACCGCTCCTCCGGTGAGGGTGCTCGACCCGCCCGTCCTCCCAGCGTCGGGTAGCTCTTCTTCCAGCCTGCCGACCTCGTCGCCGAACCGGGCGATCTCGGCCAGGATCGGCTGGCGGAGTGCCACGTTTACCGGGTCACCGGGCCACAGGCCGTCCAGTTGGGGATAGGACACGTCGTAACGGGCCTGAAACCCGACCACCCCCGAGGCGACCTCCAGGACCACCGACCCGATCGTCGGGTCGGTAGCCGCCCGGGCCCGCTCCTCGGACACCGTTAGGCCTGACGCCAGGTCCCCCTCCTGATCCGAGACCCCGCCCGGTGGCCGGGTGGGAGCAGGGCTGTGCCCGATTCCGTTAGCCACCATGTCCCGGCCGTCGTGTCCAGCACACCCGACGGCGACGACGCCGAGCAGCCCGATGGCGACGACGATTATCGACCACCACCCCTGGCCGACGCGGCGATCGGGCCCTGGATACCGGATCGATTCCACAGCAGGGAGGGTAGCCACGGCCAGGATCTAGGCCCGGGCCACGACGAACGGCCCGGGGTGCCGGACCACTGCATCGACTCGTGGATACAGTCGACCCATGGCGCTCCGTCGCTCCCGCACCCGTGCCGAGCCCCCGGCCACCGACCAGACCCTGCTCGACATGGTGAACGCGATACGCGACCTGACCGAGAGGGTCGACGTCGTCGAGCACGACTCCCGCTCCCTGGGTACGGCCACCGTCGACGACCAGGCCAGCGACGTCATGGACCTCCGGCTCCAGGTGGCCCGCCTGTCTGCCGAGCTGTCCCGGGTCGCCGTCGAGCTCAATGCCCGCATCGCAGAGGTGGCCCATAGCGCCGGCGTGGCCCTGAGCGACGAGGCCGTCGCGCCGATCCCCACTCCCGACCTGGCCGGCGACGAGTCGTTCATCGACCTCACCGCCGACTCTCCGGCTCGAGCCCGCACCGGCTCCGATCCCACCCCGGGTGCCGACTCGTCGCGGCGGACCAGCGGCTGGCAACCCGTCGACTGATCACCTGTCCGATCGGCCGTCGCCTCATCGGCCGGGCCTATTCGTCGAAGACTGACCCCTCCAGGATCTCCAGCAGGTCCTGAATCCGGGCTTGGAGCCGTCCAAACTCCAACCAGGCGGCAGGGTCCCGGGCCAACGCCCGGGCCGAGGCCCGCTGCAGGTCGGCCAACTCGGTCAGGAGGGCGCCCACGTCCTCTGGAAGGTCGCCTTCCATCGACGAGCCTCCATCGGAGCCGGTGACGACGTCGTCCGGCCCGTCGTCCGTCGCGAGTTCCGGATCGTCCTCAGTTCCCGAAGTTCTCGCCCCGGTGCTGATCCCGGCGAACAGGGTGTCCAGGTTCGACCCGGTGAGATCCTCCAGTGCCTCCTGCAGCGAGTTGGCCATCACAACCCTCTCACCCACGGCGACAATGACGCGCTCCAGTTCCGGCACCGTGGAATCCCCTTCGGCCTGCACGTACATCGGCCGCACGTAAAGGATCGAGTCCTCGATCGGCACGAGCAGTAACTCGCCGAACAACACCGAAGACCCCCGCTGGCTGAGCAGCGTCTGGAGGCTGGCCACCTCCTCATCGTTGCGTATCCGCTCCTCGGCAAGGGCCGGTCCATCGAAGTTTGAAGACGGGGGCCGGTACACGACCAGCTCGCCGTATCGGTCGCCGTCGCTGCGGCCCACTATGTAGGCCGCTAGTTCCTTGCGGGCGTCGTCCTCGTCAAGGGGTACGTAGGCCCGCATGATTACGAACTCGGTCTGGTCGCCCCCCGGAAGGTCGACCATGGCCCGGTAAGGCGCCATCCGCTTGTGTCGGGTTCCGACCTTGAAGCCCTGCTCGTCCACCACGGTGAGGTTGGCCGCTCCCTCACCGGTCCGTCCCGGGTCCTGAGACACCGACCACTCCGCCGCCCGCTGGTAGAAGTTCTCGGTCTCGTCGACGTGGTAGCTGCCCCACAGCTCGGTCTGAACCCGGAAGAGGTCCTCGGCGTATCGCAGGTGGCCAACAAGGGAAGGAGGCATCTCCGACGCCGGGGTGAACAGGCCCTCGAATGCCAGGCCGTAGGCGGACACCAGAGGATCCTCGGGGTCCATGACGTAGAAGACGACCTCGCCGGTGAAGGCGTCGACGGTGGCCTTCACCGAGTTCCTGACGTAGTTGAGATCGTGTCGGAGGCCGCTGGACCTCGGCAGGTTCGACGTGGAGGCCCTCTGGGCGTACGGGAACCGGTCGGTGGTTGTGTAGCCGTCCACCACGTAGATGATCCGGCCGTCCACCAGCACCGGGTAGGGGTCGGCGTCGAAGTGGAGGAAGGGAGCCAGCTTCTCGACGCGGTCGCGCACGTCGCGCACGTAAAACACCCGGGAGTCCCCGGTGATGAAGTTGGAGATCAGCGGCTCCAGCTGGCCGAACCGCAGGGCGAACGCCGCCCGACGGATCATCGAACCCATGGCCACGCCGCCCTCCCCGCCAATGTCGGCGTATCGGACGGTTCGCGTCTCCTGGTTCTCGTCGGTGTAATCCACCTCGTCGCGGCTGGCCCCGACCACCGAGTACCCGCTGAGGCCCTCACCTACGTACAGCTGGGGCCGGTCCAGAACCACCTCCACCGACGGGTCAATGGACACCGGTAGGTCCCCGACCAGAAAGTCCGGGTCGCCCGAGCCCTTCACGCGGCTGACCGGAGCCATAGCCACCCCGTAGCCGTGAGTGAACGCCACGTGCTGGTTCTCCCACGATCGGGTCTCGTTCAGCTCCAGCTCACGGGTCCCAAGCAGGACCTGGGTGGTCTCTCCGTCGATGGTGTACCGGTCGGTGTCCATCTCATCAGTGAAGGTGTAGTACTCGCGCTCCCCCTGGAGGCGGTCAAAGGTCCCCTGGACAACCAACGGATCTAGGGTGCGGATGTTGCGAACTGTGCCACCGTGGGCCCGCAGGTCGGCTGCCGTCACCTGGTTGTCGAAGTCGGTGAGTTGCACTGCGGTGATGCTGTCCAGGCCGAAGGCCGACCGTGTCGCCTCAATGTTGCGACCGATGTATAGCGCCTCCTTCTCCGACTCGGCTGGCTCTACCCGGAAGCTCTGGATGACCGCCGGGTAGATGTTGCCGATAACCAGGGCAACGAACGCCCACAGCCCGACGGCCAGGGTGGGCAGCACCCAGCCGCGGCGACGGATGTTCACGATCAGCAGGACCACGGAGAAGAGGGAGATCAGGATCAGCAGTTGGATGGCCGGCAGCTGGGCCTTCACGTCGGTGTAGGTGGCCCCCATCACGGCCCCTCGGTCCGAGGTGGTTAGCTCGAACCGGGCCAGCCAGTAGTCGCCGGCTCGCACCAGGGCGATCAGAGCCAGGAGCACCGACAGGTGGGCCTTGACCTGGGGTTGGACCCGTTCGCCGGCAGTCTGCAGGCGGATCCCGCCGTTGATGTAATGCAGGATCGTGGTCACCACCAACGTCACCATCAGCGTGGCGAACAGCCAGCCCACCACGAAGCTCAGGAACGGCAGACGGAACACGTAGAAGCCGATGTCTCGGCCGAACTGGGCATCGGTGACGCCGAAGTCCACGCCGTTGGTGAACAGCAGCCACTCCTCCCACCGGCCCGATACACCCAGTCCGGCGACGAGGGCAAACAGGCCCGACAGGACGAGGCGCACCAGCCCCCGCCGGCGACCCACCATCAGGTGGTAGCCGCGCAGCAGGTCCTCCTCCGGCCCGGGTGGCCTGACGCGGGGGGCCAGGCGGTCGGCCACCGTCAGGTTCCCGTACAGCATCCCGAAGAACAGCAGAGTGAACAGGGCTACCAGCACCACCTGGGCACTCAGGACCGAAACGAACACGTCCTCGTGACCCAGGGCGTCGAACCACAGGTAGTCGGTCCAAAAGCCGGCGATTCCTCGCAGGGAGAGCAGAAGAACGAAGAACGCCGACACGACCCCGCCAACTATCAGGCGGATCTTGCGCGACCCCCGGGGCGGACGCCGGCGACGAAGGAGGAAGGGACGCGGCCCGGGCGGTGGAGCGTCTTCAGGCGGTGGAGCGTCTTCAGGGCGCATGTGGGGAGCCTACGGCCGACACACGGGACCGAGGACTGCGCGCCGAACTCTCACGACGGAGCCGGATCTGTCATGCCCCCCCGGAATGTGTTGTGGAAACCCAACGACGCCTTGCCTCACGGAAGCGCCAGGTCGGTGGTGTGACCCCCGTGGCGGGCCAAGGCGGCCAAGGCGTCGGCCAGGTTGTCCGCTCCCTCGACGGCCAGGTCCCCGGCGTGGTGTCGGGCCTCGGCCAACTCGCCCGTCGGTACCACCAAAAGGTCGATCCCCGCCTCCCGGGCCGCCACCACCTTCTGGATGATCCCGCCGATCGGCCCCACGTTGCCGTCGATGTCGATGGTCCCCGTCGACGCCACCCGCAGGCCCCCGGTCAACTCACCGGGCGTCACCAGGTCCAGGATGGACAGGGCAAGGGCCAGGCCGGCCGAATTGCCGCCCACCCGGCCGGTGTTCACCCGCACGTCGATGGGGAGGCCCTCCACGTCCTCCCACCGGGTCTGGGGGACCACCCCCAGGAAGCCCATCGACGGGTCGTCCTCACGAGCCCCCAGGACAACCTTGACTGTCCGGGACCGTCCGCCCCGGACCGGCTCTACTTCCAGAGCCACCACGTCCCCGGGGTGGTGCGTCCCGATTACCGCCACAAGGTCCAGGACCAGCCGGATCGGCTCGCCGTCCACGGCCACGATCACGTCGTCGGTGGTCAGCAGCCCGATGGAGGGTCCTGTTACCTGGGCTAGGCCCACTCCGGTGGCCTCGTATGGGTCGACCCCCAGGTGGCGGAGGGCGGCGGCCACCGCGGTCGACTTGGATACCCGCATCAGGTCCAGGTTGAAGACCCGGTTCTCGTCGCGGGTCCGATCACCGAGGACCAGGTCCTCCTCAAGCAGGGTCAACGAACCCCTGATCCGGGCCTCCAGGTACTCCCAGCCGTTGACCGTGGAGTCCTGTTGGACCGTGGTGAAGTACACCTCGCCGACCGGCTCGAACCGCTGGCCCACGGTGACGACCACCCGGTCGCTCAGCGACCGGACGGACCCGGGGCTGAACACGAAGTAGGGCAGCCGTACGAACGTCAGGAGCAGGGCGGCGGCCACCACGAGGAGAACCAGGGACCCGACCAGCGTCCGTGGGCGCCGTGCACCGCCCCCGTCCGCGGGGTCCTTCACGGGTAGGTTGCTCGTCGTGGAGTTTCCGTTCCCGCCGCTGGACGGGTCGATCCCGACGCCGGTGTTCGTGTCCTGGTCGTTGATGGTGCTGGTCCTGGGCGCCGTCGGCTACGGGGCGATCCGCCGGTTCTCGCCGGTGGCGGCCCAGCCTGCCACGGACCCGACCCGATCGAGCATCGGACTTCGGTACGGCTCCGGCCTCCCCGACCGGCCAACGGTCCGCCTCCTGCTGGCCCGCCGGTCGCAGATTCCCCCCTCGGGGGACCTGGAGTTCGCCGTGGACCGACCGTGGAGTCCCGGAGCCCGCCTGGGCGTCTGGTTCCAGCCGCCTCGACGGGTGGTCACCGGCCGGCGAGCCCACATCCGCTGGTGGCACCGGCTTCGTTCGGTGGTCTTGCTGACCGTCTTCGTGGTGGTCGCCGGGGTGGCCACCGCCACGGCCATCGGCCTTGTGGTGTTCCTTTCCGGGTTCCTCCTCGAGCAGGCCATCGGCTGACCGTGGCCTCAGCCGGTCCGGACGACCGGATCCCGAGTGGCCGTCACGTCCACCGGGGGGCCGCCCCCGACGCAGAGGTGGCGGCCCGGCGCCGCCGGGCCGTCCTGGCCGGGCACCGCGGAGACCCTGCTGGGGCCCGCGCCCTGCTGTCCGATCCGGCGCCCGTGGTGCGGGCGGCCGCCCTGGGTGCCCTCCACCGCATGGTGGGGGACCGGACGACCGACGGCCTCCGCGATCCCGAGTTGACCAACGGCCTCACGGACCCCGATCCCGCGGTTCGGCGAAGGGCTCTCGAGGTTCTTGGCGGGTGGGATCCCGCCAGCGACGCCCACCGGGAGGCCCTCGTGGCCCTGCTGGTTGACAGCGACCGGTCGGTGGTCGAGGTCGCCTGCTGGGCGGCCGGCGAACACCCGGGGTGGTCTGACCACACGGTCGGTCCCCTCTCCGTCATTGCCGGGACATCCAAACCGGACGACGGCCACGACGATTCCCTGTGCCGCGAGGCCGCAGTGGCCGCCCTCGGCGCCGTCGGGCACGCGGGCGGACGGGCGTCCGTCCTAGCCGGGCTCTCGGACCGTCCGACCGTCCGGCGACGCGCCGTCCTGGCCCTGGCCTCCTTCGAAGGGGACGACGTGGAGGCCGCCCTTCGGTCCGCCCTCACCGATCGGGACTGGCAGGTCCGGCAGGCCGCCGAGGACCTCCTGGGCGTCGAGCCGGAAGGGTCACCGACCGGGGATTCCTAGCGGCGGCCTTCCATGAACATGGCCCGCATCGCCTCGAATGACTCGATGCACTGGCCGGCTCCCATCACTACGCACTCCATCGGCGTGGCCACCGGGACCACCGGGACGCCGGTCTCTTCTGACAGACGGATGTCGAGCCCCTGCAGGAGGCTCCCGCCTCCTACCAGGCAGATGCCCTGGGCCAGTAGGTCCTGAGCCAACTCGGCCGGCGCCTGGGCCAGGCAGGCCACCACCGACTCCACCATGGCTGACACCGGCTCGTCGATGGCTACGCGAATCTCCGCCGGCGTCAAGATCACCGTCTTGGGAAGGCCGCTCATGAGCTCACGACCCTTCACCTCGGCCCGCCCCTCGTCCGGAGTGGGAGCCGCTGAGCCGATGTGCCACTTGATCTCCTCGGCGGTGCGCTCACCTATGGCCAGCCCGTACTCGCGGCGCACGTAGGCCTGGATGGCGGCGTCGATGTCAAACGAGCCGACCCGGATCGCCTCGAGAGCCACTACGCCCCCTAACGAGAGCAAGGCCGACTCCGAGGTTCCCCCACCGATGTCGACCACCATGTTCCCCACCGGCTCACTGATCGGGAGGTTGGCGCCGATGGCCGCCGCCAGCGGCTGTTCGATCAGCTGCGCATCGGCGGCCCCGGCCTTTCGGGCCGCCTCGGTCACCGCCCGACGCTCCACGGCGGTGATGGCCGACGGTACGCAGACCAGCACCTTGGGACGGTTAAAACGGCTCACGCCGACCCGTTCCAGCAGCAGACGGACCATCCGCTGGGTGACGTCGAACTCGGTGATGGCCCCCTTGCGCAGTGGCCGCTTGGCCACCACGTGCTCCGGGGTCCGCCCGATCATGTGCCAGGCCTCGTCGCCCATAGCCAGGACGTCACCCGTCCGCTCGTTGATGGCGATCACCGACGGCTCGGCCAGCACCACCCCTTCCCCGCGGGCGTAGACCAGCGTGTTGGCCGTCCCCAGGTCGATCGCCAAGTCCCGTGCCACGAAGGGTTCCTAGCCGTCCCGCTGGTCCTCGGACTGACCCGGTTGGGCGTCTCGATCCTCCCGGCCCAGGACGCGGAGGCCACCGTCGCCGTGCACCGGCGTCGCGGAACCTGGCGACGACGATCGCAGAGACCGCAGCGTGCGCCGAAGCTCGTTGGGGTCTTCGACCCTGGTCCGCGGCCGGCTGAACAACCACACCACGATCGAGAGCACGACCGCCAGGCCAACCCCCCCGATCAGGAATAAGACGGCCGGGTTCACCACGTCACCCCGCCGACCGGGCCGTTTGACCCCTCGACGTCGACAACGTGCTGGGCGTCCGTCCCCCAGCTCTGGCCACCGTCCCACGTTTCGCTCTTCCAAATCGGAACGGTGGCCTTGAGCGTGTCGATGCACCAGCGCCCAGCCTCAAACGCCGTGTCCCGGTGGGGTGACGACACGGCCACCACCACGGCGGCCTCACCAACCTCCAACGGACCGGTCCGGTGCACCAGGGCCACACGGCCCAGGTCCGGCCACCGCCGGCGGGCCTCGTCGGCGATCCGGCCCAGGCGAGGGACTACCTGGGCGTCGTAGGCCTCGTATTCCAGGGCTGTCACCCCGGGACGACCCTCGGCGTGGTCGCGTGCGTTTCCACAGAAGACGACCACCGCACCGCAGTCCGGTCGGGCGACCCAGCGGGTCAACCCTTCGACCGGTAGTGGGTCCGCTGTGAGTTCCAGCCGGGTCTCGGGATCCGTCTCGTCGGACCTGCCCGGGTTCGCTGTCATGGGGCGCAATCGTACGGTGCCCGACGGACCGGCAGGTCGCAGCGTCTCGACCCGTCCGGAAGCCTCCGGTGCCATCGGTCCACCCAGTGACGGCGTCACCTTCGCCGGTCGGCAGATCGCCCGCGTGCCAACCGCAACAGCAGCCAGACCAGCCCCACGGTCAGGATCCCTGCCCCAACCAGCGACGCTTGCTGGCGGGCCCGGGCGTCCATCCGGTCCAGGATCCCCGGCTCATGCCCGGCCACGTAGGCCTCCTCGTTGGAGTGCGACGGCTCCCACCCCAGGTCGCGTAGGCGGTCGTTGGACACCACCCACGGATGCACCGAGTATGGGAAAACCCCGGGGGGTGCCGGCGAGAGGCCGGTAGCAAACAGCACCCGGCCTACCAGCACAGCTAGGCGGCCCGGAAGGCGCAGGCGTGGACCCGGCCCTCCCAACTCGGCCATCACGTCGACGCCGATCCAGCCGTCGGGTGCCACGTTCAGCGGGCCGTTGTGACGGGCCTCTACCGCGCACACCGCGGCATCGGCCAAGTCGTCGCTGTGTAGAAACTGGCCGAGGGGTTCTCCCTCGTCGCTGCGGATCGACGCTGCGGCTCCCACCACGCTGGCCAGGCCCCCGGGGCGCTCCTCGGCCACCGTCACCGCCGGTCGTAGCACGGTCAGGACCCGCAAACCCGACGAACCGGCACCGGAACTTCCTCCGCCCCCGTTGGCCCACGCGGTGGCCATCTCCTCCAGACGGGCCCGGTGCACGGCAAAAAGGAAGTCGGGGCACGGCCGCACCGGCGCGTCCTCGGTCAGCGGCACCGGGTTGTCCGGCCAGGCGCCGTAAACCATGGCCGAGGACCTCACCACCAGGTGCTCCACCCCCACGTCGGCCGCCGCAGCCAAGAGGCGCTCCATGACGGCCAACCGGTCGTGGCCGGTGTTGGCACCCAGATCACCCGCCGTCACCCCGGACGCCAGGTGGACGACCGTGTCGGCCTCGGCCAGGAGATTACGTAAGTCGGCTACCGCCAGGTCCACTACCCGGATCTCCACGCCGGGAGCGGGCGGAACGCTGGAGCGACGGTCCAACCCCAGGACGTCGTGCCCGGTGGCGGCCAGGCGGGCACAGACCCGGCGCCCGACGGCGCTGGTGGAGCCCGTGACGACGACCCTCACCGGAGGCCTCCGAGGGCCCGGCTGCCGGGCCCCTCCAGACCCGCCGGCAGGACTCCTACCCGCAGGAAATGCGCTGACTCCATCGCCATAGAGTGCCCGTGTGAGCCCCGAGGATCCACCACAACCTCCCGACGACCGGGACCGCCCCGGCGGCGACGCCGATCCTTTCGCCGCGCTCTTCCGGGCCTTCGGGGGAATACCCGGCAGCGGCCTGCCGGGCCTTCCTGGTACGGGCGGCTCCGGTGGACAGGATCCGGCCCGCCAGATGGCCATGGCTGTCGCCTCCGAAGGGACCAGCGAGCCGAACGTGGAGCCTGTGGTCCGTATGGAATACGAGTCGCTGGTCCGGGTGGCCGAACTCAACGTCACCGACCGAACCGGCCTGACGGTGTCCCGTTCGGGGACCTTGGGCGTCCGACCAGTTACCCGGGCCGGTTGGGCCTCGGCCTCCGTCGACGCCTACCGCCCCTACCTGGCCCGCATGACAGAGATTCCTGACGATCCGGTGGCCGGCCCGTCAACGTTCGGCCCAGGAGGCATCGAGGTGGTATCCGGCGGCACCGAGGACCCCACGACCGATCCGTCGGCAGGCTGGCTGTCCGGCCTGGTGGCCGCTATGGCCCCTCTGATGGCCTCCGTCACCACCGGGACTATGGTCGGACGGCTGGCTACCCGGAACCTCGGCTCCTACGACCTGCCCATCCCCCGGGAAGGGGACGAGATCCTGGTCGTAGCCCCTAACGTGGCCGCGTTCGCTGACGACTGGAGCCTCCCCGCCGAGGACCTCCGACTCTGGATCTGCCTCCACGAGGTCGCCCACCATGCGGTACTCGGCGTCCCCCATTTACGGGCCGTCCTGGTTGACCTTCTGTCCCGGCACGCCGGGGCGTTCCGCAACGACTCGTCGGAGCTCCAGGAGCGGTTAGGCGACGTGGACCTCTCCGGTGGTCCCGAAGCCCTGGCCCGCCTCCACGAGGTGCTGGACCCGGAGATGGTGCTGGGTGCAGTCCGCTCCCCCGAACAGGAGGCGCTGCTGCCCAGGCTGGAGGCCTTGGTTGCCCTGGTCATCGGCTATGTGGACCACGTGATGGACGACGTCGGCGGCACCCTCATCGGGTCGTACCGCCAGGTCACCGAGGCTGTCCGGCGACGGCGAGTCGGCACCGGGGAGGCCGACCGGTTCGTGGAACGAATCCTGGGCCTCGACCTCACCCAGGAACAGGTCGACCGGGGGACAGCCTTTGTGGATGGTGTGGTGGACCGCAACGGGGCCGACGGCCTGGCCCGTTTGTGGTCAGACAAGCGACACCTGCCCACTCCGGCTGAGGTCGACGCTCCCGGCCTCTGGCTGGCCCGCATCGACCTACCCGACAACGGCTAGCCCGCTGACCGGACTCTGGTCGGCTACCGCGCGGCGCTCCGACGAAAACCGGACGGTTAGGAACTGTCGCGTCGCCAGAAGCCCAACTGCCCGTCTGGCCGGTCGGGGTCCTCCGGGGTGACGACCGGCGGTGCCGGACGGGTCCCCTGACGGAACCACCAGAGGGCGACCAGAATGGCCACAGCCACCATGCTGTATCCGTGCTCCACCTGGAGAGGGAAGAAGACGGCCAGAAAGGCCCCCACGGCCCATACCAGCTGGAATCGGCCCTCGAAGCGGGCGAACGACCGGCCGTGGTTGGCCCCCGGGGCGTCGCGTTGGACCAACGAGTCGAACGCCAACTTGGCTGTTCCGCTGCAGAGAGCCACCAACCCGCCGATGACCACCGCCCCACGCAGGCCACCCAGCCAGGCCGAGAGCACCGAGCCAGCACACCCGAGGAACAGGACGCTCAGGATGATCCGCTCCTCGGACAGCCGCCGTCGTACCACCGGTGCCAACCGGGCGCTCAGGAACGCCCCGACGCCCACCGAAAGGAGCACCAGGCCGAAGTGCCAGACTGGCGCAGCAGGGCTGCCCAGGACGTCCTGGCCCCGCACCAGACCGGTGGACGCCCCGGCCGCCCGTCCCGCGCCGTCGATCGGCACCCCTTCCGCGCCGCCCCGGAACTCGAAGGCCAGGAGAAATGTGGTGAAGCCGACCACGGCCCTGAACGTCCCGATGGCTACCGAAGCGGCCCGGATGCCCCGCTTCCTAAGCTCGGCTCGCTCGCCGGCCGTGGTCGGAGCGGGCGCCACCACCACCTTGGGGAGCCGGAGGGCGAACAGCAGAGTCAGGGCGTAGGCCCCTACGGCCACCATGGCGGGAGCCGTCTGCCCGACCAGCAGGGCGAGACCACCGATCCCAGCGCCCACCATGCTGCCCACGGCGCTCAGGAGGGCCAGCTTGGCGTTGGCCTCCACCAGTTGCAGGTCGTTGCGGACCAGCGACGGAACCACCGCGCTCTTGGCCACCGAGTAGCCCTTCTGGAGCACCAGCAACCCGAAGGCCAGCGGGAACAGCAGTAGGCCGTCTAGGTGGAAAACCATCTGCCAGGCGACGAGGCCGCGGCCCAGGACGGTGAGGAGGATCATTCCCCGCCGCCCCCCACGCACGCTGTCGACCAGCGGGCCAATCAGGGGGGTGACCACGGCGAAGGGGGCGATGGTCAGCACCAGGTAGAGGGACACCCTCCACCGGGCAGCGTCCGGGTCGATAGAGAAGAAGATCGAGCCAGCTAGGGCGACAGCGACCATGGCATCGGACACCGCCCCGAACACGTGCGTCCGGGCGAAGCGGGTGAAAGGACTAACGATGATCCGGGGCCTGTCGGCCGGAGAGGATCCCGCCTCCGATGCGTCGCCGTCCACGGCTCGGAGGCTACGGGGCCCCGACCCCAGGTGTGGGGGCCGGACTACCTCTCGTAACGGCAGCCGGCGCCGCACCCATTGGCGACTCGGGTTCGGTACCGCGGCTGATCCTCCACCCGGGACCTCAGTCGGAGACTCCGCCCGAAGCCGGCCGGCCCCGCCACCCTGTCGCCCACTCGTCGAGCGGAAGGTCCCCCGACGCGGCATGGGTTGGCGCCAGTGGAGTAACCGTGGCCCAACCGTTCCGCAGCAGGTCGCTGTCCGAGCCCTCGGGCACCGGCAGGTCGTTGGCCACCAGGTCGAGGCGAAGGCCAACCTCATCACGTCCGGTGATAACGGTCCGCACGCCTCCCACTGGTGCTAGGTCGGCCCACCGCAGGCCCCTGGTTTCCGACGTCGGCCTGTCCGGCACGTTGAGGTTGAGCACGGTCCGGGGTGGCGCCTCGACCATCCAGGACACCATGGTCTCGGCCAGGTCGGCGGCCGACTGCCAGTGGGGTTCGCGATGCGGTCCGAGGTCGCCGTTTCCGGACGGAGCCACGTCCAGGCTGACTGCCAGGCCTGACCAGCCGAAGCGCTCGCCAGCCAGGACGGCCCCGATGGTTCCCGAGAACAGGGTTGAGCGTCCGGTATTGGGTCCCCGGTTGATGCCGGCTACTACCGCTTTGGGCGGATCACCGAATCCGCCCAAACTGGCCAGCATGGTGATCAGCGCTGGGGGCGCAGCCACCGAGAACCCGACCAACGACCCGCCGTCCGGCAAACCGACTCCCACCTCGTTCACCGCGACCCGGCCAGGGTCATCGATGGGACCGAGACAGGCCGATGCGCCACTCCAGTCGGTGGACGGTGCGACCACCACCGGCTGATGCCCGGCGGCGGCCACCGCACCGGCCAGGGCACTAAGGCCCGGAGAGGAGATCCCGTCGTCGTTGGTAACGAGGATGCGCATGGTCACCGACCCTAGGGCCGGTCGCCCGACACCGGACCAGCTGATCTCGGAACGGTCAGTCCCGGTCCTCGACGTCCTCGTCGAAGTAGTCCAGCCGGTCCACTGGCATGACCACGGCGCTGACCACGTTCAGGGAGTGGGCGGTCACGCGCTTCAGGAACCGGTAGAGCAGCGCCCGGGGCACCGCGTACAGGGCCGGGCCAGTGGAGTGGACTAACTCACTCACCAGGGCGTCGAACTCACGGCGTAGCTCGTCCCCCCGAGCGATGTAGGTCCGGGCCCGCTCCTCGTCACGCTCGGTCAGAATCTCGCCCATCAGGGCGATGCGGGACGAGACCTCGTCGCGGAAACCCAGGATGCGCTCCAGATCGTCGGCCTCAGCGAACGACACCCCTTCCTCGGCCAGGTCGAAGATGTTCTTGTTGTAGTCGCCGATCCGTTCGAGGTCCTTGATCATGTTCATGAACACGAGCATCTCGGTGGCGTCGCCGCCGGCATGGACCGAGAAGTGCACGACCAACTCGCGGCGGATCTCCATCTCGGTGACGTTGATCTGACGATCGGTCCGACGAACCTCGTCGGCCACCGAGGCAACCGAGCCACCGGCGATGGCGTTCATGGCCAGGTCAAACGTGTGTCGGGCGTCGGTCACCATGCGCTGGACCTGCGCCTCAATGCGGCCAAGGCCGCTGTCGTCGCTGCGGCGGAAGAAACTCATCACCATGGGCGTCGCCCCCTTGTCAGAAGTTCGATTTTAGGTCTCATCGGAGGATCAGCACGCCGAGAAGCGGCACCACCACGAACATACCCACCGTGTAGGCAACGGCCATGCTGCGCCGTTCCATGGCGATGTCCGCCAGGCCCCTTGCTAGACGTATCGGCACGCGTCGAAGGGCCTTAATCGGGTAGAAGACCATGATCCCGCTCAGGTTGAACAGCGTGTGCACGATCGCCACCGTGACGGCAGCCGGACTCCCAGTGGCCAGCGAGGCCAACAAGGCGGTGACCGTGGTACCAACGTTGGCCCCAAGGGTCACCGGGTAGATGTTCTCGAGGGTCAGTACCCCTGAAGCGGCGAGTGGTACGAGCACGGACGTCGTGATCGACGACGACTGCACCGAGATCGTGATGATCGCTCCGATAAGGATGGCCACCATGCCGGAACCGGCGCCGAGAGCCCGGTTGATGGCGGCCTCAACCCGGTCGGCCACCAGCAGTCGCATGTTCTTCGTAATGAAGGCCAACGCCACAAAGATGAACGCCACCCCGATGACGATGAGGAAGCCACCAAGGACGTCGCCGTGTGCGCCGAGGTCGGCCAACAGGTCCTTGACCCAACCGGCAGGCATCTTGACTGCCTGCTTGAGGGGGCTCCTGAAGCTCGCACCCGAACTGCCAATGACCTGGTCGGTGATCCATCCGGCGGTTCGGGACAGGTAGTTGGTGGCTATCTCGAACGGCAGAAACACGAGCACGGCCAGGACGTTGAAGAAGTCGTGGACCGTGGCGGCTGCGAAGGCCCGTCGGAACTCTTGGGCACGCCTCATGTGGGCGAGGGACACCAGCACGGCCGTGACAGTCGTGCCCACATTGGCGCCCATGACCATCGGCACCGCTTCGTCGACCCCGACCACACCGCTGGCCACCAGGCCCACGATCACCGAGGTCGAGACCGACGAGGACTGGACGAGGATGGTCGCCAGGAGACCAACGAAAAAGCCACTGAGTGGATTAGACACACCCTCGAACAGGCCGTCGACCAGGTCCTTGCCGAGGTATTTGAAGCCACCGCCTAACAGCTCGACCCCGGTCAGGAACAGGTAGAGAAGGGCCAGGACGAGCAGGGCACGGACCGGTGTGGACATCCCCGAGCGGTTGTCTGCGTGTCCGGAGAGGGCGGTGGGAGAGTCGGTCATCAGCGAACGGACGGTGCGGCGACAAGCCAACCGGTCCTCCGAAGCCTACGAGGTCCACCCGACCGGTATCCGGCTAGCGGGTGAAAAATGTAGATGAACCCCATCCGGAAGGTAACGGGACGTTAAACGCCCGCTAGCCCCCGATCTCCCGTTTCGACGGACGGCTTCTGGCCTTTACGGAGGCTTTCGGCCCCGTGTGAGAGAAATAGGGCATCAGGGGCGGAGCGGCCCACCGGACCGACCGTACGACGGTCCAGAAAGCAGGAGAGATACCGACCATGGAAACCACCTGGATGACTCGGGGTAGTTGCGCCAACAGCAACCCCGAGGTTTTCTTCCCCCACGACGGCATCGGCGTCGAGATCGCCAAGCAGGTCTGCGCCGGGTGCACCGTCACAGCGCCGTGTCTCGAGTACGCCCTCACCAACCGCGTCGAGCACGGTGTGTGGGGAGGCTGCTCAGAGCGCCAGCGGCGCCGAATCCTGAAGGAACGCCGAGCGGCGATCCACGCGGGCCGACAGAAGGACGATCTGGTGGCCGTAGCCGCCTGATCCCCCAGGGGCGACCCCTCCACGCCCCGTTCCGGCAGCGGCCCCGACGATTCAGTCGTCGGGGCTGTTGTCGCGTTTCGGCGAACCGGGGTCAGGCCCCGGCAGCCACCGCGCCCTCCTCGTCGAAGCCGAGGTCCCAGGAGATGAGGACGTTCTCGCGCTCGGCGTCGCGGTTGATGCGCTCCCGGTTGCGCCGGAACTGAGGGTCGTGGGGCGGGAGGAGCATCAGGCGGGCGTGCACCCGGTCCCGGAAGGACTCGATCAGGTGCGGATCGCCGAAACTCGACCGGACCTCCCAGTGCGGAGCAGCCGGTCCGAGGTAGACAACCTTGACATCACCAATCGGCGGCTGCGGCGCGAGTTCCTCGGAGAAGTTGCTCATAGACCCGGAGTGTACCGTCGGGCCTGTTGTGCCCGGCCGGCCGGAGCGGCCGTCTGGGCCGGATCCCCGACGCGAACGGTTCCCGGGTCAGGAGGCCTCGTCGTCGTCTCAGGAACTGGCGTCCTCGTGGCCCTCAGCAAGCCCCTTCTGCAGTTCCTTCTGAGCCCGTCCCAGGTTGCGAGCCAACTTCGGGAGCTGGCTACCACCGAACAGGACCAGGCCGATGATGGCCACGATGAGGAGTTC
>JAKURX010000049.1:10359-12426 GCA_022451505.1 Acidimicrobiales bacterium | reverse complement strand
TGGTCAGTCCAGCTACCGCCATCGAGGTCGGTCGTCTGGGTGGCGTGGGGGTACTCAACCTCGAGGGTCTCTGGACCCGCTACGAGGATGCCGATTCGACTCTGGCCGAGATCGCTGAGCAGCCGGTCGAGAAGGCCACCAAGCGGATGCAGGAGCTCTACCAGCAGCCCATCATCCCCGGGCTGGTCACCGAGCGAATCCGCGAGATCAAAGCCGCTGGCGTGGTCTCCTGCGCCTCGGTCACCCCGCAGCGCACCAATGCCCTGCTGGACGACATCCTGGCCGGTGAGTTGGACATGCTGGTCATACAGGGCACTGTGGTCTCGGCCGAGCACGTGTCGACTGTCGTCGAACCACTCAACCTCAAGACCTTCATCCGCCAACTGGACATTCCGGTCATCGTGGGCGGCTGCGCTACCAACAAGGCGGCCCTCCACCTGATGCGTACTGGCGCTGCCGGCGTCCTGGTGGGGGTGGGTCCCGGCCACGCTTGCACCACGCGTGGTGTCCTGGGCCTAGGTGTCCCGCAGGCCACGGCTATCGCCGACGTGCGGGCGGCCCGCATGCGCCACCTGGATGAGACCGGTGTGTACTGCCACGTCATCGCCGACGGCGGCATGGCCACTGGGGGCGATATCTCCAAAGCCATCGTGTGCGGTGCCGACGCCGTGATGATCGGCTCGCCGTTGGCCGCTGCCGCCGAGGCCCCCGGCCGGGGCTACCACTGGGGTATGGCCACCTTCCACCCGACGCTGCCTCGAGGCGCCCGGGTCCAGACGGCGACCCGAGGCACTCTGGAGGAAATCCTCCTCGGTCCGGCCAACGAGAACGATGGCAAGCTGAACCTATTCGGCGGGCTCCGGACCTCCATGGCCACCTGCGGCTACGTGGACGTCAAGGAATTCCAGAAGGCCGAGGTCATGGTGGCGCCCGCCCTCCAGACCGAGGGCAAGTCTCTGCAGAAGTCCCAGGGCGTGGGGATGGGGCACTAGCCCCCCCGCACCTCTCCAATGGCTGACACCACGGGTGGGAGCGCCCGCGCCACCGATCGCATTCTGGTCGTCGACTTCGGGGCCCAGTACGCCCAGCTCATCGCCCGGCGGGTGCGCGAGGCGAACGTCTACAGCGAGATCGTTTCCCGTGACCTCACGTCCGCCGAGTTCGCCGAGCGTCGGCCCAGCGGCATCATCTTCTCCGGCGGACCGGCCTCGGTGCACGTGGACGGAGCGCCCCGGATCGACCCTGGTGTGTACGACCTCGGGGTGCCCATCCTGGGCATCTGCTACGGCGCCCAACTCATTGCCCACCAGAGGGGCGGGACCGTAGGGCCCAACGAGCGGGGCGAGTACGGGCGCACCGACCTGACGGTGGCCGAGCCGGGCCGCCTGCTAGCCGACGCGGGAGCGGGCGCCCACCCGGTCTGGATGAGCCACTTCGACGCCATCACCGAGCCCCCACCGGGCGCCACGGTGACCGCCTCATCGCCTGAGGCCCCGGTGGCCGCCTTCGAGGCTCCGGAGGACGGCCTGTACGCCGTCCAGTTCCACCCCGAGGTGCACCACACGCCGTGCGGCCAGGACCTTCTCGGCCGGTTCGTGCACGACGTGTGCGGGTGCGCCGGCGACTGGACCATGACCTCGGTCATCGACTCCGCGGTGGCCGCCATCCGCGAGCAGGTGGGCGATGGCCGGGCCATCTGCGGGCTGTCCGGTGGGGTCGACTCAGCGGTAGCCGCCGCCCTGGTGCACAAGGCCATCGGTTCCAAACTGACCTGTGTCTTCGTGGACACCGGCCTCATGCGGGCTGGGGAGGGCGAGCAGGTCGTCGAGACCTTCCAGAAGACGCAGGGCATCGAGCTGATCCACGTCCGGGCCGCCGAGCGCTTCTTCGAACGGTTGGCGGGGGTCATCGACCCGGAGGACAAGCGCAAAGCCATCGGCGAACTGTTCATCCGGATCTTCGAGGACGCCTCGGGCGGTATCACCGATGCTCGCTTCCTAGTCCAGGGAACGCTTTATCCGGACGTAATCGAGTCGGGCACCAAGGACGCGGCCAAGATCAAGAGTC
>JAKURX010000049.1:0-10342 GCA_022451505.1 Acidimicrobiales bacterium | reverse complement strand
GAGGACCTCGACTTCGAACTGGTCGAACCGCTGCGCAACCTGTTCAAGGACGAGGTGCGATCCGTGGGTTCCGAGTTGGGCCTGCCCGACGAGATCGTCTGGCGCCAACCGTTCCCCGGCCCCGGGTTGGGCGTCCGCATCATCGGCGAGGTCACGCCCTACACGGTGGCTGTTCTTCAGGCCGCCGATCTGATCGTGCGTCAGGAACTGAGGGCAGCCGGCCTGGAGAGAGAGATCTGGCAAGCCTTCGCCGTGCTGCCCGACATCCGATCGGTGGGCGTCATGGGCGATGAGCGCACGTATGCCCGACCGGTTGTCATCCGGGCCGTCACCAGCGAAGACGCCATGACCGCCGACTGGGCCCGCCTCCCGTACGACCTGCTGGAGCGGATGTCCAGCAGGATCATCAACGAGGTGGACGGTGTGAACCGGGTGGCCTACGACATCACCTCGAAGCCTCCGGGCACCATCGAGTGGGAGTAAACGCCGTCGGCCTGTCGGACGGCGAGCACTCTGACACCCTGGCTGCCTATTCCTCGGCCTGCGCCTTTTTCGGGGAGTGCCTGTCTGCGGTCACCGGATCGGACTGGGACCGACCTACACCGTGTGACGACTGGGACGTCCAAACGCTCGTCGCCCACGTAGTCACCGGTGAGGCCCTGGTCGCCCGGTTGCTCCGGGAGGGTGGGTCGTGGGACACCGAGGTGGACCCCTCCATCCTGGGGTTGGATCCGATGGCCGCCTGGCGGGGTACGGCCCTAGCTGCTCTGAACGCCGCCTCGGCCGACGGCGTGCTCGACGCCCTCCATCCCCACTTCGTGGGTGACCTACCGGGTGGGGTGGTCGTCGGGTTCCGGGTCACCGAGAACCTGGCCCACGGCTGGGACCTGGCGCGGGCGTGCGGTTGTGACGCCGAACTGCCCGAGTCGCTGGCCGAGCGGTGCCTGGACTTCTGGCTTCCGTTGGCTGGATCTGACGCCATGGCGGACTTGTTCGGCTCACCGGTCCTGCCCCCCGAAGGGGCGTTAGCCGGCGTCCGACTCCTATCGCTGCTCGGTCGGACGGCATGATCCCCGGGTGAGCGCACCCGTCGGCCCGCCGCTTTTCGAAACCGAACCGTTCTTCACCGAACGCGACGGCCTGCTGGTTCCCGGGCCTCTGGCTGGCGGACCGTGGGACCCGTCGATCCAACACGGAGGAACGGTCTCCGGCGTTCTGGCCCATCTAGCTGAATCGGTGCCCACTGCGGAACCTATGCGTACTTGCCGCCACACCGTCGACCTGATGCGAGGGGTCCCGCTGGACCCGATTCGGCCCGAGGTCGAGGTGCTGCGGGACGGGCGACGCATCCAGGTAGTTCGAGCGTCGCTCTACGCCGACGAGGTAGAGGTGGCCCGGTCGACCACGCTGCGGATGCGGGTGGGCGATACCCCGAACCCAGTGGATCCGGTCCGCACGGCCCACGCTGAGGACGACCCGCACCCAATGCCCGACGAACCGATCGAGTTATCGATGGTCGGTGTCGGCGTCCCCGGGTTCCTCCGGGCCGTTGAGCTGCGCCAGGAGGGGGCGTACCGGAGCGGTGCCCCGGGCCTGCTGTGGCTCCGCCTGCACAACGAGATGGTCGAGGGCCACCCGACCAGCCCGTTCGTCCGCCTCGCCGCTATCGCCGACATGGCGTCCATGGCCGCCCAGTACCTCAAACCGGACGCCTGGATCACCGTCAACGCCGACCTGACGGTTTCCGCCTTCCGGGATCCGGTCGGCGACTGGGTCGGCCTCCGCGGCCTCCACAAGAACAACGGGGACGGCATCGGCCTGTCCGACGCCGTCCTCTACGACCTGGGCGGCCGGGTAGGCCGGGCCACCGCCTCCATCCTCATCGAACCCCGCTGAGCAACCCGGTCGGCCGGTTTGCACCGGACCGGGGTCGGCTACACGCTGGGGGAAGCCCGACCACCCGAGGAGGCCCTGTGGCACCGTCCGACGACCTGAACCCCGGCCATCTGGTCCGGGCCGGCAGCATGCTCTACACGCTGGTCGACCCCGAGCCGGGCCACGAGGTGGCCTACAACCGGTGGTACGAGCGGGATCACTTCTACGGCGGCTGCATGACCGGTCCGTGGTGCTTCGCCGGGAGCCGCTGGGTGGCCACCCGGGAACTCAAGGACCTGCGGTTCCCGGCTGAGGGAAACTCGATCAGCGATCCGGTCGACCGGGGTTCCTATGTGGCCATCTATTGGGTGGAAGACGGACACCACGACGACCACTTCGCTTGGGGGGCGGACCAGGTGGTGAGGCTGTACACGGCGGGCCGGGGATTCCAGGAGCGTCGTCACGCCCACACGGTCCTGTACCGGCACCGTTCAAACCGGTACCGGGACAAGGACCCGGTACCGGTGGACCTGGCGCTGGACCACCACTACGCAGGGATCGTCTCAGTGGTCGTGGAGCCGACCGGGGGCGCGGACCCCGTCGATCTTGACGCCTGGCTGGACAACGAGGGCCTGCCGCCGCTGTTCACCGACGGGCCGGTGGCCTCGTGTGCCCAGTGGACCGCTGTGCCCCGCGACGCAATGACCAGCAACGCCCCCATGGATCTCGGCTCACCACCCCCCGGTCCGGACGCCACCATGCAGGTGTTCTTCCTGGAGGGGGACCCCCAGGCCTGCTGGGACCGGTTCGTGGACTATGCGGCCCGCCTGGAGGCCTCCGGGGTAGGCCGGGTCACCTCGGCGGCGCCGTTCCTCCGCACCGAGGTCGGAACCGACCGCTACGTCGACGAGCTCTGGTAGCCGGTGGGTGGCACGGTGCCGCCAGGGCCAGTGGGGCTCAGACCCCGGCCAGGGCCTCCACTACGGGGGCGAATTCCACCATGGCGTCCTCGTTGAGGCCGATGTAGGTCAGGCCCCAACGTTCCCGCCAGGCCAGCAGGGTTTCCACGCACTGCCCTGTCGAACCGACCAGAACGTGCGGGGAGGCCAAGGCCGCTTCGGCGTCTAGGCCCAGGGCGGGGGCCATGAGCTCGGCCAGGCCCACCGGATCGTCAGTGATCTGGGCCATGTGCACCCGGGTCTGGAGCTCGATGTCGTCCAACCGGTCGCCGGCCGCCTCGCGGACCCAGCCCAGCTTCTCGTCGGTGGCCTCAACGGTGGCCGTGGCCCCGGCACGCTGGTCGATCACCCCAGCCGCCATATTGGCGTTCAGCCCGACGATGTCGGCCTCCCGGGCCGCCAGGCTCAGCATGCGCCGCCCGCCACCAGCTAGCAGGAACGGCGGGTGGGGAGACTGGATACAGGTGGGCTGCCCGTCGTAGCCCCGCACGGTGTAGTGCTCGCCCTCGAAGTCAAACGGGCCCTCTCCGAAGCAGTGCTTCAGAAGCTTCACCGCTTCGGCTAACCGAGCGATGCGCACCCCAGGCCGGTCCAGAGGAATTCCCGACTGGTCATAGTCGGTGGTCTTCCAGCCAGCCCCGAGGCCCAGCTCCAGGCGCCCGTCGGACAGCAGGTCCAGCGTCGCCGCCTGCTTGGCCAGAAAGAGCGGGTGCCGGAAGTCGTTGCCCAGCACCAAGGTGGTGAGTCGTAGGTCGCGGGTGGCCTCGGCGGTGACGGCCAGGGCGATCAGCGGCGCCATCTCGGCGTCCAGATGGTCCGAGACCGAGAGGGCCGAGTAGCCGAGATCCTCGGCCCGGCGGCCGATCTCCCGCCACTCGGCGGCCGGCCGCGGAGCCGAGGCCTGGACGCTGAAGCGAAACGTTCGGGTCATGGCGGGCCACCCTATGCCACACCGGGGTACCGCCCCGGAGGCACCCCGGAGCCCGTCGCCGGCCACCGGTAGGGTGCGCCCGATGGCTCCCTTCGACCCGGATCCGGTTCCCAACGGGGTGAGTCCCCGTCCGGTGGACGGGTTGTCCGAAGGCCTGAACCCAGCCCAGCTGGATGCCGTCACCCACCCGATGGGTCCCCTACTGGTGGTGGCCGGGGCCGGCTCGGGAAAGACCCGGGTCCTGACCCGACGCATTGCCCACTTGGTAGGGGAGCGAGGGGTGTCACCGTTTGCACTGCTGGCCATCACCTTCACCAACAAGGCGGCCGGAGAGATGAAGGAACGGGTGGCCGCCCTGGTGGGCCCGGTGGCCCACCGGATGTGGGTCTCGACCTTTCACTCGGCCTGCGTGCGGATCCTGCGCCGGGACGCCGAGCAACTCGGATACCCGTCCCGGTTCAGCATCTACGACCAGGGCGACGCTGTACGCCTCACCGGTCACGTGGTCCGTGACCTGAACCTAGATGCCAAGCGGTTTCCGTCTCGGGCCATCCACGCTGCCATCTCGACGGCCAAGAACGAGGGCCGGTCAGCGGCCACCTACGCCGAGCAAGCCGTCGGCCCCTACGAACGCCACCTAGGCGAGGTGTTTGCCGAGTACCAGACCCGGCTCCGTAAGGCCGGGGCCATGGACTTCGACGACCTGCTGGACAACGCCGTTCGGCTCCTCCGCGAGCACCCCGACGTCCTGGAGCACTACCGGCAACGGTTCGAGCACGTGCTGGTCGATGAGTACCAGGACACCAACCGGGTCCAGAACGACCTGGTGATGCTGCTGGGTGCTGGGCACCGGAACGTCTGCGCGGTGGGCGACAGCGACCAGTCCATCTACCGGTTCCGGGGCGCCGACATCCGCAACATCTTGGAGTTCGAGCGGACCTTCCCGGATGCCACCGTGGTGGTCCTGGACCAGAACTACCGGTCCTCGCAGACCATCCTCGACGCCGCCAACGCCGTCATCACGAAGAACCCGGGCCGCAAACCCAAGGAACTGTGGACGGCCGCCGGTCCAGGCGACCGCATCGTCCGCTTCCGCGCCGATGACGAGGTGGACGAGGCGGCGTGGGTGGTGGGTCGCCTCCGGGCGCTCCGGGCCGAGGGCCGTCCCTGGTCAGACCTTGCCATCTTCTACCGCACCAACGCCCAGAGCCGGGCCGTGGAGGAACAGCTGGTCCGGCTTGGCGTGCCGTACCGGGTGGTAGGCGGCACTCGGTTCTACGACCGGCGAGAGGTACGCGACGCCATGGCCTACCTGAAGCTGGCCGCCAACCCGGCCGACGAGGTAGCGGCACGACGGGTGTTGAACGTGCCACGGCGAGGCGTGGGTGACACCTCAGTAGCCAGGGTGGACGCCCGGGCGGTGGCCGACGGCGTCGGCTTCATGGAGGCCCTGCGGTCCGCTGAGGAGGCCGGCGTCACCGGACGGGCGGCCACAGGGATCCGTTCCTTCCTAGCTCTGGTGGACGACCTGGCCGCCGCCTTGGACGACGGACCGGGGAACATCTTGGAACGGGCGCTGGACCGGTCGAATTACCTCGACGAGCTGCAGGCCGAACACACCATTGAATCCGAAGGCCGGTTGGAGAACCTGGCCGAACTGGTCGGCGTGGCCTCCGAGTTCACCGACGTGGACGAGTTCCTGGAGCGGGTGGGGCTGGTAGCCGACACCGACGATCTGCCTGACGGCGGGGAGGACGACGTCGGCCAGGTCGTTCTCATGACCATGCACGCCGCCAAGGGGTTGGAGTACCCGGTGGTCTTTGTGGTCGGGATGGAGGACGGCGTCTTCCCCCACCAGCGGGCACTCGGCGATCCGGACGAGCTGGAAGAGGAGCGTCGCCTGGCCTACGTAGGCATCACCCGGGCCCGGGAGCGACTACACCTCAGCCACGCCTGGAGCCGCATGCTGCACGGCCAGACCCAATACAACCCACCCAGCCGGTTCCTGAGCGAAATCCCCGACGACCTTATGGTCGACGCCGAGGAGAGCCGGACGGCGGCCCGCCAGGATGTCGGGTGGGGTAGCCGGGGTAGCCGGGGTAGCCGGGGCAGTCGGGAAGGAGACACGGGCTCGGACCGGGGTTGGTTCGACCCGACGCCTCCCCGCCACCGTCCGGACGAGGAGCCGGCGGGCACGGTGTTCGGTGGTGGCCGCGGGCCCTCTGAGTCGGCGTCGGGCCCCTCGTCCACCGGCGCCCACGAGTTGGGCCTGCAGCCTGGCGACGATGTGGTCCACCGGGCCTGGGGCGACGGCGTGGTCCAGTCGGTGCACGGTGAGGGAGACCGAGCCGAGGCGGTCGTGCGTTTCGCCACCAAGGGCGAGAAGCATCTGCTCCTGGCCTGGGCCCCCCTGCAGCGCCCGGGGGCCTGAGGTCGTCCTTGGGGTGCAGGCCGGGACGGTGCACCGGTCCCGACCGTTACGCTGCCCCGGTGGCCGGCCCCTGGGGCCGGCCCCGGCCCGTGTAGCTCAGTCGGAAGAGCGATTCACTCGTAATGAATAGGTCCGGGGTTCGATTCCCCGCGCGGGCTCGTCCAGACCCCCAGCGCCCGGCCCAGCCTCGTGCCCCCACCCGCTGACCGACCCCCTAGGATCTCATCCATGAACGTGTTCGCAGGAGTGATCTGGCACTACTGGCTAGCCGTACCGCTAGCCATCGGCGCTTTTGCCCTCACCGTGGCCACCCTGGTCGGCTATTTCCAGAAGGTCTCGTCCACCCGCTATCCCAGGCGCTGACCGCCGGTCGGGTTCCGTCCGGCCCCCGCCCGTCGCGCCGATGTCCCCGACCGCCCCGTGAACGAGGTATTCGTCGACTGGTCCCTGGCCGAACAGGTGGCCGTTCGAGTCGCCGACCGGGCACCGTTCGGCGGAGCCCACCACCTCGAAGGCCTGACCAGGGAGTTCGACGTCCACACGGCGCGTGCCGAGGAGCTGGTAGCCGCCACCACTGGACTGCGGGCCCTATCAGGTGATGCCCGGGCCCGAGTCGTCGACCGGGCCGACTGGATCCGGGCCAACCTGGCCTCGCTGCAGCGCCTCCTGCGTCCGTTGTTTGAGCGCATGGCCGACGGTCCCGGCGGGGGCCCGTCGGCACTGGCCACCCGGATCGGGGCCGTTGAGCTGGGAGCCGTACTGGGGTGGATGTCCACCCGGGTGTTGGGCCAGTACGACCTCTTGGTGCTGGAGGACGAAGCGGCTGAGGACCAGGATCTCGTCTACTACGTGGGTCCCAACCTGGTGGCCCTTGAGCGCCGGTACGCCTTCTCGACGACCGACTTTCGCCTGTGGCTGGCCCTCCACGAGGTCACCCACCGGGCCCAGTTCATGGGAGTGCCGTGGATGCGAGAGCACTACCTGGGGCTGGTGTCGGGCATCCTGGACGGCACCGAGACCGAATCGTTCGACCTGACCGCCGCCCTTCGGTCCCTGGTGGACCGGCGGCGGTCCGGGGATCCGGCCGACGGGAGGTCCGGGGGTGGCGTACTAGGGGCCATCTCGTCACCCGAACAACAGGCCATCCTGGATCGGATCGCCGGCCTGATGAGCCTCCTGGAGGGGCACGGCGACGTAACCATGGGTCGGGCCGGGGAGGGCATCGTGGAGGGTGCTGATCGCTTCGCCCGGGTCATGGCTGACCGTCGGCGCACCGCGTCCGGAGTGACGAGGGTCTTCCAGCGCCTGGTCGGGCTGGAGGCCAAACTGGCCCAGTACGCGCAGGGCGAGGCGTTCATCGCCGCCGTGGAGGCCCACGGTGGCACCGCTCTGCTGGACCGGGTTTGGGAGGACCCGTCCCACCTGCCTGGCCTCGATGAGATCCGCCAGCCCGACCAGTGGATCCAGCGGATGGCACCCGCCCCGGCTGAGCCAGTGGCCGGCTGACCGGAAGGTGGCGGTTGTGGCGGCATCCGACGACACTGGCCCGGCGGCTGGCGTACGACCCGCTGACCTGCTGGACCGCTGCGCCTTTCCCCCTGCCGGGACCCCGGTGGACTGCGCGGTGTCCGGTGGTCCCGATTCCATGGCGCTCCTGGTGCTAGCCCTTGACGCCGGCCTGGAGGTCACGGCATGGCACGTCGACCACGGCCTACGACCCACCTCGGCCGACGAAGGGGCGTGGGTGGTCCGGACAGCCACCGACCGCGGGGCGACGGCCCGCTCGGTGGTGGCCCCGGTGGAACCAGGTTCGAACCTCGAAGAGCGGGCCCGGGACGCCCGGCGGGCCGTCCTCCCGCCCGGGGTGCTCACCGGACACACGGCTGACGACCAGGCCGAGACAGTGCTGCTCAACCTGCTCCGGGGGGCCGGAGTGCCGGGAGCGGCCGGCATCGGGGCGCCGCAGCAGCGTCCCCTGCTGGCCTTGCGTCGCCACGAGACGGCGGCCCTGTGCGCGGCCGTCGGCCTGCGGCCGGTCTGCGACCCCATGAACAACGACCCGCGTTTCGTCCGCAACCGGCTCCGCCACGAGGTGCTGCCGTTACTGGCCGAGATCTCGGGCCGTGACCCAGTGCCGCTGCTGGCCCGGCATGCTGCACGGGCTGGGGAGGCGGCCGGACTGCTGGCCGGCCTGGTGGTTGATGTCGACCCGACGGACGTACGGTCCCTAGCCGACCTGTCTGACGACCTAGTCCGCTTGGCCCTTCGGTCCTGGCTGGCCGACCGCGACGGCGGCCGCTCGCCCGACGCCGCCTCCGTGGAGCGGGTGCTGGACGTGGTTCGGGGCCGAGTCCGGGCTACCGAGGTGGTGGGCGGCCACCGGGTGACTCGCTCAGCGGGCCGCCTCTCCCATGGGCACCGCTAGGGTCGGGCCATGGCCGTAGACCCGTCCGCGTCCGCCACGTCCGACGGGTACACCGCCGGTCGGCTGCTGGTTTCCGAAGAGGACCTCCAGGCCCGGATCCGGGCCCTGGGCGAGGAGATCACCGTCGACTACGCCGGTCGGGCCCCGTTGCTAATCGGAGTGCTCAAGGGTGCCTTCATGTTCATGAGCGACCTGGCCCGAGCTATCGATCTGCCGGTCGAGTTTGACTTCATGGCCGTGTCCTCCTACGGCCACTCCACCCGGTCATCCGGGGTGGTGCGGATCGTTAAAGACCTGGACCTCGACCTGGCCGGCCGCGACGTCATCCTCGTGGAAGACATCGTGGACAGCGGCCTGACCCTGAACTACCTGCGCCGCAACCTTCTGGCCCGTAACCCGGCCAGCCTCGAGGTCTGTGCCCTTCTGGTTCGGGAGAACCATCGGGTGGACGGGACCGTTCTTCGGTACGAGGGCTTCCGAGTCCCCGGCGACTTCCTCGTGGGCTACGGGTTGGACGTCAACGAGCGCTTCCGGAACTTGCCCGATATCCGGGTCGTGGTCTCGGAGTCTGACGATGGGGAGTCCGGGTGACCGCCGACGTGGGCCAACCGGTCGACCTGGACCGCATCGAGGCGGCAGTGGCCGAGATCCTGGTCGCTCTCGGCGAGGATCCCAACCGGGACGGCCTACAAGAGACGCCGGCCCGGGTGGCCCGCATGTACGCCGAGGTTTGCAGCGGCCTACATGAGGACCCAGCCGACTACCTCATCCGGACCTTTGACCTCGAACACGACGAGATGGTTATGGTCCGCGACATCCCGTCTACTCGCTCTGCGAGCACCACCTATTGCCGTTCTTCGGCGTGGCCCACGTGGCCTACATCCCGCAGAAAGGCGGCATGATTACCGGCCTCTCCAAGCTGGCCCGCCTTGTAGACAGCTTCTCCCGACGCCTGCAGATCCAAGAGCGCCTGACCTCCCAGGTGGCCGGCGCTATCCAGCGCACCCTGGAACCCCAGGGCACCCTGGTGGTTGTCGAAGCCGAGCACCTGTGCATGTCCATGCGGGGGGTCCAAAAGCCGGGGGCGGTCACCGTCACTTCGGCCGTCCACGGCGTGTTCCGGGACGAGGTCTCCACTCGTCTGGAGGCCATGAGGTTCATTGAGAAAGGTCGGCACTGACTGGACGGGTCTGGGAGCCGAAACGGGTCGACGCTAGGGTCGATCCATGTCCACCCTGACCACTGAGACCGTCCCGGAGGGGCCACACGCCGCTTGCTCTCCCGGAGGAGTTATGGGCGTTCTGAACGTCACACCAGACTCGTTCTCCGACGGGGGGTGCTTCCTCGATCACGGGGAGGCCGTGTCCCACGGCCGGGCCATGGTGGCCGAGGGGGCCACCATCCTCGACGTGGGTGGGGAATCGACCCGTCCAGGTGCCGCGCCGGTCGGCGTGGACGAGGAGGTGGCCCGGGTGGTGCCGGTGGTGGCCGGCCTGGCGGACCTCCCGGAAGTGGCTGACGGCCGGGTCCGCATCTCGATCGACACCCGCCACGCCGAGGTGGCCCGCCGGGCTGTGGCCGTCGGGGCCACCATCGTTAACGACGTCAGCTCCACCCTGGACGGCGTGGCCGCCGACCTAGGCGTGGGGTGGGTGGCTATGCACATGCAGGGCGATCCGCGGATTATGCAGGACGAGCCGGCTTACGACGACGTGGTGGTC
>JAKURX010000048.1 GCA_022451505.1 Acidimicrobiales bacterium | reverse complement strand
GTGGCCGGAAGAACCAGTACCCGGTAGCGAACCCTTCGACGAGAACCCGTCGAAGCAACCCCAAGGGTACCGACCAGATGATGCGATTGTCGCGATCGTGACCGACGACACCCGAAGACCGGCATAGACCGTGGAAGAAGGGATAGAGCGTAGTGTTCGTCGACTGTCCGCTTCGTAGGCGACGTCAGCTTTGCTGGGTTCGTCTCGGAGGGAGGAAAGCCCGACCATGCCCCCCGTGCTCAGCCGTCAGCAGGGCTCCCTCCTCGTCCTCTTCTGCGGCCTCATGTTCTCGTTTGGACCCCTTGCCTTTCGAGCGCTCCGCGACGCTGACGCCTGGCAGTTCCTGTTCCACCGCAGTTGGGCGACTGCCGTCGTTTCGGCGGCCATCATCGTGGCGGCCGGCCGAAACCCGCTCCGCTCGGTAGTCGAGGCCGGGCTACGCCAGGTGGCGGCCGGGCTAGTGGTGGCCGGGCTGTTCACCCTGTTCATCGTGGCGCTGAGCCGGGCCTCGGCGGCCTTCGTGCTCCTCATGCAGTCCACCAGCCCGTTCTACGCCGCCCTATTCGGGCGCATCTTTCTGAAGGAACCGGTCGGCAGGGACACCCTGATGGCCATGGTGGTTGCCGCGGCTGGCGTGGTTGTGATGGTCGGGGGCAACGTGGGCTCCGGCGACGCCCTGGGAACCCTTCTGTCCGCGATCCTGCCCATCGCCCTCGGGGGGTACGCCGTCCTTATCAGGAGTTCGCCGATCCAAGACCCGGGGGTGCCGATGCTGGTAGGTGGGACGGCGGCGGCAGTTGCGGCAGCCGCCGTCTCGTCGTTCGGACCAGGGGTTGTCGTACCAGCCTACGACGTGCTCATGGGGGTCATCGGGGGTGGCTTGCTGATCGGCGTCTTCGCGCCAGTCTGGAATTACGCCCATCGGTACGTACCACCAGCCGACGTGAGCCTGCTGCTGATCTCCGAGATCGTGATGGCTCCAGTGTGGCTGTGGATCTGGAGAGACGAGACGCCCTCGACGGAGACGCTGATCGGCGGGGCGATCAGCCTGGCTGCCGTGCTGTGGTTGACCTTCCGGATGGCCCGGGACGGAAAACCTGCGCTGTCAGCGAGAGGGCGCGGCCTGCACGTCGGCTCCGTGCCCGGCTACCGGCGCTACCGGCCGAGCTCCGGACCGGACGTCTGATCTGGCCCCGGACGCGAACGAACCCGCCCCGGAGGGCGGGCTCATCGCAGGGGTTGGGCCGAGGCCTCAGGTTGCCCCGAGGCTCGCCCCACCCGTGTCAGACCTTACGGACGTTCAGGGCCTCTGGGCCCTTCCGGCCGGGGCCGACCTCGAACTCCACGGCCTGGCCCTCGTCGAGGCTTCGGTAGCCCTCGCCCTCGATGTTGGAGTAGTGGACGAAGACGTCCTCTTCACCTTCTACGGAGAGAAACCCGTAGCCCTTTTCACTGTTGAAAAACTTCACTGTGCCGTTCGGCATTATCGATATCGCTTTCGTTTGAACTGAATTTGAATTGAACCGGGCCGTGGTCGACCCGGTGGTTCCAGCCTACGGCGGTCCGCGAAATTGCGGTCAGGGAGATGGGTAGAGAAAATTTCGAGCTTTCCGAGGGCTAGACAGGCCCTACTCCCGCCTCGCTGCCCGACGAAGCAGTCCACCCCAAAGTTTGTAGTGCTGAACGTGATTGTGCTTTCCCTAGGGGTCAGCGCCAGGGAGAGACTGCCTTCTCGGAAAGGGGGAAGATCCCCTCACTTTCCGCATCCTCGACGGTCCTTTGACGCTCACCATCGCTCAACGGTTCGTATCGGATGGCGGCTGAGATGGCTCGTCTGGCCGTGTCCGGGTCGCTGGGGGTGCAGAAGGCGTGCACTCCGGGCGTCGACAGGGCGAACCGGACGCCGCGTTCAATGTCGACGTCTGTCCTGTGGGGTTCGTACCAGCTCAGGGCATCCGGGGTCCGATCACCCCAGGGGCGCCAAGCGACGGCCTTGATGGCCATCACGCCGACATCCCGTGCGGCACATTCTGCGAGTAGTGCCTCCACGTCGGCTCGGTAGGTGGGGTCGGACCAGACCGTCGGGTAAACGGGGAACATGACGGTATCCAGGTCGTAGCGACGGAGCGCTTCTAGGTGGGCGCTCGGGGCTCCAAGGTCGTGTCCGGTGACGCCTACGTACCGGGTTAGCCCCCGGTCACGCGCATCCAGGATGACCTGGAAAGCCTCGTCGCGTTGGTCCAGGACCTCCCGCGATGTAACCCCATGGGCCTGGTAGAGGTCTAGATGATCCACCTGGAGGCGCTCAAGGCTGCGGTCGAGGCGACGCAGGGCCCAGTCCCGCTCGGTCTCGGCCGTCTTACAGGCCAGGAAAAGGCGGTGGCGGACCGCTGGTAGGTGTGGGCCCACGGCCCGCTCCGCCATCCCGTAGCCGGGAGCAATGTCCAGGTGGTTTACGCCGGCCTCCAGGGCCTCGCGGAACAGCCCCTCGGCCTCGTCCGGTGTATCCGTGATGAAGGCCGCGCCGCCCAGGATTGCAACGCTCGAATCGTGGCCGGTTCGGCCGAGGCGTCGAGTCTGCACGACCGGCAACGTACCAAGAGCGCTTGGAATAATCGGGGGTCCCGTCGGCTGACAATCGTCACCTAGCGTCGACCCGATGGTGATGAGGCTCCGACAGGTGGCGCTAGTGGCCGGTGATTTGGACCAGGTCGAGGTCGATCTCGTGGACCAGTTAGCCGTGGCGGCCTGCGCCCACGATCTCGGGGTGGAGAGGTTCGGACTCCGGAATGTCCTATTCCCGGTTGGTGACACTGTGCTCGAGGTGGTGGCACCGATAGAGGAGGGCACTGCGGCCGGTCGACACCTGCAGCGGCGGGGTGGAGACGGCGGCTACATGGTCATCCTCCAGACCGATGACATGGAGGGTTTCCGCGACCGGATTGGGGAGATGGACGTCCGTGTTGTCCTGGAGGCCCGTATGCCCGGGATCGTCGGGTTACATCTGCATCCGCGAGACGTCGGTGGCGCCATCCTGTCGGTGGACGAGACCGACGACTGGAAGGCCTGGCCTTGGGCCGGTCCCAATTGGCGAGACCATCGACAGACGGACATGGTCAGCGGCATCGTGGCCGTGGAGATCCAGGCCGGTGACCCGGTGGCTATGGCGGGACGCTGGGGCGAGGTCCTGGGCCGTCGGACAGGCGGAACGGTGGTAGCCCTGGACGGTGGCGAGATCCGCTTCGTGCCCGTACTTGACGGGCGTGGCGAGGGCGTGGCGGGCGTAGAACTACGTGCCAGTCTGAATACGGACCTTGAGATCTGTGGTGTCCGGTTCGCGCTCCGGAAGGGTTGATGCGGACCCGGCGGGCGGTGTGGTCGGCGTCAGGCGTCGAGGGCTAGTCGAACGCGAGCGATGTGGTCGGGCCCGATCTCACAGCACCCACCGACGATGTCTACGCCCATGTCGACCCACTGCATGAGGACCTGGGTGTATGGATCGGCTCCAAGGTCGGTTCGGGCATCCGGAAGAGGGCTGCCCTCCCGCCCACGCCAGCCGACAGGCATCCCGTGGAAGGCGTTCGCGTAGGCCCCGATCGGCTGGCCGGTCGCTGCACGTAGAAGGGGCAGGGCGTCGAAGATCTGCTCGGGTGAGCTGCAGTTGAGGAGGAAGGCGTCGGCGTCGATCGAGGAACAGGCTTCGGCGAACGGGGTCCCATCGAGCAGGTGGGTTCCGTCGCCACCCTGGAGGGTGAACGATACCCAGACGGGCTTTCCCGCTGTCCGGGCTGCGTCTGACGCCGCTCGGGCCTCGAAGCAAGCACCCATAGTCTCGCAGAGGAAATGGTCGACGAAGCCGGCGAGGTGGTCAACCATCTCCGAGTACTCGGAGACCAGATCCTCGTAGGTGGCGTCGGGGGAGGGGTTATAGCTATGTCGCAGGGGTGGTAGGCACCCGGCAACACGGACGTCGCGGTCTGCCGAGTCGGCGACCTCGCGGGCCAGGTGGCCGGCCAGACGGGTCAACTTCTCGGCCTGGTCACCCAGCCCATGGGGGCCGAGACGGTCGGCGAAGGTGGAGTAACTGTTAGTGGTGATGACGTCGGCACCCGCCTCCACGTAGTCGAGGTGGACAGCGGTAACGAGACCTGGGTCCTCGATCATGGCCCAAGCCGACCAGAGTTCGGCCGAACGCGGAGCACCGCGGTTGATCAACTCCTGGCCCATGCCTCCGTCGAGCAGTGTCGTCATGATCCCTCCGGCGGTCCGGCACCACCGATGAGTGTGGAAGGGGACACTAGGCGTGGAGGTTGACCCACCTAGTGTCCCGGAGATGTCCGCTCCGGCCCCCACTAACTGATGGGAGCGCTGCTCGGTGCCCTGAGTTCAATATCGGTGGGCGGATCGGAGATGTTCGGCCGCCAGGGATCCCGGACTGCAGGCGTGCTGGCCGTGGGTGTGGTCTCCCAGGGGTTGGCCGCGGTGACCGCCCTGGCCCTCGTGCTGGTCCTCCCTAGCGAGCTGTCGTGGCCGGACCTGGGCCGGGGTGCCATCTCCGGGATCGGATTCGGGGTAGGGATGGTCGCATACCTGGGTGGGCTCCTACGAAGCTCGTCGACGGTGATCTCACCGACGGTGGCCACCCTGACCGTGGTCATCCCGTTCGGGACGGCAGTTATCGGAGGCGAGCAGGCCTCGACGCTGGCCTTCGGCGGCGTGGGGGTAGCGATACTCGGACTGGTGTTCATCACGGTCGGCGGACGTGCCGCCGTCGGTGTCCGTAAGGGACTGCTCTGGGGAGCGACGTCGGGTCTGGGGTACGGCATCGGGCTGGCCGTCCTCATCGACACGTCGTCGTCAAGTGGTTCGTGGCCGGCGGTCACCCAGCGTGTCGTGGCCTGCATCCTCACCGTGGCGCTGGCTACCGGTCGCCGGTCGCCGGTGATGCCGCCCAGGGGCGCCCGCTGGCCGCCGTTGTTCTCCGGGATCTTCGGCGGGCTGGCCTCCACGCTCTACATCCTGGGGGTACAGGCCGATGCGCTGCCGGCCGCCGTGACCGGGGCCATGTTTCCCGCAATCAGCGTGGCCCTAGGACGCCTGGTGTTCGGCGACGCCGTCCGCCCACCACAAGTCATGGGTCTGGGCCTGGTGTTGGTTGGGGTGACAGGGGTGGTGGCCGGGTAAGTCCAACTTGGACCCTGCCGTCTTGAGGTTGAGCATGGAAGGCTGTCCGGCATGGCCGACCCCGTGCTCTACGAGGAACGCGACGACATCGCGATCATTACCCTCAACCGCCCCGTGAAGAAGAATGCCCTGACCGACGCCGTCATCCAGGGAATCGCCGACGGGATCGATTCCGCCACCGCGTCGCCCGACGTAGTGGCCGTGGTCCTACGGGGAGCGGGCGACTCGTTGACCGCCGGCTACGACCTCACGGAGGGCACCGAGGTCGGAACTTCGAGCGGAGACGAACCGGGTTGGTCTACCCCGTACGGCGCCCAGGGCCCAGAACCCCGGGAGGGCGCCTGGGATCCCGTTCGGGACTACCAATTCATGGCCAACAACGTCCGACGCTTCATGAAGGTCTGGGAGTGCCCAAAACCGGTGCTGGGCGAGGTCAAGGGTTGGGCGGTCGGTGGGGCCACCGACCTAATCCTGTGCGCTGACCTGCTCTACATGGCGTCAGACGCCCACATCGGGTATGCCCCAAGCCGCATCTTCGGGACCCCGACCACCATGATGTGGGTGTACCGGCTGGGCCTAGAGCACGCCAAACAGTTTCTGCTGACTGGGCGGGCCATCGACGCCGAGACCGCCCTCCGCATCGGCCTGGTGTCCCACGTTTGCAAACCGGAAGACCTGGCCGGCTTCGTCGAGGAGGAGGCCCGACGGTTCCGGCACATCCCAGCCAACCAACTGGCTCTCAACAAACTGCTCGTCAACCAGGCTTTCGAGAACATGGGCTTGAGGACATCGCAGATGCTGGGCACGTTCTTCGACGGAGCGACCCGCCATACCGAGGAGGCCTACCGGTGGGCAGAATCATTTTCTGAGAAGGGTTTCCGGGAGGTGATCCGGGAGCGGGACGCCCCGTGGGGGGATTACGGCGAGCGAGGTCGCTAATCCGATGTTCCGTAAGATGGTTGCACTGGTGGATGGCTGAGGAGCCGCCACTGGACACGGTCTTCCCACCGTGCGAACGGCCCTCGCTTAGGCGGGGGCCGACTCGCGTCGAGGCGGACGGCCCGCTGATCAGACTCCCGGCTGATCTTCGAGATACGTGAACTTGGGGTCTTCAGCCAGGATCGGCGCGAGCATGTCGAGTAGTCCGGTTTCGACGCGCCACGCCAAGTAGGCCTCGTGGTGGGCCCTGGTGGCGAACTTCTCCCAAAGGATGACTTTGTCGGGTTCGTCTGCATCGACGTATACCTCGATCGACTCACAGCCTTCAAAGGCTCGGGTATCGACTAGGGCGGATTTCAGATTTTCGACAAGCCCTGCCCCGAGACCTTCGCTGCACGGGAACACGACATGAATTGTTTGAGACAAGAGAGTCCACCTTCGCCAGGGCAAGCCCTGATTGGGCTAACTATCCCAGTATCGAACCACATGGTCGGATTTGGCTACTAGTCGTACCGTTGCTGTCGGGCAACGTCGTCACAGCTGGCGGAGTTCGTAGTGGCCGCCGTCGACCACCAGCTCGAGTTGGCTAGCTCCTACTGACACCGCGATAGGCGTGGTCCCGCCAGTTGGTTGAACCAGACCCCATCCGTCGTCTGAAGGCAGCCCGTCGACGTGTATCGAGGTCTGGGTATTGGCAACCGACGAGTTCTGGGCATGAGCGGTGAGGTGGAGGACGGCGCCGTCCCACCAGGCTTCGCTCATGGCGACGCGCGGGAAGTCGAGACCGCTGACCGTCGGTCCGTCGAACTTCCCTAGGTTCGGATCATTGAAGATGCGGCTCCAAGCTCCCGGCGTACACACCCAGCCGGCCATAGCCCGGGCGTTTAGTTGGCCTCGGGGGTGGGGTTCGCCGAGGCCGAATCCGAACGTGAATTCGCCGAGGTCGTTATTCCACTGGGGCTCATGGGTCTCATCGAGGTACTCCCAAAGCCGTGTTTTGGCCTCGCCGTCGGTGAAATCGCCGGTTTGCATGGCGAAGAGAGATGCCAGGTTCGGGTCGTCCAGTCCGACCAGGTCACCATCGCCGAACAGTCCTGTGAGCGTGGCGGCCATTTCCCAAGCCGACTTGGCCATGTCGGTTCTCTGCGGTGCCAAGTACCAGACCGGTGCCATTAGCGCCAGCGGGGTCGATACGTGCTCGTCGATGACTGGGTCGTAGTAGAGGTCCATGGCAACTGGCCGGCCGTCTTGCCAGGTGATGTAGTTATCGGTGGCGTACTCCCACCACTGATCGAAGGCACCGTGGTGATCAGTTCCGTGGAGCCGGTCGTGCAGCCTCAGACCGAGGCCAGCGCCGCTCAGTCAATAGGGCCAGATTTTGGTGTTTTCGCAGTGCACGCCGATCGGACGGTTCCGCCACTGGTTGGCCAGATGGGTGGAGATCTCCGAGTAGGTCCAAGTGAATGTGTGCTCTCTGTCCCGGATCATCTCGAATGGTTGGTTCCATTGCTCGTCGTTGGAGACGTAGCGGTGTAATCCGAGTAGGAGGCCGAAGAACCCCTTGAAAAACAGCATGCCGTCCGCCGCAATGGGGTCCATTTGCACCCCGTAGGGCTCGATCCCGTTTGCCGTCCAACCCGGGACGTCGTATTCGCCCCAGGCATTGGCAGGGATGATTGAGCGCCAAGCCTCGGGGTAGTTCGCCCGGTCGGGATCGGAGCCAAATTGGGTCAGCCAATCCGACGCTGCCCACCACGACGTGTGACGGGTAACCAGTTGGTCCAGGATCTCGGAGTAGACCTCGCGCCAAGCGGGTGTGCGATCGGCCATCAACGCCACCGCGTAACTCGAATCGATCAGGTCGAACCGGTGCCAAGACCGCATCGGCGCACCGGTGATGTTGTCCCAGTGGGGGTGAGGGCGCCCCCCGCGGTCCCAGTCATCCGCAGTGGTGGCTTTGCGGTGGAGGTAGCGGAGCCAGCCCAGTGACCGGTCGTCCAGCGCGGCTGGCTCACTTAAGGGCACTGTGACCACCTCCGGGGCTTCTTCCAGGAGACGATGCCGGATGGTGCCGTCTCCCGGCATGAGGGCTCAACTCGAAGCCTCTGATCTCAGTCCGCTGGTTGGAGCAGCACCAGGGGGATCTCGCGATCCGTCTTCTCCTGGTAGCCGGCGTAGTTGGTGTGCTTCCCGGTCACGATTGGCCACAGCCGGTCCCGGTCCTCGGGCGACGCGACCTGGGCGACCATCTGGCGTTCGTGGGTGTCTCTCGTGGTCACGACGACCTGCGGGTTCTCCCTCAGGTTGAGAAACCAGGCTGGGTGGGTGTCTTCTCCGCCCTTGGAAGCGACGATCACGATCACGTCCCCGTCCCGGTGCGGCGATGTCAACATGACCGACCTCGGTCTGCCCGACTTTCGACCGACTGTGGTCAACTCGAGCACCGGCATGTTGGCTGCTGTCCACCCGAACCGTCCACCGCTGACCTTCAGGAGGCCGCGGTGCAGCCTGTTCATTGTCCGCAGTTGGCTGTCGCTAGGCACAGGTCAAGCCTAGATTCGTGACGCCGGTGGTGCCCGGTCGACCGAAGGCACAATCCACCGATTCCGGGAGGACCCGTAGGCCGCGTACGGGGGTGGCCCAACCGGGGCGCTACCCCAGTCAGAGCCGGTAGGTCCGTGCCGCCGTGCCGGAGAACATCGCCGAGCGTTCCCCATCGTTGAAGTTGGCGACCATCTTCTTGAACGCATTGAACAGCACCCGGTAAGAGACCGAGAGGCGATCAACCGGGAAGTTGCTCTCAAACATGCACCTGTCCGGGCCGAAGCAGTCGATGGTGTGAAGGAAATAGTCCTGGTGGGCCTCGACGATCTCGTCGGACGTGGGCGGACGGTCTGCCAGGTGCCAGCCGAACCCGTTGTCGGGCATGGCCAGACCGCCCAGCTTCGCTATCACGTTGGGGCACCGGGCCAACTCTGCGACGTCGGCCTTCCAGGCGGCGAAGATGTCCTCGCGCTGCGACTCGTACGGGCCCACCCCCAGCGGGGTTCCGAAGTGGTCGAGGATGATCGTGGTCTCCGGTACAGATCGGGCCAGGTCGGTGAACTCGCCCAACTGGTAGTGGTAGTGCCAACTCTCGTAGGTGTAGCCGAGAGCGCCCAGGAGTCGCACCCCTTTCCGGAAGGACGGGTCAGAGAAGAGGTTGGCCGGCGCCCTGCCGGGGAGGAAGAGCATCTCCGGGTGTTCAGTGTGAGATCCAGCGTGGCGGATGCCGCGGAACAGGCCCCGGCCGGCCTCGGCGTGGGCGTCGAGCACCTCGGAAAGCTGGTCGCCGAGCCGGAGGTCGGCATGGGCCACGATTCCGGCAATACGCGCCCCAGGGCCATCAGCGGACTCGGCGGCCACTCTGGCCACGAACTCGGTTTCGCCCACCGGTCGGAGGTGTTTCGGACCACTGGAACTGTAGGAGGCGCCGCACTCCACAAAGACCGTCTGCTCAACCCGGTGTCCCGACCCGGTGTCAGCCCACAGGTCGGCGAGCAGGTACTCGGAGTCGGGGAGGCGCCACAGGTGGTGGTGGGGATCAACGATCGCCAGTTCGGGCTCGAGGACTTCCTCATCAACCTGCGAGTACCACTCTGGCCCCTGGAATGCGAACATCCCGCGACTGGCCATGGCAGCTGAACCTAGTCTCGTCATCGCGAATCACGATTTGTTGGTTCAGGTGGTGACCGGGTTGATCGGGGTGATGGCGCCTAGGGCCGTCTCGACGTCAGTTGCTGCGGCGAGCGCTAGGTCGTCACGCCAACGGTCCGCAATGCACTGCACGCCTTGAGGTAGGCCGTCGCTGACTCCCACCGGGACGGCTACCGACGGGATTCCGAGCAGGTTGGGTGGGGTGATACAGCTGAGTAGTTCGGTCAACGAAACAATGGCGTCGCCTCCAAGGTCAAACCCGTGCTCAGGAGGGGGTTCTGTCCACGTTGGCATGAGAACTACAGGGTGGTCGACAAAGAACAGTGCCCACTCCCGAGCTAGGCGGACTATCTCGGAGTGGACGAGATGTGGGGCCATCACGGCTTTGGAGTAACGGTCAGCGAGGTCGTCCAGCACGGTGGCTAGTTCTTCGCTCAAGATGGGTCGGGCCGCTTCCATCAGGACCGCCACGTCGGCAGCAAGCAGGTGGGCCCAGACGTCGGAGCAGCGTTCCATTTCGGGAGGTGTGCTTTCGACGACTTCCCAGCCCGCATCAGTCAGGGCCGATGCGGCACGCCAGACCCCGTCGATTACCGATGGGTGGCAGTTCACTCCGGGGACGTTGTGGACCACTGCTACCCGGCGGTGGGTGTCGGGGCCATCCAGCGGAACGGTCACCGATCGAGGGTCCCGGGGATCGCGCCCGTGCAGCACCTCCATAGCGGTTCGAAGGTCAGCTACCGATCGGGCCATCGGACCGTCGGTGAGCATGACCTGAGAGGCCAACGCCGGATTTTGGTCATGTTCGAAGACGCTGTAGGTCGGAAGGCGGCCGTGGGTGGGTTTTATTGAGGTGATGCCGCAGCAGAAGGCAGGGTTGCGGACCGAGCCGCCGATGTCGTTGCCGAGACCCAAGGGCGACATTCCTGATGCGATTGCCGATCCCTCTCCGCCGGACGATCCGCCAGCTGTTCGATCGGGGTGCCACGGGTTGCGAGTCAGGCCATGCAGCGGGTTGTCGGTGCTTACCCGGAGGCCGAGTTCGGGAAGATTGGTCCGGCCAATGGGGATGGCGCCCGCTCCTCGGAGGCGTTCAACTAGCGGAGCGTCGGTTGGGGCGATGAGCTCAGCGAAGGCAGGAAGGCCTTGGGTGGTGGCAGTGCCGGACACGTCCACGTTCTCCTTGACCGTGCAAGGCACACCGTGGAGGGGACCCAGTTCATCACCAGCGGCTACGGCGGCGTCAGCTTCGATTGCCGCAGTTCTGGCCTCATTGGCCAGAACACGGGTGACGGCGTTCAACCAGCCGTTCACTTCGCCGATCCGATCCAGATGGGCGTTGACCACCTCGAGGCTGGATACCTCGCCAGCAGCGATCATCTGGGCCAAATCATTGGCGGTTCGCTTCCAGAGGTCTTCAGCCACTGCAGCAACCTAAACAATTCCGAAATGGTGACGGAACTCGTAGTCAGCCCAGGGCTTCATTTTCTGCCCTGCAGGAGGGGTGACCCTGGAGCCCCTAGGTGCGCAAACGCGCAGGTGGGCGGGTCCGCTCGGAGGCCATCTCCTAGGGTGAGCCCGCCGGTGGCTTGTATCTCCGGATCAGGAGGTCTGCGTGCCTAGGTGTCACCACGATTAGGAGCGATCTGTGAAGCATTACGTTGAGGCCTGGAAGCGCTACACGGATTTCAAGGGTCGGTCATCGCGAGCCGCCTACTGGTGGCCCTTCGTTCTAACCATCATCATCGTGCTCATCCTTGGCGGTATTTCCGAAAGTGTGTTCGGAACTGCATCAGATGAACCAGGCCCCCTGGAGTCGATCTACATACTTGCCTGGCTCTGTCCCGGCATCGCCCTAGGTGTCAGGCGCCTGCACGACATCGGCCGCAGTGGATGGTGGTCGCTGATTGCCCTGACCGGCATTGGAGGCTTCGTGCTCCTCTTCTGGGTCTGTCGCTCTGGCGATACCGAGGTAAATGCTTGGGGTCCGCCGTCCGACAGCACACGGTCAGATAATGGCAAACCACAATCCCGGCCTCCGGACTACGGCGCTCCTGCGCCAGACAGCCCTATCTCCTAGGGCTGGTGGGACATCGCCTACAACGAACTCATCCGCCAGCAGGGCGAAGTGCCCGGTGGGAGGCCCTTTTCAGTACAAGAATGGAGCCTGCAACCAGCCGAATGGCACTTCTTAACTCCTGTGGTACGCCCCCTAACGCCGGTTCGACGGCCACTACGGGCTGATCACGCCCGCCGTCTGAGGCACAGGAGGGCGGGCCCTGCTGCCTGCTGCCTACAGGTGCGCGTGCCAGTCGGCCAGCGCCGCTCCTATCTCATCGGCGGAGTCCTCCTGGATGAAGTGGTTTCCGGCGACTGTGACCTCCGTCTGGTTGGGCCAGGTACGGCAGAACCGGCGCTGGGTGCCGGTCAGGATGGCGCCGGGTTCTGCGTTCACGAACAACTTCGGGAACGGGGCCGACGCCATGAAGTCCGCATATGCCGAGGCGATTGACACCACGTCGGCCGGCTCGCCCGCTACGGGGATCTCACGGGGCCAGGTGAGGGTGGGGCGCCGCCCTTCGCCCGGTTCGGCGAACGGTCGCCGGTACTCGTCGTGGTCCTCGGGTGTCAGATCGCAGATCATCGCTCCGGGTAGGACCGCCTCCACGAACAGGTTCCTCTCCAGCACCATGTCCTCGCCCGCCGGCGACCGGAAGGCCTGGAAGATGCCCCGTGCGGTCTCGGGCCACTCGTCCCACGTGGCTATGGGCCGGACGAT
>JAKURX010000047.1 GCA_022451505.1 Acidimicrobiales bacterium | reverse complement strand
TCCCGGCTGGAGACCATCGCCGAGGAACTGGGAGACCTGGCCATCCAGCGGCTACGGGAGTCGATCGATGCTGGTGGAGACGAATTGCCGGTAGACGAGCGACGCCTGATCCGGGCCCGCAGGGCGGTTGAGAAAGCCGCGCACCTCCTAGAGGAGCCAGCCGACAACCAGTGACCCGCAGGGGGTCGAACGCCTCAGGCGCCGACCACGGGGAGGAGGGAGCGTCCGTCATGTCGACGGGTGACCTCGAGGCGATGACCCTGCTCGACCGGGCCGTAGAGGGTGGTCCTCTGGACCAGGGTCCGTCCAAGGGGAGCCACGAGTTCTTCAAGATCGTCCCGGGTCACCAGCTGACCGTGTTCGGCCCCTGCGGCCCGGGAGATGTTCTCGTCCATCAGGGTTCCGCCCAAGTCGTTGACCCCCGAACGGAGTAGCTGGCGCACCCCGTCGAAGCCGATCTTGACCCAGGAAGCCTGCACATTGTCGATGAGCCCGTGGTAGGCGATTCGGGCCACGGCATGCATGAGGAGCGTTTCCCGGAAGGTCGGGCCCCGGCGGGAGCGGCGCTGGAGGTAAATGGGCGAGGCCATGTGGACAAACGGCAGGCCCACGAACTCGGTAAAGCCGCCGGTTTCTTCCTGGAGGTCGCGGCACCGGAGGAGGTGGCGGACCCAGTGCTCGGGGTGTTCCACGGATCCGAACATGATGGTGACGTTGGAGCGGATGCCGAGCGCGTGGGCGGTGCGGTGGGCCTCTAGCCACTCATCAGTGGTGATCTTGTCTGGACATAGGACCTGGCGAATTTCGTCGTCGAGGATTTCGGCCGCCGTCCCGGGAAGTGAGCGCAGGCCAGCGTCTTTCGCCCGTTGCAGGTAGTCGGCTAGAGGCTCTCCGAGGCGGCGGGCACCCTCGGTTACCTCCAGGGCGGTGAAGCCGTGGACGTGGATGTTGGGTACGGCGTCTCGCACGGCCCGGGTGACGTCGATGTAGTAATTGCCGTCGAAGTCAGGGTGGATGCCGCCCTGCAGGCACACCTCGGTGGCGCCCATGCGGGCAGCGTCAGCGGCCCGTCCGGCAATCTCGTCCAGGGTCAGGAGGTAGGGGGTGCCCCGGAGGTTGAGAGACAACGGCCCTTTCGAGAAGCCGCAGAACCGACACTTGTAGGTGCACACATTTGTGTAGTTGATATTCCGGTTGGCCACCCAGGTGACCTGGTCTCCGACGGTCCGACGGCGAAGCTCGTCAGCCACCTCGGCAACGGCGGCTACCTCGGGTCCGCGGGCCCGGAAGAGGGCCAGCAACTCGTGGTGCCCGGCCTGTTGCCCGTCCAGGACTCCGTCGAGGACCTCGCGGATCCGACCCCGGGCCGCGCCTTTTGCGGGGACAAGGATGGTCGGGGAGACCGGTACTCCGGAGTACCACGCCGTAGATCGGTGTCCGACCTGACGGACCTCTGCACCGTCGGCGGCAAGGATCTCCTCGATGGCCTCCGGGAAGAGCGACCCGGGGTCGTCGCGACCCAACCCCTCGGCGTCGCTACGGTCGGCGACCGGGAAATGGAGGTCCGGGTGAAGCCAACGGTCGGGGTCCTGGACGTACTCCGGGTAGACGGTGAGGCGAGGGGCCAGACCGAAGCCCCGTTGCTCGGTCGCCGCACGGAGTCGATCCAGGTGTGGCCAGGGTCGCTCGGGATTCACGTGGTCGGCGGTGACGGGCGAGACTCCCCCCCAGTCGTCGATCCCGGCATCTAGCAGCATGCCGAAGTCGTCCGACAGGTTCGGCGGTGCCTGAAGGTGGATCTCCGGGGGGAGAATCAAACGGGCCAGCGCCACGGCATCCAGGTACTGGTCGGTCGGACAGGCCGGAGAGGCGTGCATGGCTGTACCGGACTTGGGGAGGAAGTTTTGGACGATGACCTCCTGGACGTGGCCGTGTCGTCGGTGCGATGCAGCGATGGCCTCCAGGGCGGCGATTCGATCGCCCCGGTCCTCGCCGATCCCGATCAGGATCCCGGTGGTGAATGGGATGGAGAGCTGTCCCGCCGCCTCCAGGGTGGCCAGCCGGCGGGCCGGTTGCTTGTCCGGTGCGCCACGGTGGCAGTCCAGGTCCTCGACGAGGCTCTCCACCATCATCCCCTGGGATGGGGAGACCCGTCGGAGGGCGGCTAGTTCTTCGAAAAAGAGAGCGCCGGCGTTGGCGTGCGGGAGCAGTCCGGTCTCAGCCAGGACTAGGTCGGCCATAGCCTCCAGGTACTCCAGCGTGGATCCGTGTCCGTGGCGGGACAGCCACTCGGCGGCGGCCGGGTACCGAAGTTCGGGGCGCTCGCCGAGGGTAAATAACGCCTCGTGGCATCCGGCTGAGGCGCCCCGGTGGGCGATGGCCAGGACCTCGTCCGGGTTGAGGTAGGGCGTCTGGAGGCGGGCCGGAGGCTGGGCGAACGTGCAGTATCCGCACCGGTCTCGGCACAGCATGGTCAGGGGAATGAAAACCTTCGGGCTGTAGGTGATCCGAGTGCCGTGGTGGGTGTCCCGGACGGCCCTGGCGGCTTCTAATAACGCGTCGCCCTCGAGGTCGGCCGGGGTCATGGGAGGGCTCCGACGGGGCTGCCGGGGCCGGGTCGGCTTCGGATGTGGGTGGGGCCGACCGGCTCGTGGCAGTGGGGACAGGACACGGCCTGGTCCAACGGGGTGCCACAGGCGTCGTGGACTAGAACCGTGGGCGGGCCGTCGGCCGCGTACCAGCGGTCTCCCCAGCCCATGAGAGCTACCAGAGCGGGGGAGAGGTCGATCCCCTTGGCTGTTAGCCGGTATTCGTTGCGGGTGGGCCGGTCCTGGTATGGCACCCGGTGAACGATGCCCAGGTCGACGAGCTTTTGTAGTCGGTCGGTGAGCAGGTTCCGGGCAATGCCCAGGTCTCGGTGTAGACGCTCGAATCGTCGGACACCACGGAAGAGGTCTCGCAGGATCAGGAGTGTCCAGCGGTCACCGACTGCGGCCAGCGTGGCGGCGATGGAACATCCCTCAGTCGGTGGGGTGTCAGACATCGCCGGACTGTAGCAGTCAGTTGCGTTTCGAAACCTACTCCTGGGGCACGTACCGCATTAAAAGGAACGAACCTTGGCGGTCAGATCGGCCAGCAGGTCGTCGAACGAGGCGACGAAGGCTGCCACCCCTTCCTCCTCCAAAACCCGGGAGACGTCGACCAGGTCAACGCCGACACTGCCCACCGCCCGGAGGAGGTCGTGTGCGGCTACCGGATCGGCGTCCACGGTCCGGGCCACCGTTCCATGGTCGGCGAACGCCTCAAGGGTGGCGTCGGGCAGGGTGTTGACTGTGTCGGGTCCGATGAGGTTGTCCACGTAGAGAGTGTCCGGGTAGGCGGGATTTTTGGTCGAGGTGGATGCCCAGAGAGGTCGCTGCACCCGGGCTCCGCGTTCGACGAGGGCAGCCCACCGGGGGCCGCTGAACTCCCCCTGGAACATGTCGTAGGCCACCTGTCCCTGGGCAACGGCCGTCCGGCCCCGCAGGGCCAGGGCCTCGGGGGTTCCAAGGGCGTTGAGTCGGCGGTCCACCTCGCTGTCGGTTCGGCTGATGAAGAATGAGGCCACCGATGACACCCCCGAGAGGTCACCCGGACAGGCCTCCAGGCCGGAGAAGTAGGCCTCCATTACCTCTCGGTAGCGGTCCAGGGAGAAGATGAGAGTCACGTTGACGCTCCGACCCTCCGAGATCATCTGGCGAATGGCGGGGATTCCCTCGGCGGTGGCCGGGATCTTCACGTACAGGTTTGGCCGGTCTATCCGGGTGTGAAGCTCTCGGGCCGCCTCGATTGTGCCTGTGGTATCGGGCGCCAGACGCGGGTCGACCTCGACCGAGACGTACCCGTCGAGGCCGTCAGACGCCTCATGGACAGGGCGGAGCACCTCGAGGGCGTCGAGGATGTCGCGGATTACGAGCTCCCAGTAGCTGTCCTCCACGGAGGCTCCCGATCCTCCCAGAGCCCGGAGCTGGTCGTCGTAAGCGTCGGTCCCGGTCATGGCCTTCTGGAAGATGGACGGGTTGGAGGTGATGCCCCGTGCTCCCCGCTCGACCCATCGTTCAAGCTCGCCGGAGGCAATCCAGCTGCGTTTCAAGTTGTCCAGCCACGGACTCTGACCCTCGCGGGCGAACAGTTCGTGCAGACGGTTCATGATGAGCCTTCGCGTTTCAGGCGGTTAGGAGGGATTCTGCAGCATCGACCACGGCGGTGGCGGTAATGCCCAGCTCGGCCATAACGCGCTCACCCGGTGCTGAGGCGCCGAACCGGTCGATCCCCACAGAGCGGTCGGCCCAGCGTTCCCAGCCGAACGTCACCCCGGCTTCCACGGAGACAGTGGGAACCCCGGGTGGCAGAACAGCGGTCCGGTAGGCGTCGTCCTGAGTGGCGAAGAGCTCGGTGCAGGGCATGGAGACCACACGCACAGAGCGACCGGCGGCCGTCAGGGTCGCCGCGGCGTCTAGGGCAACCGCCACCTCGCTGCCCGTTCCGATCAGGACCACGTCGGGACCAGAGTCCGGTTCGGCTAGCACGTAGCCACCGCGGGCCACCGCCCGGTGGTCGTCGGTACCCGAGAGCACCGGGACGTCTTGCCGGGTCAGCAGGAGGGCCGTAGGGCCGTCGGCCTCCACGATATGGCGCCACACCCCCGCGGTCTCGTTGGCGTCGGCCGGTCGGAATACGGGAAGGCCGGGGATAGCCCGCAGGGCAGCAGCGTGCTCTACCGGTTGATGGGTGGGGCCGTCCTCGCCGACGCCCACCGAGTCGTGGCTCCAGACAAAGACCGTCCGGGCTCCGCTGAGGGCAGCCAGGCGGACGGCTCCCCGCATGTAGTCGCTGAACACCAGGAAGGTTCCATTGACGGGGAGTATCCCGCCGTGGAGGGCCAGGCCGTTGCAGATGGCCCCCATGGCGTGCTCCCGGACGCCGAAGAACAGCTGGCGTCCCTCGGGACAGTCAGGGCCCTGGACACCGTGGCCCAGGATGGTGGTGCCCGTGTTGCCGGTCAGGTCGGCTCCGCCGCCCAGCAGTCCCGGGACGACGTCGAGCAGGGCTTGGATACAGGCGTTTCCGGCCTTTCGGGTGGCCACGACCGCTCCGGCTTCCCACGACGGGAGGGCGTCGGCCCAGCCGGCGACGCCCCGGCCGCCCTGAGCGGCGTCCCACGCTGCACGGTCACCGGTGAACTGCTCTAGGCGTTGCTCCCAGTCCGTCCGCGCATCAGCACCACGTCGGCCGGCCTGGCGGTATAGGGCCAGGACGTCGTCGGGGACCCAGAACGCCTCGGCCTCGGGTAGGCCCATCCGAGCCTTCGTCTCAGTGATCCCGTCGTCGGTGAGGGAGTAGCCGTGGATCGCCGACGAGTCGACATCGGGCGAGGGATGGCCGATATGGCTCCGGATAACCACTAGGGAAGGTTGTTCCTTGACGGCCATTGCCTCACGAAAGGCGTCCTCGATGGCGTCCAGGTCCTCAGCCGCCTCACCGAGGTCCAGCACGTGCCAGCCGTAGGCGCGGAATCGGGCCGCCGCGTCGTCCGAGAGGGCTAGCTCGGTGGGGCCGTCGATCGTCACGTGGTTGTCGTCGTAGACGGCGACCAGCCGGCCTAGGCCCTGGTGGCCGGCCAAGGAGGAGGCCTCGTGGCTGATGCCCTCGGCCAGGTCGCCGTCACCGCACACTACGAAGGTGTGATGGTCGCAGAGGTCGGCACCGAATCGGGCTCGCAGGTTGCGCTCGGCGATAGCCATGCCCACCGCGTTGGCGAGGCCCTGGCCGAGGGGGCCAGTGGTGACCTCGACACCGGCGGTGCAGCCGACCTCGGGGTGGCCGGGAGTGGCTGAGCCCCACTGGCGGAAGTCGCGGAGGTCGTCCAGGGACAGGCCGTGGCCGGTCAGGTGGAGCATCGAGTACAGGAGGATTGAGGCGTGGCCGGCCGAGAGAATGAACCGATCCCGGTCCGGCCAAGCAGGGTCCTGGGCGTCGTAGGTCAGGACCCGGGTCCAAAGAACGTGGGCGAGGGGGGCCAGGGCCATGGCGGTGCCCTGGTGGCCGGATCGCGCGGCGTGAGGTGCGTCCATGGCCAAGCCCCGGATCACGTCGATGGCGAGAGACTCGAGCGTGCCGTCGGCGTCCGTTCCGGCGAGCCTGGCGTCCGTCATGATCCCACCTCAGCCAATGCCGCGTCGGCCCCTGCTCGCCTGTACCTACGGGACACTATCCGCGACCCTCCAGCGCCTCGGCGACCATTCCGACGCCGGTCAGGCGGTCAGAGCGGAGGTAGTCGCATCGAACAGGAGAGCCGATGCAGTGAAGCCGTGGAGGTGGTGGGCCGGCCCCACCGGGCCGATCTCGCCCGCACAGAACATGCCCGCCACAGCGGTGGTTCCGAGGCCGTCGGTGAAGTGCTGAGCGTCGTGGCCGGGGCTTCCGAACAGGTGGCTGCCCCGGCCGTTACAGGTGAAGACCAACGCACCGCTGGCCTGGAGACCGCGGAGCCGTGCCCGAAGGTCGGCTGTGGCGGCATCGGCGTCGCGGACCTGGAACTGAACGGTTGTCCCGACCGCGGCCCGGTCCCCGATAGCTACTGCACCTGAGGACCGATCAGCTCCGAGGACCGACCGGACGAGGAAGTCACCGCTTTCGTAAGCCTCCCTATGCTCGTCGATGACCAGCCCAACGTGGAGCCCCCGACGGAGGCGATCCCGAGTCTGGTCGTCGGCGGCGTCGAGGACCTCCCGGAGACGCTCCAGAGCAGGCCGACCGGCCAGGGACAGTAGGAGGTTCCCGTCGCTTCCGGTCACAACGTAGGGGTCGCCAACCGGACGGCAACCCGGGGCCACCACGGCCCGGGCTCCGAGCCCCGGTGGAAGGACCACGGCGACTCCGCCATCGGTGAACGCCTCGTCGTCGAGCAGCAAGCGGTTGTCGCCGGGCCGGTTCCCAGCCGAGGCCAGGCCTCCGACCATGGTCACATCCGGACCCACCGCGGCGGCCATGTCGGCGGCGTCCAGCGTGAACGGGTCGGCGACCACCACGATTGTGCTCCCGGCCGGAGCGGATACCTCAGGTCGGGACCCCTCGTACCGGACAGTGGTCACTGGTCCGGTACGTCCGGCCCACAGGGCCAGACCAGGAGACTCCTCGACCTCCTGGCGGTGGGCGAGTACGGCCACCGCTGTGCCACCGACCAGGTGGTCCGGTGCCAGGGTCTGCCGAACCACTCGGGCCAATCGGGGGGCGGCTTCAGCGTGGTTCCCCGTGGTGAACAGGACGGCCAAGTCGGGGGAGGGGCCCAGCCGATCTAGGACCTGGCCGACTACCTCGCCGACCGCCACGCCGGGATCGGGGTGCTCTGAGAGGGCGGCTGCGTAGCGCACCCGATCAGGGGGCATCGGGTGCCGGGGGGAGAAGGGTATAAGGCACGACGGTGGCCGGGCCCTGGTCGATCCGGCAGGCCGCCTCGATCATACCGAGCTCCGCAAACTCCAGCTCGGCCCGGACCAGGCGGTAGCCGAACCGGCCGGGTTCCACGGCTAACGGCTGGACGTTACGGGCCAACTGCTCACCCTCCCTCGTAAAGACGACCTCCAGAACGGCCTGCCCGGAATGTTCGCTAGGGCAGCGGACCATCACGATCAGGTGTGGGGAACACGTGACGGGCGGCGGACCGGGGGCCGGGGCACTGAACTGGATGCCGGTCAGGTCGATGTGGGTGGCTCCGCCGGGCAACTGGCGGAGGTCCAGTCCCTCAAAGAAGAGGGCGGCGAGGATCTGCATGCGGCGAACCTAGACGAGAGCTCGCGACCCGTAGCATGACGCCCCGTGAACCGGCGCCTGGTCCTCCCGCTGCTCGTATTCACGGCGGCAGTCCTGACCGGCGTCCAGGCACAGCGGACCGACCACCAAGCCGCCGGTGACGGGCCCGGCTTGGCACCTGTTCCGGCAAGAGTGGCCACTCCACTGTTCTCGGTACGTCGGGTTCCGCAGTTCCTGCAGGCACCAACCGCCGAACGGAATCTCCAGAGCGCTCTGGCTGGGCCGGCGGCCCTCCTTCCGCCGTCGACATGTGTGCAGGTGTCCGAATACGGACGGTCCCTGTTCTCTGTGGACCCAGGCCTTCCCATGACCCCAGCCAGCGCACAGAAACTCCTCACCGGCATGGCAGCCCTCCGCCACCTCGGCCCGGATGCCGTACTGACGACAACGGTGCTTGCCGAGTTGGCTCCGCTGGACGGCGTGGTGGACGGCGACGTGTGGCTGGTCGGTGGCGGGGACCCCCTCCTGATGACAGCCGGCTATGCCGATCGATACGAGGATCCCCCTGCCTACACAGACCTGGACGACCTGGCGCGTGCTCTGGTAGACGCCGGCGTCCGGGAAGTAACCGGCGGTGTAGTCGGTGACGAGTCACGCTACGACACCATCCGTTACCTGGAGACCTGGCCAGACCGGTTCAAGCCAGGTTGGTCGATTCAGTCTGGTCCCCTGAGCGCTCTCAGCGTGGATGACGGCTTCGTGCTCTGGGACGCCGTCAACACTGCGGCCTCGCTGGGCGTGCCGGCCGACGACCCTGCGGCGAACGCAGCCCGCCTGTTCGACGACCTCCTGGAGTCCCACGGGGTGGTGGTCCGACGCCGTCCCGATTCCGGGAGAGCACCTGACGGGACCGAGATGGTGGCCCTGGCCACCGTCCGCTCACCGACGGTCCGAGCGGTGGTGAACCAGATGCTGGTAGCGAGTGACAACCCGACGGCCGAACTGCTGGTCAAAGAGATGGGACGGACACCCTCGGAGCGGGGAACGACGGTCGGAGGCCTCTCTGCGGTGCTGGTCGCCCTGGAGGGGGCGGGCCACCGGGTTGCCGAGGTGGTGCCCCACGACGGGTCGGGTCTCGATCCAGACAACCGGGTGACATGCTCGCTGCTGGTCGACCTTTTGGGCGACGAGGTTTATGGCAGTATTTTGGTGGACTCCCTACCAGTGGCCGGCCAGCAGGGCACCATGAAGAAGCGTTTTGTCGGTACGGCAGGCGAGGGGCGGGTCCGAGCCAAGACGGGCACACTGCGAGAGGTGAGCAGCCTGGCTGGGGTGGTGGACACGCCGGCCGGTCGACGCCTGGCCTTCGCGGTGATCACCAATGGAGAGTTGCCGTTCGAGATCAGGGAACTCCACGAGGACCTAGTCCTCGCCCTCCTGTCGTACCCGGAGGCACCGGCCGCCGAGGTGCTGCAGCCTCGCCCAGTGATGGACTGAGGGGTGGAGTCCACGCGCCGGTTGCCGATGTTTCCGCTCGGGACGGTCCTGTTCCCGACCGGTGTTCTTCCGCTCCGGGTTTTCGAACCGCGCTATCGGCACATGCTTGAAGACCTGTTGCCCGGGACCCGTGAGTTCGGGGTGGTACTCATCGAGCGGGGTAGTGAGGTCGGGGGTGGCGAGGTCCGGAGTGGAGTCGGCACGATGGCCAGGATCCTGGAGGCCCGGGAGTCTGAAGATGGACACTGGGCCGTGGTGGCCATGGGCCTGCAGCGGATCGTTGTGGATCGGTGGCTTCCTGACGATCCCTATCCGATGGCCGAAGTCCGACCGTTTCCCGATCGGCCGGGACCGGGCGTAGACCCGGCTTCCTACGCGGCTCTACGTGACCGACTCCACCGTCTCCTTGATGGCCTGGTGGCACTGGGCGAGATCATCCCTTCCGACAGAGTAGAGATTGCCGAGGATCCGGCCCTGGGCAGCCTCCAGATGGCGGCCCTAGCTCCCCTCACCCCGTTTGATCGGCAGCGGATCCTCGAAGTCGGCCGGGTGGAGGACCGTTGCCGTCTTCTCGGCAACCTGTTAGGCGAGGGCCAGGAACTGGTGGACCTGCGCCTTCGAGCAGGGGAGAGCGGGGCCGGTCCCGGGCCACCCCGGTAGCGTGGACGCCCGATGGCCTTCCAACGCTCCTCCGGCAAGCGGACGACCGGTGATCTGCCCGACCTCCTCCGACGGTACGTCCGTCAGGAGACCGTCGAACCACTCCGGTCCGCGGGCCGCTTTCTGACCTATGGACTGGCCGGTGCCGCGACCCTGGGACTGGGGACGGTCCTACTAACTGTGGGAGGACTACGGGCCCTCCAGAGCTGGTCGGTCCTCGACGGACGCTGGTCGTGGGTGCCCTACCTGGCGGCCAGTGCGGTAATGGCGGCACTCGGGACCCTGGCCCTGTCGCGGATAGGTGGACGGACGGGGTTGGATGGTTGAAGAACGGATCACCCGCCAGGACCTAGAAGCGGAACTCCGGGCCACGGCCGGCGAGACGGACGGTTCGATCGGGGACCGACGCTCGTCGCTGGTCCTGGCCGCCGCGGTGGCTGTCACTGTCGTAGTGGCGGTGGCCTACTTGGTGGGCCGACGAGCCGGCCGCCGCCGATCCACGGTGGTCGAGGTCCGCCGATTCTGATGACTGGTCCGTTCTCGACCCTGGTAGGCCGCGGGATCCGTCGCGGCCTCGTTGGCGGTCACCGAGGATGGCAGGTAGTGCTGGCCGTCGGCCTGGTGGGTCGTCTGTTTCGCTCGCTCGGGGGCCGACGCCCCACGATCCACCGCACCCGGTTAGAGGAGGGCGAGAGTCTCGAGGTTCGGCACCTCGCCGAAGGGGGTGAGGACGGGTGATCGTTGAGCTTCGTAACCCGACCCGCACGGTGGAGTTCGAGGGACCAATGGCCGTCTCGGCGCTCCTTGCCCGGCTTGATCTACGTCGCGAGGGTGTTCTGCTCATCCGCGAGGGAACCCTCGTTCCCGGGGACGACGTCCTGGGTGTCGACGACCGGATCGAGATCCGTTCAGTGATCTCGGGAGGCGCCTGGTGAAGTGTCGCGTCTGCCGAGGTCCGGCGGTGATCGATGTGCGACGGCACAACGCCAACTTCTGTGAGGAGCACTTTCTTCGGCTGTGCCGCAACCAGGTGGAGCGAGCCATCGAACAGCACCGGATGCTGTCCTCCGGCGACCGGGTCCTGGTGGCCGTCTCGGGCGGCAAGGACTCCCTGGCAGTGTGGGACATCCTGCTGGAGTTGGGTTACCAGGTGGACGGCCTCTACCTCGGACTGGGGATCGATGGCTACAGCGGCCGGTCGGAGGCCTACGCTCGTGCGTTCGCTAAGGACCGTGGCCTGAGCCTTGAGGTGGTGGACCTTCCGGCCGACTACGGCTACGACATCCCGAACGGTGCTCGGGCGGCCCGACGGGTGCCGTGCAGTGCCTGCGGCCTCTCTAAGCGGCACCTATTCGACGAGGCGGCCCGCCGGGGGAACTACGACGCCCTGGTTACGGGGCACAACCTGGACGATGAAGCCGCGGTGCTGCTCGGAAACGTGCTCCGATGGCAGGGCGAGTACCTGGGGCGACAGCAGCCGGTACTCCCGGCCGGCGAGGGTTTCCCCCGGAAGGTCAAGCCCCTAGTTCGCCTGGGCGAACGGGAGACGGCCGCCTACTGCGTCCTCCGGGGGATCGAGTACGTGGTGGAAGAGTGCCCGATGGCCGAAGGGAACCGGCACCTTGGCTACAAGGAGGCATTGAACGCTATTGAGGAACGCTCTCCGGGAACTAAACACGATTTCTACTTTGGGTTCCTGGACCGGGCGGCGGACCGGTTTGTCCCGGTGGTCGCCGAGGAACGGGGTGCAGTGGGTTCCTGCGTCCGGTGCGGGGCTCCAGCCAACGCCGAGATCTGTGCCTTCTGCCGCCTGGTGGAACGGGCCGGGGGCCGGGCGCCGGAGGCTGGGACCGATGTCCCGCTCCTTCTCGGCCGGCCACCGACTGGAGGGGTCTCGTGAACCGGACTTTCGTCGAAGGTGACCAGGTTCTCCTAGTAGACCGCAAACAGCGGCGATATCTAGTGGCGCTAGCCGCCGGGGCAGAGTTCCACTCTCACACCGGGGTGATCGCCCATGATGCCGTCCTCGGCGCAGATGAGGGCGTCGTATTGCGCTCTAGCCGGGGCAGCACCTTTACTGCCTTCCGACCCACGTTGTCGGACTACGTGCTCAAGATGCCGCGCGGGGCTCAGGTCATCTATCCGAAGGACCTAGGGCCGTTGTTACTCCTAGCCGACGTGTTCCCGGGGGCGCGGATTTTGGAATCTGGCGTTGGTTCCGGAGCCCTGTCGATGACCATGCTGCGGGCCGGGGCCGAAGTCACCGGCTACGAACTCCGGGAGGACTTTGCCGCACGGGCGAAGCAGAACGTGGCCACCATGCTTGGAACGAGGGCGCTGGACCACTACGACGTCCAGATCCGGGATGCTTACGAGGGGATCGATGTTCGGGACCTCGACCGAGTTGTCCTCGACCTTCCGGAACCCTGGCAGGTAGTTCCTCACGCCGCCGGTGCCCTCCTGCCCGGAGGGATCGTCGTGGCGTACACACCGAGCATCCTGCAGGCCACCCAGTTCCGGGACGCCCTGGACGCCCACGGCTTCCGCTTCGCCGAGACGGTCGAGGTGCTGAACCGGACGTGGCATGTGGACGGCCAGGCCGTGCGGCCCGACCACCGCATGGTGGCCCATACGGCCTTCCTGACTCACGCACGCCTACTTCAGAAGTGACCCGGTCTCGGGCCCTAGCCGTGGTGG
>JAKURX010000046.1 GCA_022451505.1 Acidimicrobiales bacterium | reverse complement strand
GTGGGGGCCACGTTCCTCGGAAGGAACCGGCGCGGCGACCTGCCTGAGTGGGAGGTGACCTGCCACGTAGTCGGCTACGAGGAGAATCGGGTCTTCGCCTGGAACAGCGTTGACGCAGGGGACCCGGCCGCCCAGTGGCGATTCGAGCTCATCCCCCTGGCCGGCTCCACCCGGCTCCGGTTCGAGATGGTGCTCGGCCCGGGTCCCTCGGGCCTGAACATGATCATCGGGCAGATGCCCGACATGGAGGCGAAGATCATCGCCAACCGGCAGAAGGAACAGGCGGCCAACATGCGACGGTGCGTTGAGGGAATCCGCGACCTCGTCGAAGGACGTAGCTGAACCAAACTCGCCCGCCCATCGACCATCCCCGGCGGGCCGTGCTCCCCACACACAGCCGGACCGCCGGACCATTCGACCGTTCTTCAATCCACCAGACAGAAAGACCTTCATGACCACACTCGGACTCTCCGCCCACGACCTACTCACCACCACCCGCGCCGTACGCAAGCGGCTGGACTTCGACCGCCCAGTCGACGACGACCTGATCAGGGAGTGCCTGGAGTACGCAGTCCAGGCCCCTTCCGGCTCCAACAGCCAGGGGTGGCGCTTCATCGTGGTGACCGACGAGGAGAAGAAGGCAGGCCTGGCCGACCTCTACCGTCGGGGCTGGGACCTCTACACCTCGATGTCGGTGAGCGCCGGCGCCCTGGCAGAAGGCGAAGCGGACGAGAGGGCAGCCCAGCAGCTCCGGGTCATGGGCTCGGCCTCCTACCTGGCCCAGAACATGCACCGCGTGCCGGCGATGCTCATCCCCTGCCTGCCGGGCCGCATCGACGGCTCGGCCATGGGCGCAGCGTCAAGCCTGGCCTCGATCATCCCGAGCACCTGGAGCTTCATGCTGGCAGCCAGGGAACGGGGCCTGGGTACCTGCTGGACGACCATCCACCTCATGTTCGAAGAGGAGGCTTCCGCCCTGTTGGGCATCCCCCACGACTCGGTGAGCCAGGTGGCGCTCATCACTGTGGGCCACACCCTGGGCACCGACTTCCGGCCCGCCCAACGTGACGGCGGAGCCGCCGCGGTGACCTCCTGGAACGGCTGGGGCTGAACCCGCTCAGATTGCCTCGGCCGCGGCGGCCAGGTTCTCCAGCGTTCGCTCCATGGTGGCCCGGTTGTGAGCGGCTCGGTCGGCCACCCCGGTGAACAGCCACCCGATCCGGGCGAGGGCCGGTGAGCGGTCATCGACCCATGACTCAGTGACCCGGCAACCGTCCAACGTGGGCACGATGTCGTAGGACCAGTCGCAACCACCCAGCGAACCGATCTTCAGACGGAACGCGAACCGTCGAGGCGGATCGCTCTCGATGACGGTCACGTTGGTCTGCCACCGACGCCACCGGATGCGGTTCCGCCCCCGGAAGACAGCTCCCACGGTCGGCCCGGTGGCGCCATCGATCCAACGCCCACCCCGGTTCTCGGGCGACCAGCGCCCCATGCCGACCAGGTCACTAACCAGGTCCCAGACGACCTCCGGGCCCGCTGCGACGTCACGGACGACGCTCACCTCGCGACCCGGAACCTCCTCCCGACCGCTGTCTGAACCCTCTTCAATGACCATGTGCCGATGGTGGCCCACGACCCCGGCGGAAGCCCAGCCGGAGCAGTCCGGACGGCTACTCAGTCGGCGACCGGGATGACCTCCGTAGAACCGTCGGCCGCCACCACCACGACCATGTTTCCGGCGCCGGTACGCACCTCCTCGACGACGGCCTCCAGCTCAAGGTCGACCTGGTCGGCGACGTCGAGCCGTCGGTGCTGGATGATCCTCAGGCCGGACAACGCCTCGAGGGCCACCACCAGGGCGGGGGCGGGGGGTCCGACCACGGTCACCGTGCGTGGTGAGGGGCGGCTGGAAGCCGGGACAGCTCGCAGGCCGGACCGCAGCACCCGGCCGTGGTAGACGGCGACGCCGGCCGTAGCGCCGACGAGGGCCAGCGGGATGCGGAAGCCCTCCAAAGTCTCGGCTTCGAGGCTCCCGTCCAGGAGAGCGAACACCACCATGTAGACCATGGTCAGGAGGCTCCCCAGCACCACAAGGGCCGTGACGCCGAACACGGCGAACAGGTAGATCCGTCGGACGGCCGACGTCTCTTCAGCCACCGTCCCGGCGTGGGCCTTGATCCGCCGCCAGGCCCGGTTCCAGATCGGTCCCCCGACGAGGAGCGCTGTGAGGGCGAAGGCCACCAGCTCGTCCACGTCGATGTCCCAGTCGTCGCCAGCCGGCAGCACCTCGTTCAACACGATGCCCAGCAGGACGGCCACTCCGATGGTTGAGGCCACCAGTCCCACGCCCGACTCGAGGTGGTCGTAGAGGCGGGCCACCTCGTCCCGACCGTCGGCCTGCCGGTGCACGGCGTGGGGGATCTCGCGTCGGTGGTAGGCCCACAGAGCCATGCCGACCACGAGGAGTGCGGCGAAGACCGACAGGATGTGGAAGTGATCAACCGCTGAGCCGTCGCGCGACGACCCGACAAGCAGCCACGAGAGCATCGTGTGGAGGACGCCTGAGGCGGCAACCACGGTGGTGGCCAGGCCGCCCAGCACCCCCACAACGAGTACGTAGCCATCGCGCTCCGGGCTGCGCTCGAAGGCCCGGGCGTGCCGCCACCAGTACCACCACCAGGCCACTCCGAAGACCAGTAGGGGCGCCAGGGCTCCCCGTAAGCCGTCCCAACTGTTCGCCCAGGAGGTGTCCCCGACGTAGTGGAAGGGCAGCGGGTCGGGCATCGCTCCCTCGTAGGCCCATTGGAGGAGGTGTTCGACGATCACCACTGTGCTGACCGCCATGCCGAGGAGGGCGGCGCTCGAGGCCACCAGGTAGTGCAGGAGGCGGCGGGTGCCGGGTAGGCGCCAGTGGACGACCGAGACGGTGAGCCAGACCGGTACAGCGGCAACGGACCAGGAACTGAACGACCATCCGTCGAGCAGCCACCCGAGGACGTTGATGGCCGACCCCACGACGATGCCGGTCGACAGGAGGTCCATGGCCGACAGGTAGAACGACCACCCGCCGGACCCCGCCTCGGTTTCTGAGGTCCGGAACCGTCGGCGAAGCCAGACAGCCATGCCGACAAGCGCCAAGCCGGCCACGATCACCAGGCTCAGCCAGAGGGCCAGTCCTTCCGGTTCGGTCCGGCGACCGTCCTCCACCACCTCTACCAGGCGGCTCAGGGCACCGGTGGCGCCGATGGCGGTAGCCACGATCAGGCCGTACAGGAAGCCGAACTCGAAAAGTCGACGGGCCATCAGACCGATGTCGACACGGCGCCCGTCGGCCCGTCTGCGGTATACGACGATGCCGAAAACCAACCCGATGAGCAGAATGAACTCCACGAGACCTCCCCCTGAAGCCTCGCGCGGCAGGTCAACTAACCGGTGTCACTTCTCCGGAGCCGTGCCCTCCAGCCAGTCACCGAGATCAGCTTCCTCCCAATCCTCCGGGCCGTAGATGGTCCCGGGGAGCGGGGTCATTAGCCGGGTGTCGCCGGCAGTCACGTAGCTGTCGACCAGGGCCCGACAATCGAGAAGACGGTCGTCGGGAACCTCATCGTCGAGACCGCGGGCGGAGTCCAGGCTGCGACGCATCCGCACCCAGTCGTCGACGGTCGTGGCCCACACCATGACCACTTCCGTGGAGTTAGTGGTCACCTCCCAAAGCCCTGTGGCCACTACCCCGTGGTCGGCGAACACGGGGACCCGACGCTCGACCACCCCGGCCAGGAACTCCACTTGTGTCCCGGGTCGGACTGTGAACACCTCGTTGACGAACAACGACCCCCTTATGCCCCGCTCGGCTATCTCCGACGTGGTTGGGGACCCGGGAACCCCAGCACACACCCGGTCGTACCCTCCGGTCCTCCACTGGGAAGCCTCGTCCCACCAGTCGCCGTAGAAGGCGCTACGACGCTTCAGGTTGAGCCGGTCGAGGTTTCGCCGCCATCCCTCCCAGCCATCCTCACCGCAGTCCCAGATGTTCACCACCTGGGGCCAACGTCCACCGCCGAAGCCGAGGACGAAGAAGGAGCCCTGCAGTGTGGTCATGTCCGGCATCCGGTTGGTCGGCTCGCCCCGGACGTGCTCCATGTAGGCGTACTGGCCCTGACCGACAATGTCGATGGTCTCGTGGACGAATACCGGGCGGGGCACGCCGCCATCCTCCACCGACCAGAGGCGCGCACGCCAACCACACGGCTGTCGTGCCGATGGCGGTCGGTCCCTCGGGAAGGGAGAGAACCTGGAAGGGATCGGTCGGCATTCCCCAACCGACCCCTGCACTCGTGGTCGAACCTCGTGGGCCGGGCGGGGATCGAACCCACGACCGAGCGATTATGAGTCGCCTGCTCTAACCACTGAGCTACCGGCCCACCTGCATTCTGGCAGGCCACACGGCCACCGCCTCCGATCCGATACGTTGCGCCCCGACCCCGACGGACACCGCAAGGAGCGACCGTGACCGGCCACGCGGTCGTCGAGGTGGACGGCCAACCACTTTCCCTTTCCAGAGATCATGATCCCTCGGTACGGCTGAGCGTCGTCGTCCCCACCTACGACGAGGCCTCCAACATCGAGGCGCTCCTACGAGGACTCCACCGGACCCTCTCGGCCACCGGGGTCGGCTTCGAGGTGCTCGTGGTCGACGACGACAGTCCGGACCGCACCTGGGAGGTGGCCGGTGCCCTGGTCGACGACCTGCCGGAATTACGGGTGCTCAGACGCCGCGGTGCTTCTGGCCTGGCTACCGCGGTGACCTGCGGATGGGCACACGCCCGGGGTGAACTCCTCGGCGTGATCGACGGTGACGGCCAACATCCGCCGGAGGTGGTGGCCGACCTGCTCACCGCCATGGACGACCGTACCGACGTGGCCGTGGCCAGCCGGCACGTCGCGGGAGGAGGGGTTTCTAACTGGTCGACAGCCCGGCGCTTGCTCTCCCGCGGTGCCCAGGCCCTGGGCCTGCTACTCCTCCCGGGAACAGTCGGCCGGGTGACCGACCCCATGAGCGGGTACTTCGTAGTCCGCCGTGAGGTCGTCGCCGACACCGACCTGGATCCGGTGGGCTACAAGATCCTTCTGGAGGTTCTGGCCCGGGGCGACGTGCGCGGGGTGGTTGAGAGGCCTTACGTGTTCTTGGAGCGCCAGCGGGGCCAGTCCAAGGTGGCGATCGGCCACTACGTCGGTTACCTACGCCACCTGATGCGTCTTCGCCTGTACCCCCTGCGGAGCCGGGCGCTGGTTCGCTACCTGGCCGTCACGGGCCTGGCTCTGATCGCCGATGCCCTGGCTTTCCTCTGGATCTTCGACGTGCAGGGCTGGAACCTCACCCGGTCGGCGGCCATCGCTGGAGAGGTAGGGATTCTCCTGACCGTCCTTCTCCACGACCTGTGGACCTTTGCCGGTCGGGCGGCCCGCAGCGCCCTGGACCGGCTCCGGCGCCTCGTCGGTGTGCAGTTGGCGCTCGGGGTGCTGCTCTTCGTGCGGCTTGCCGTCATCAACGCTCTGGTCAACTGGTTTGGGCTCGGCCCCTTGGCCGCTTTCCTGGTTGCCCTAGCCGCCGTCACCCCGACCAGTCACCTGTTGGGTTCCCGCCTTACCTGGCGGGGTGTCCGCTCCTGACGCCGTACCGGACCGGTTGAGGCAAGACGGACCAGCCGACCCAGTCAGCAGGAGGTGAGGACAGCCCGCTCCACGGCGGCGACCGCCAGAACCCGCAGGACGTCGAGGTCGCCTTCGTCGACCGCCGTGTCACCGGTGGCCGCGGCAACCAGAGCGTCGCCGTCCATCCGGGTGTGGGACGGGAACACGGCCCGGGCCAGGCCGTCATGGGCCGACTGGGCAAGGAGCAGACAGCCGTGGGTAGACACCCGGGCGTTGGTGACCACGGCACCGATGGTCGTGTTGGACCGTCCGACGAGGGGCCCCACCTCCGGCTCGGGCCACCCAGCGAAGACGCCGTCGGCCACGGCAGCCGACTGGGCCGGATCACCCACGTCCCCAGCGGCGTTCACGGCCAGTAGGGCGGCCACCACCAGGTCGCCCCGCCGAGCGACGGCCAGACCGACCCCTCCCGGTCGGGCGTGGTCCCGACCCCGCCAGGTCCCAACGGTGGCACCGGCCCCCGCCCCCACGGGCCCGATTGCCGGATCATCGGACGCCTCCTCGGCGGCCTGACGTCCCTCGGCCGGCCCGGGTCGGACTGTCGGATCGCCCTCCAGCAGGTCGAAGAGCGACAGGCCGACGACGATGGGGACCGGCCCGGCGCCCGTCGGATAGCCCACCCCCCTCTCCTCCAGGAGGCCGACCACCCCATCGGCGGCGGCCAGGCCGAACGCCGAGCCACCGGACAGCACCAGGGCGTCCAGACGGTCCACGGTGCGTTCCGGTGCCAGCAGGTCGAATTCCCTGGTCGCCGGCGCGCCGCCCCGTACCTCGCCGGAGGCCACCGTGCCGACCGGAAACAGCAGCACCGTGCAACCGGTCCGAGACGAGGCATCGGTCCAGTGGCCGACCCGCACGCCGTCGATTGGGAACCTCACGGTGGACGACGCTAGTGCGCTGCTCCCGGTGGCCCGACGGCCGCTACCCGGTTGTTGTAGTCGGCCATCACCGCCCGTACGTCGAAACGCCGAAGATCCTCGTCGTACACGACACCACCCGTCGTGGGCCCACGAATCTGATGCCGTCTCAGGTAAGAAGTCCAGCCATTACCGAGGCGGTGTCGACACCCATCTCTCTGGCCGGTGCATCGGCGTTCCGGGCCCTGGGTTGGGCCACCTCCACGCCGTTAGAGACGTCGACCATCCGGCCGTCGCCGGTCAGCCATCTGGCCGTACCGGCCAGCGAGACGTCCAGCAGGTGACCCCGACCGCTCTTCAGGGCGGCGAGTGTCAGGACGGCGGCCAACAACCCCGTGGCAGGATCGGCTACCGCGTCGGCCACGAAGCCCAGCGGATCTTCCAGAAACAGGCCCCCCGAGATCGCAGCGTCATCTCCGAACGCCACACCTGACGACCGGGGTCCGGTGCGCCCGTAGCCGGTGATCGATGTCCAGACAGTGCCCGACTCGACCAGAACGTCAACGTCGACCCCCCACTGGCGCATCACCCGCGGACGGCTGGCCTCCACCACTACGTCCGCTGACGAGACGAGGCGGTGCAAAGCGTCACGACCGGCCCCGGTTGTCATGTCGACGACAATCGATTCCTTGCCGACGTTCAGTAGGTCGAAGAAGGCCGCAAGGCCATGCCTGGCACCGTCGGGCCGGGCAAGGCTCTCGACCTTCACCACCCGGCAACCCGCCCGACGGAGCAGGTCACCACAAAGTGGCGCAGCCCACAACGACCCCAACTCCACCACCAGGATCTGGTCGTACCGTCGGGTCGAGGAGCCACCGGCGGTGACGGCCGCAGGACGCCCAGGGCCGGTTCCGGGCGCCCCCAGTGGCATGCCCAGCAGGTCGGCGCGCTCGACCAGTTCCGCCGACAGACAACGCCGGACTATCTGTTCGACAGTGGGCCAGCAGGGGGGGTCCACGTCCTCGCCAAGCAGCGCCGGAAGTGCCGCCAGATCGTCCGGCCGGGCCAGGTTCACGCAGACCGGTCCGTCCTTAGCGACCATCAGGCGTGCGTGTCCCCCCACCGACGTCGCTCCCCGTCGGCCCATGCCCGCCAGCGCAGCCCGCTCCCCGAGCAGCGCCGGGCCGTCGGTCGGGTCGCCACCCAGCGCCTCGTACCGGTCGACGAGGCGCCACATACCGTCAACGAGGGCAACCGGGGCGGGCCTGGATAGACCGTCAGCCGGACCGGTGAGGGCCATTGCCCCCGAGGCGGCCCAACCCGACGACGCGTCGCCGCCGACCGGGTGGTCGGCGGTCAGCTCGTCCACCAGACAAGCGGGATCGGAACTACCAGCCATGGCCGCCGGATGGTAGCAACCGGGTTTCCGTCAACCCGTCGGAGGAGGCCAGGCCCCGGTTTCGTGGCTCAAGTCCGAGTAGCACCGGGGTCGACCCATAGGGGATCATGGGCGGACCGGACCGCCCCATCAGGAGACCCGCCAGATGTCAGATCTGAAGCCCGGAAGCCGGTTCGCCAGCAGTGTCTGCAGCACCCAAGTGATCGTGGTGAAGGGCGCCGGCGAGGTCGACCTCCGATGTGGTGGTGTACCTATGGTTCCGGCGGAAACCGGGGCCGGTGACGGCGTGTCCGCGGACGGGGCATCGGACGGCACCCTGTTGGGTAAGCGCTATGTGGACCCAGACGAGACGGTCGAGGTGTTGTGCACCCGGCCGGGGGACGGCTCCCTCAGCATCGGAGACATGCTCCTGGACCTCAAGGACGCCAAGCCGCTTCCCTCCTCCGACTGATCACCGGCCAGCAGCCCCACAACGACAGCGGGTATCAACGTGAACCTGATGATGCTGCTGGAGATGGCAGCAGAGGGATTTGGCGACCGGGTGGCGATCGGCTCGGCTGACGGTGGTCTCACCTACCGGGGCCTCTTCAACAAGGCCGGGGCGGCCTCCGAGCGGTTCCGGAGCGGCGACAACACGCACGTGGCCATGGCGGATCTGTCGTCGGTCGCTCTGCCCATCTCGCTGTTCGGGGCGGCCTGGGCCGGCCTGCCCTTTGTGCCTCTCAACTACCGGCTGACCGACGAGGAGTTGTCGGCACTGACTACGAGGGTCTCGCCGGCGGTAGTCGTCGTAGACCCCGACGACCCCGACCGCCTGGCAGGCCACGCCGGGATTGACGTCATCGAACGCCACCGACTGCTGGACCTCGTGTGCGGCGTCGAGCCGCCAGACCCGGACTGGACCATGACCGGCGAGGACACCGCCATCGTGTTGTTCACCAGCGGTACCACCGGTCAGCCCAAAGCCGCTGTGCTGCGCCACCGACACCTCGTGTCGTACGTCTTGGGATCGGTGGAGTTCATGCAGGCGTCCGAGGACGATGCTGCGCTGGTCAGCGTGCCGCCGTACCACGTGGCCGGCATCGCAGCCATCCTCTCCAACGTCTACGCAGGGCGGCGGGTCGTGCAACTCCCCACCTTCGACGCCGCCGACTGGGTCGCCCTCGTCCGGGCCGAGTCGGTGACCAGCGCCATGGTGGTCCCGACCATGTTGACGCGTATCGTCGGATTCCTAGATTCCGAGGGCCCCGACGGTCCCGGGCTACCTACCCTGCGGTCGCTTTCGTACGGCGGCGGCAGAATGCCGCTTCCGACCATCTGTCGAGCCCTGGAGCTGCTGCCAACCACCGCCTTCGTGAACGCCTACGGGCTGACCGAAACCAGTTCGACGGTGGCGCTCCTGGGGCCCGACGACCATCGGGAGGCCATGGCCAGCGCAGAGCCCACGATCCGGGCACGCCTCGGGTCGGCGGGACGACCGCTCCCCGCCATCGAGATCACGATCCGCGACGACCTCGGAGACGAAGTACCGATCGGTGTACCCGGTGAGATCTGGGTCCGGGGAGAACAGGTCTCCGGCGAGTACCGAGACTCGCCTCCTCGCCTGACCGACGACGGCTGGTTCCTAACCCACGACGGTGGGTGGGTGGACGCTGACGGCTTCCTCCACGTGACGGGTCGCATCGACGACGTGATCGTGAAAGGCGGGCAGAACATCTCTCCAAGTGAAATTGAGGAGTCCCTCCTGCAGCACGAAGCGGTGGCCGACGCCGCTGCTATCGGCCTACCCGACCGGCAGTGGGGTGAACGGATAGTCGCCGCAGTGGTCCTGCACCCCGGGGGTGCGGCAACTGCCGACGAACTCCGCTCGACCGTCCGCGACCGGCTGCGTTCCAACCGCACCCCGGACCACGTCGAGTTTGTGGCCGCCCTCCCCTACAACGACACCGGAAAGCTACTAAGGCGGGTCCTGCGGGCCGATCTGGCCCACCTCGGCGACGGTTCCACTGCCTGACGGCGACAACGCCACGGGCCAGACTGGACGGGTGGGTAGCAGAGTTCCTCACCAGGTGTTGTCCGTGGACGAGGCGTCCGCACGCCTCACCACGCCGGTCGTCGACCTCGACATCGGCACGCTGCGTGACTTGTGGCTACTGGTCGTCGCCGACGCCCACCTCCTGCCACCGGAGGCTGCCGCCTCGTTGAACAGCCTGCCTGTCATCTCTGTCGGGTTGGCCGCCCCAGGGACCGCCCCCGCCTTTGACGTACTGGCCGACGACCCCGTCGATGCCGCTGCGATCGCCGACCTGGTGGCCGCCACGCCACAGGCCGCTCTGGCCTGCTGCCAGGTCCTGCGACACGGCGAGGGTCTGGACACGTCCGCCGGACTGCTGCTGGAGTCGACGACCTACGGCACTCTGCAGGCCGGTGACGAGTTCGCCCGCTGGTTGGAGGCACGGGGGCGAAGAGTCAGGCCCGACGAGCCGGAACCCCCGGTCCTCGTGGACGCCGAAGGCGACACCGTGACGCTGACGTTGAACCGCCCAAGACTCCGAAACGCCTATTCCGCGGCCATGCGCGACGCCCTCGTCGAAGCCCTCCGGCCGCTCACCGCTCCCGGAGACTGTCGTCCAGTTCTGTTGACGGGCATGGGGTCGACTTTCTCCTGCGGCGGTGACCTGGCTGAGTTCGGCACGGTCGCCGATCCGGCATCGGCGCACCTGATCCGGTCGTCGGCCAACGCGGGACTCTGGCTGGACCGGCTGGCCGATCGGCTCACCGTGCGGGTCCACGGCCCTGCGGTCGGTGCCGGGACCGAGTTGGCGGCATTCGCCGGACGCCTGGAGGCCACCGGGTCGGCGACGTTCTCCCTCCCCGAGGTCTCCATGGGGCTCATCCCCGGGGCTGGCGGAACGGTCAGCGTGCCGCGGCGGATCGGTCGCCAACGGACAGCCCGGATGTGTTTGACCGGCACGACGATCGACGCCCAGACGGCACTGGCCTGGGGTCTGGTCGACGAGGTGGTTGGCTGAACACCCGGACCTCTAGAGCGAGAACACAGGCAAGCAGGGAGGGAACGGCTGGTCGGTCATGGGTTGTCCAGGGCTAAACCCGGCACCTATCGGCCGGGACTTTCACCCTGGTGGCGAACCAAGGGGGTCGTTTTCGCCATGTCTCCGACCCGCGGTGAAGACCACGGGCATGGAGACCACGCCGGTCATGAGGAGGTTCCCCGGATAGGGCCGGAACAAGTCCTCGTCGATGACGTAGTCGGGGATTCGGTGGAGCACGTCACGGAACATGACCTCTGCCTCCATTCGGGCAACCGGGGCCCCGATGCACCGGTGGCCACCGAGGCCGAAGGCCAGATGCCGGTTGGCGGTTCGATCGAGAACGATTTCGTCGGCCTGTTCGAAAGCTTCCGGATCGTGGTTGGCCGATACCCAGCTGATCATCACGACGTCGCCCCGGGCGATCTGCCTCCCTCCCAGTTCCACGTCCCGGGTCGCCGTGCGGGTGAGGGTCTCACTCGGGCTGTAGAACCGGAGAAACTCCTCAACGGCTGACGGCACCAGCGTCGGGTCCGCTAGGAGACGGTTCCGGGCATCGGGCACCGTACCCAGATGGTGTAGCCCCCATGACACGAGCGAAGTGGTGGTGTCTAGGCCACCGGCCACCAGATTCCACATGATCCCGCCGACTTCGGAATCGGTGAGAGGTCGTCCAGCGATCTCACAGGTCACCAGGGTGGTGGTGATGTCGTCCGATGGGTTCCGGCGGCGGAAGCGAGCGAATCCCACGAGTTCGTCCCACATGTCTTGCCAGCGGCCGGCGGCGTCGATGCGTTTCGGGTCTGTGCGTTCATAGGAGGCCGAGGCGTGAAAGAACTCGGCGTAGTGATCCCAGTTCTCGGCAGGCATGCCCATCGATTCAAGGGTTAGGACCGCTGGTACTGGCGTGGCGTAGTCGATGACGAGATCGGCCCGGCCTGCTTCGATCACCTCGTCGAGAAACCACGTCGAGATCTTCTCCATGCGGGGGCGTAATTGCTCGACCCGCTGGGGACTCATGTGCGGGTTCAGAACTCGCCGGAGGTCGGCGTGGTCGGGTCCGTCGATCTCCGATACACCCATCCGCGGGGTTCCCTTTGGTCGGGGGATTCCGCAAATGCCCTGGTAGGAGATCCCGTCGTCGGCTTTGAGGTCGAATCGGTGGGCGAAGGTTTCGTTGTCACGAGCCACTGTGGCGACCGACTCGTAGTCGGTAACCAGCCAGAAGCCCCCGTAGGCAGTGTTGTAGACAACGGGACACTGGGCCCTCAGTTCCTCGTACCGTCCATGACGATTGGCGACGAAGTCTGGGTGTTGGTGGTCGATATCGACTATTCCGTTGACCGATTCCACAGACGTATTGTCCCGCATTGCCCCGACAGTTGGCGACTCCGTGTCCCACGGGCACGGGACCGACGGTCAACTGGTTCCACAGGGAGACTGCCCGACTAGATTTTGCCGGAGCGATATTGCGTGGCCGATCTAAGGAGGGAAGCCATGGATATGAACGACATGATCCTGGTCAGCGTGGATGACCATCTCTGTGAGCCACCGCACATGTTCGATGAGCACCTCGCCGACCGGTGGCAGGACGAGGCACCCAAGCTTCTCCACACTGACAATGGGAGCGACGTCTGGACGTTCAACGGGGCGATCATCCCCAACGTCGGGCTCAATGCCGTTGCCGGTCGTCCGAAAGAGGAATACGGCATCGAGCCGACCTCGTTCGAGGAAATCCGGTCGGGCTGCTACGACATC
>JAKURX010000045.1 GCA_022451505.1 Acidimicrobiales bacterium | reverse complement strand
CGAGGCGTCCCTGGCCACCGAGCTGGCATCTCTGGCCGGGTCGGTAGAGGTACTGGCCGAGCGTGCGGTGGCCCTCGCCGAGTCGGGTGATCTGAGGTTGGCCTGTCACCTGGTGGAGATGGCGGTGGCCGCTGAACCGACCCACGAGGGAGCCCACCGGGCCCGAGCCGACGTCTACTGGCGTCGGCGGGCCGCCGAACGGTCCCTCATGTCGAAAGGGATCTACGCCGCGGCGGCCCGCGAGTCGGAGGCCGCCCTCGGTGGGGAGGCGGTCGGTGATCCCCTGGGCGGTTCGATCCGGGACGCCCTGGGCTAGTCGGTGGCGGGTCCGACCCCGTCCGTCCCGAGGTACAGCATTCCGCCGACCGGGCGACACGGCGCCGCGATGTCGTCGGCCAGGAGGCCGGCGGTAGCCAGGCCGGGTAGCGGGTCGAGTGCCCCGATGGCCGACGCCAAGTGGGCGGCGGCCCGGATACCGACCGACCCCTCCAGTAGGGAAGTGACCACCACGTCCAGGCCGGCGTTGCGGGCCCGGACGGCCAGCTCGGCAGATGCCGACGGGCCGCCGAGGGCCGACGGCTTGAGGACGACCACGTCGGCGGCGCCCAGGGACACAGCTCGGGCCACCTCCTCGGGACTGCCGGCCGACTCGTCCACGGCGATGGGGACAGGAGAAGCGAGACGGAGCGCGGCTAGGGCCTCCAGGCCGGCCACCGGCTCCTCCACGAACTCTGGGTCGTAGACGGCCAGGCGTTCCAGACCCCTTAGGGCTTCGGAGGCCGACCAGGCCCCGTTGGCGTCCAGACGGATCCGGACGTCAGCTCCGACACGTTCCCGGACGGCGGCCACCCGGTCGAGGTCAGCATCGATCCCACCCACCCCTACCTTGACCTTGATCGCGACATGGCCTGACGCTGCCGCCTCGGCGGCCGAGGCGGCCACGTCGTCTGGGGTGGCTCCCGTGGCCAGGGCGGCCACGGCGACGCGGTCGGGGCTGTCGGGGGCCAGCAGGCGGTGGACCGACGTCCCGGCGACCCGTGCCGCGAGGTCCAGGAGCGCCGAGTCAACGGCAGCCCGAGCGGTGGGCGACCCATCGGGGAGGTCTCCGTTGCTGTCGTCCGAAGCCCAGCGGTAGAGGGCGGCCTCGGCGTCGTCCACCGTGTCCGGGGTGAACCCGGCCAGCGGAGCGGCCTCCCCGAGGCCGGTGTGACCGTTTTCGTCCTCGAGGGCCAGGAGCACCGTCCAGCGGTCGCCGACCGGGCCGTGGGCGGTGGGGATCGGGGAGCGGTAGCGGAGCAGCCGGCGTTCGATCCGAACCGTACAGATCTTCATCAGCGGCCTTCTCGCTCGTCGTCCAGTTGGGATAGGAACTCCCGGATGGCGTCGGTCGTCCGATCCGGGTTTTCGAGGTGGGCGGCGTGACCCGCCCCAGGGATCACGGCGATGGCTGAACGGGTCAGCCCGGCGGCCATCCGCATGGCCACGGCCCGGTAGCGCGGGTCTTCCTCGCCGACGACCAGCAGAACGGGCACCCGGAGGCCAGCCAGGTCATGCCAGTAGGACGGTTGTCGCCCGGCTCCGGCACCGCGGAGGCTGCCGGCTAGGCCGTCGGGGTGGTTGTTTAGGCGCTGGGCCCGGCTGGCGGCCAACGCGTCAGGACCGAGGCGTTTCTGGGAGGCGAAGATCGGACTGGACATCCAGTGGTCCACGAACCACTCAAGGCCTCGCTCCAGGAGGTCGTCGGCCAGGTCGTCGTCAGACCGGGCCCGGGCCGACCGTTCGGCAGCATCCGACAGGCCTGCCGAAGATCCGATCAGGGTCAGAGAGGCCACGTGCCCTGGGTGACGGACGGCCAGCCCCACGGCCAGCCGTCCACCCATGGAGTAGCCGACCACGTCGGCCGGCCGGAGCCGGTGGCTGTCGAGCAGGGGTGCCAAGGCATCCACCGTGTGCTCGAACCCGAAAAGCTGCGGGTCGTCGGGAACACCGGTCCGTCCGTGGCCCGGGAGGTCCACGGCGGCCACCCGGCGGAGGTCGGTCAGGCGGCGGCCCAGCGGCCAGATGGTCGCCGCCCCCCCGGTGAAGCCGTGAAGCAACAGCAGAGGGGGGCCGTCACCGTCCATCTCGACGTGAAGACCGGAGGAACCGTCGGTGGCCACGTCAGGTCCTGTGGTCGGCGAGGGCCTGGTCTACCGCGGTGGCCGCCGCCCGGTGGAGGCCCACGTTGGTTGAAGCGTCGACGACGATGTGCACCAGGTGCAGGCCCCTGCTCCCGACGGTTGCCGAAAGGACCTGGTCCAGGCCGACACGATCGGTGGGACGGTGGAGGTTGCCGCCTGCCAGGGCTGCTGCGTGCCCGAGGTCCAGGCCGTGCGGGGTGTGGAACAGGCGGTGGTGGTCAATGTGAGATTCGTCAGCGATGGGAAGGAACCGGAAGATTCCGCCGCCGTCGTTGTCGACCAGCACCACGGTTAGGTCCAGGCCGAGGCGTCCGGCGGCCGTGAGCCCTCCGACGTCATGGAGGAGGGCCAGGTCCCCAGTGAACAGAACGGTGGGCGCCGAGGATCCGGCAGCCACGCCGAGGGCGGTCGACACCTGGCCGTCGATCCCGCTGGCCCCCCGGTTGGCCAGGATCCGTAGCGGCCGGTCACCGACGGGCATGAAGGCATCCAGGTCCCGCAGGGGCATCGAGTTGGCGACCACCAGATTTGCCCCGGCGGGCAAGGTCCGGTCCAGGGCGACCGCCACGGCGGGTTCGTCGAACGGGGCCCTGTCCACCAGGTCGGCCACTACTGCTGCAGCCCGCGTGTCGGCATCAGCCCACGCCGCCGTCCACGGGCCGGACCGGTCAGCAGATGACAGGTGGGTGGTCAGCAGGGCGGCCAGCCGCCCCGGTTCGACGGCTACCCGATCAGTAACCCGGAGAGCGGTGTCGGGGAACCGGTCGAGGTGGTCGACAGCCACCACCCGGTCGGCGCCCACTCGGTCCAGCCACAGCCGGTAGCCCTTGCTGGTCGGCATGGCGCCCAACTGGACCACCACGTCGGGGCGGTGCCGGTCGGACCACGAGGACCGCAGCAAGTGGTCGCCAGTGGCCAGGATCGGGGCCGCGGCGGTGTGGGGGCCCCGCCGGAGGCCGGAGGCTGGGTCGGCCAGGATCGGCCACCCGGTCCGGCGGGCCATCTCAGCCAAGGCACCAACTCCGGTGGTGTCAAGGTCCAGGGCTCCGGCCACCATCAGCCCCCGTTCGGCCCCCAGGAGGCCGGGGAGTGGGCCAGGGTCGAAGGACGCCGCGTCGGGGGGCAGTGGGAGCAGGCCGACAGGCGGCGGGTCGTCGGCCGCGGGTTCCAGCGGCTCACGGAGCGGGACGTTGACGTGGACCGGGCCGGGGATCGGCCGAGTGGCCCGCACCACAGCCTGATGGGCCAGCGAGGCCGCCTCACCGGCCGGTTGGGTCCCGGCGACTGCCGACGTGGTGGCCCACCGAGCGTGGCTGCCGTATAGGCCCTGCTGATCGATGGTTTGCGGGGCGCCCCGGCCCTGAAGTTCCGGGGGCCGGTCGCTGGTCAGGACGAGGAGCGGAACGCCCGAGTGGAAAGCCTCGACCACGGCGGGCAGGTAGTTGGCAGCCGCTGTGCCCGAGGTGCACAGTACGGCCACCGGCCGCCCGGTGACCCGGGCCAGTCCCAAGGCGAAGAATCCCCCGGACCGTTCGTCCAGGTGCATCGACACCTCGAGGCCATCGGTGCGGTCGGCGGCCACCGTCATCGGGGTGGACCGGGATCCCGGAGAGGCGGCCACGTGGGCTACGCCGCAGGCCACCAGCTGGGCGAAGAACGCTCGGCACCAGGCCTGGGTGTCGTTCGGGTCGGCAACGGGCAGGGGGGAGGCACCCATCGGGGACCCTCCGAGGTGGGGACCGGCATTCACCGGAGGCCCTTTGAGGTGGCCACTACAGGTCCGAGCAGAGCCCGCAGCTTCACGTCAGTTTCCAAGAGCTCGCGGGCCGGGTCGGACCCGGCCACCACGCCGGCGCCGGCGTACAGGGTGGTATCGGTCGCGGTGAGCAGGGCAGAGCGCAGAGCAACCCGGAACTCGCCGTTGCCCGATCCGTCCAGCCAGCCCACCGGGCTGGCGAACCACCCCCGGTCCATGCCCTCGTGAACGGAACGAAGCTCGGCCGATCGTCCACCCGGGTGTCCGGCCACAGCCGGGGTCGGGTGCAGGGCGCCGACGAGGTCCAGCAACCCCACCGCTGTCGGGAGGTCGGCGTCGATAGGGGTGTGAAGGTGCTGGATCCCGTGGAGCCTCAGGAGGCCCGGTTCCCTCGGATGGCGGTCGGTGACCCCTAGGTCGGCCAGCGCCCGATCGACTGCCTCTACGACCACCGTGTGCTCGTAGCGCTCCTTGGGACTGGTGAGCAGGCCCTGGCCTAGAGCGGCGTCGATGGCCGGGTCAGAGTCCCGGGGGGCAGAACCGGCCAGGGCCGCCGTTTTGAGCCGTCCGGCGTGGACGGCGGCTAGGCGCTCGGGAGTGGCGGCCACGAACGACGCGTTACCGACGGTGACGCCGAGGGTGGCGCACGCCGGATAGGTGGCCCGCAGGGTGGCCAGAAGGCGGGCCACGTCGGGTCGAAGGTCGACGCGCAGGGACCGGCAGGGCACGGCCTTGCGCAGCTCACCGCGCCCGATGGCGTCCAGGGCTAGGCGGACAAGGTTGCGGTAGTGATGCAGAGCGTCCTCGTCGGCCCAGGCGGCAGGGTCGACGTCGGCCGGGATCTCGGGGCGGGGCGCAGTCACCACCGGGGTAGGCCGATCAGCGCCGTCAATACGAGTCACCCAGGTTCGGCCATCTCGACGTAGCACCTGGACAGCGGGGAGGACGAGGCGTCCGTCGCCGAAAGGGGCCCACGGCCCGGGCGGCGCAGTGTCGTCGAAGGCGAACCCGGCGGCCAGCCGGGGGAGGGGGGCGTCGGCTGGTGCCTCGACATCGAGGTCATCCAGGAGGTCAGCGGCCCGGCGCGCCGCGTCATCAAACCGGGACGGGCCGTCCAGCGACACCACGTCGGTCGCCCCAAGGCCCACCCAAGACACGTCATCCTCGGGGACCTCCCAGAACCACCGTTCCTCACCGGCCGGCGCGGTCGCTAGCCAGGCCAGGGGGTCGGTAGCCGGACCGGACCGGACCTCGGTGGTCGTCGCCGGGCGGCCGGGGCGGAGGCCGGGGTCGGTTAGGGCCATCGGCAGGTCACCTCGAGCCGGGCGGCGTCGGCGGCCATCAGGGCGTCGGCCAGGGTGTGCCGCTCGGCATCGGCCACCCGGTCCAGGGCCCGATTCACGAGAGAGCGATGGAAGTGCTGGGCCACCAGCCGGGTTACGGCGGGCAGGAGAGACCGGACTACCTCAACCAGGGCCTCGTCGGAGCCGTCGGTTCCGGACTTCACGTGGTTCTCGAACAGGGCGATGGCCCGGTCAACCACCTGGTCGACGTTGGCGCTGTGGTCGGCGGCCAGGGAGACCAGCTCGTCGAGGGGTACCCCGGCGGCGCTGACGGCCAGCCCAGCTCGGACCATAGTCACCGCCCCCTCGTCGAAGAGGGGTCCGCCTTCACCTTCGACCGGCTCCAGGATTCCGTTGTCACACAGGAGCGACACCAGGCCCTCGGGCACACCGGCCCGATCGGCCACCTCCCCTCGGGTCAGGCTGGGGGAGTGGGTGGCGTCGGCAAGGCGGTCCAGGGCGTCGGACCGGGCCGACGCGTCGAGGTTGGCGATCTGGGTGAGCGAGAAGCCCTCTTCAGCGAGTCGCCGGATCTCTGCCAAGCGGTCGAGATGGGCGTCTCGGTACACGGCTCGTCGTCCCCGGCGGACCGGCGGCTCGAGGAGGCCGAGACGCTGGTAGTAGCGGATGGTGTCAACCCCGATTCCGCTGGCCGCCGACAGACGGTCCACGGTGAGTAGATCATCGGTCGGCGAAACGGGGGTAGATCCCACGATCCGATTGTACGAGTAGTCACTCTCAGTGTCGATGCTCATATTCTCAATGGTGTGGCTGAACCGCGCCCCAGCCGCAGGACCGTGGCACGATGGCCCGGTGACCCCGACGCCGCCCGTGGACTACATCGCCCTTACCCGGGCCCAGTACGACGCCCTGGGTTACCCGGCGTACCAGTGGGCCGAGCGGCCCGACCCCCCAGCTTGGGCTCCTATGCCCACCCTGGCCGACGCCTCGGTGGCCCTCATCGGCTCGGGTGGGGCCTACCGCGAGGGCCAGGTGGCCTACCACTGGAAGGACGACACCGGGATCCGCCATATCCCCAGCGCCGAGCCGGCCACCGACATCCGGGTCACCCACTTCGCGTATGACCTGGAGCCGGCCCGCGAGGACCCCAACATCGTCTTCCCGGTTGACCGCCTCCGAGAACTAGTCGACGAGGGCGTGATCGGGGGCCTAGCGCCCACCGCCCTGGGATGCATGGGCGGGATCTACTCGGTGCGCCGGACCGAACAGGAACTGGCCCCGGCCATCGTGAACGAAGTGCTGGCCATGCGAGACGCCGGCCAGGCCGACGTGGCGCTGCTCGTCCCCGTCTGACCGGTGTGCCACCAGACCGTGGGTCTGGTCGCACGGGCGCTGGAGGCCGCCGGCATGCCGACCCTTTGCCTGACCGCCGCGTACAGCATCACGGCGGCGGCCAACCCTCCCCGGGCAGCTTTCGTCGACGTGCCGCTGGGCAACACGGTGGGGCGTCCCCACGACCCGGAGTTCCAGCGCGACGTGCTGCGGCGGGCCCTGGCCGCTGCCCAGGCCATGGACGTGCCGGGCACCATCGTGGACCTGGGCGTGTCGTGGGACGGGGACGGATCCTGGAAGCGGTTCGCCTCGTCGACCGGGGTGGGGAGTGGTGATGGCCAGGACGACCGCCGCCAGCGGGTGGACACCCCCCAGTACCAATACGAGGCCGACCGTCTGGCCGCCGGAGGCTGACCAGAGGTGACTGTCGCCGACGACCTCCGCCCCATCCTGGACCTCATCCAGAGCACCCGCTCTCCCATGGCCGACACCACACCGGAGTCCCTGCGGGCCACGTACTCGGCCCTCGGCCCTCCCGGAGGCACCGAGATGGCCTCCGTGGAGGACCGGACCATCCCCGGACCGGACGGTGACGACCTGCCCGTGCGCATCTATAGGCCATCGGCCGACGCCGAGCGCCCGCCGGTGGTCGTCTACCTGCACGGTGGCGGGTGGACCATCGGCGACCTAGACACCCACGACGAGCCGTGCCGGGCGCTGGCCGCCGGTACGGGCGCCGTGGTGGTAGCCGTCGACTACCGCCTGGCCCCCGAGCACCCGTTCCCGGCGGCCGTCGACGACGCCTACGCCGCGGTTTGCCACGTGTCCGAACACGCCGACGACCTTGGGGTGGACGCCGGTCGGCTGGTGGTGGCCGGCGACAGCGCCGGGGGCAACCTCTCAGCGGTGGTGTCGCTCATGGCCCGGGACCGCTCCGGCCCGTCCATCGCCTTCCAGTTCCTGATCTACCCGGCGGTCGACTTCGACCTGACGTCGGGCCGATGGCCGTCACTGGAGGAGAACGCCACCGGGTACTTCCTTCACCTGGAGACGATGCGGTGGTTTGCCGACCACTACGGCGGCGCCGACCGCCTAGTCGCCGAGCCGTACGCCGCCCCGATCCGGGCCGCCGACCATTCCGGGCTGCCGCCGGCCCACGTAATCGTCGCCGGCTACGACCCACTGCTCGACGAGGGCTTGGCCTACGCCGAGGTCCTGCGAGAGGCCGGGGTCCCGGTCACCGTGGCCAACCACGAACAGCAGGTCCACGGCTACTGGCACTTCGTACCCCACCTGGAGTCCAGCCGCCGGGCCCGGGAGGCTGACGTCGCCGTGTTGGCCGCCGCCATCGACGCCCTACCCGTGGCCTGACCACCGCCCGGGCCGACGTCCGACCTCAGGTACCGTCGGCCGGTGATCCTTTTCGTTTGCACCGGCAACATCTGCCGGTCCCCGATGGCCGAGGCCCTGCTCCGGACCCGGATGGCCGAAGCGGGCGCTGACGGCCCGGAAGTTCGCTCCGTGGGTACGGCAGCCGTCGGCGGCCCGGCCACACCGGCTGCCGTGGAGGTGCTAGCCAACCGGGGTATCGACCTGTCCGGGCACGTCAGCCGGCCCCTGACCGGCGGATCGCTCGCTTCGGCGGACCTGGTGGTGGCTATGACCCGGCGCCACGAGGCGGAGATCGGCTCGGCGGACCCCGACGCCCGGAGCCGAACCTTCCTGGCCGGCGAGGTGGCCCGACTGGGAGGCCAGGTCGGCCCCCGGGGCGCCCGGTTGCTGACTGACTGGGTCCGGGCCCTGGACGGGGCCCGAGGTGGACACTTCACCACCGGCCGGGTGGCCGACGAGGTCGCTGACCCGTACGGCGAACCCGTCGAGGCCTACCGGGGTTGCGCCGACCGCCTGGACGGCCTCTGCACCGCCCTGGCCCGCCTGCTGGCCCCGCCTAACTAAGCGTTACCCGACCCGCCCACTGGCTGGGCGCGGAACGACCGGGCACCAGACGGGTGCCGGGCTTCGGTACCGTCGATACCCATGGAGTTCGCCCGGACCCCCAAACTGGAGGCGTTCGCCGACGAGGTCCGCACGTGGTTGGAGGAGCACCTGGTGGGGGAGTTCGCCGACCTGCGAGGCCGGGGCGGCGTCGGCCAGGAGGACGTCGAGGCCGAGGTCCTCCTGGCTTGGGAGCGCCAGCTGGCCTCGGGCGGCTGGCTTGGCCTCGACTACCCGGAGCGCCTGGGTGGCCGTGACGCCTCCCTGGCCGAACAGGTCGTCTTCCACCAGACGTACGTAGAGGCCCGGGCGCCGGGCCGCATCCCCAACATCGGCCTCACCCTGCTCGGCCCTACCGTCGTCGCCTACGGGACGCTGGAGCAGCAGGAGCGGTTCGTTCCGCCCATCCTCGCCGGCACCGAGCACTGGTGTCAGGGGTACTCCGAGCCAAATGCCGGCTCCGACCTGGCCAACGTCTCGACTCGAGCCCACTTGGTCGGCGACCGGTGGCTGGTCTCCGGCCAGAAGGTCTGGACCTCGCTGGCCCAGGTGGCCCAGTGGGCGTTCGTGGTCTGCCGGACCGATCCGGACGGCGAGCGCCACGCCGGCCTCTCGTACTTGCTGGTGCCCATGGACCAACCGGGTGTCGAGGTGCGTCCCATCGTTCAGGTCACCGGTGGTTCAGAGTTCAACGAGGTCTTCTTCGACGACGCTGAGACCGACGCCGACCTGGTGGTCGGAGGCGTCGGCAACGGCTGGGCGGTGGCCATGGGAACCCTCGGCTTCGAACGCGGGGCCTCAACGCTTGGCCAGCAGACGGGCTACCGCCAGGAACTGGACGCCCTGCTGGACCTGGCTCGCCGGAACGGCGCCCTGGACAACCCCGCCCTGCGCCAAGACCTGATGCGGTCGTACAGCGAGCTGGAGATCCTCCGCTACAACCAGCTCCGGATGCTCACCGCCCTGGTAGCCGACGGTGTGCCCGGCCCCGAGATGTCGATCGGCAAGCTCTACTGGGCGTCGTGGCACCGCCGGCTGGGCGAGCTGGGGATGCGGGTGCGGGGGGCCAGCGGCATGGTGGGCGTGGACGCCACTCCACCCCTGGACGACCCCCTGGGCATCGGCTATCAGCTGGACCGCCTCCAGCGGACCTTCCTTTACAGCAGGGCCCACACCATCTACGGCGGCTCTAACCAGATCCAGCGCAACGTGATCGGCGAGCGAGTTCTGGGCTTGCCCCGGGAACCCCGGTAGCGGTCACCGACTGTGCCACGCCGTAGCCTTTTGGCAGAACTAACCAGGAGCGAGCCATGACCGAGGCTTATATCGTCGACGCCGTCCGGACCCCCACCGGCAAGCGGGGAGGCGGCCTGGCCGAGGTGCACCCGGCCGACCTCGGCGCCCACGTCATCCGCGAAGTGGTGGAGCGCAACGACCTGGACCCGATGGCCGTCAACGACGTGGTCTTCGGCTGTGTCGACAACGTCGGCCCTCAGGCCGGTGACATCGCCCGCACGGCATGGCTGGCCGCCGGCCTTCCCGAGGCCATCCCCGGTACCACCGTCGACCGTCAGTGCGGATCGGGCCAGCAGGCGGTCAGCTTCGCCGCCATGGGCGTGATGGCCGGCCTCCAAGACCTGGTCGTGGCGGGCGGCGTGCAGAACATGAGCATGATCCCCATCGCCACGGCACTCGAGGCGGCCCGGCCCCTCGGCCATGACGACCCATTCTCCGGCTCGACGGGATGGGTGGACCGCTACGGCACCCAAGAGGTTTCCCAGTTCCGGGGCGCCGAACTGATCGCCGAAAAGTGGGACATCTCGCGTGACGAGATGGAGGCCTTCGCCCTGACCAGCCACGAGCGGGCCATCACGGCTATCGACGAGGGACGGTTCCAACCCGAGGTGGCACCGCTGGCCGGCGTAGAACACGATGAGGGCCCTCGCCGGGGCGGCAGCATCGAGAAGATGGCCCAACTAGCCCCCCTAGTCGAGGGCGGCCGAATCACCGCCGCGCTAGCCAGCCAGACCAGCGACGGGGCGGCGGCCCTGCTGGTGGCCTCTGAGCAGGCGGTGGCCGATCACGGCCTCACACCCCGGGCACGAATCCATCACATCAGCGTGCGAGGTGATGACCCGATTTTCATGCTGACCGGCCCCATCCCGGCCACCGCGTATGCCCTGGAGAAGTCGGGCATGTCGATCGACGACATCGACCTCTTCGAGTGCAACGAGGCCTTCGCTCCGGTTCCCATGGCCTGGATGGCCGAACACGGCGTCCCCCACGAGAAGGTCAACGTGAACGGCGGAGCCATCGCCCTGGGCCACCCGCTGGGGTGCAGCGGCGCGAAGCTCATGACCACCCTGCTCCACGAGTTGGAGCGCACCGGCGGCCGCTTTGGCCTCCAGACCATGTGCGAGGGCGGCGGTCAGGCCAACGTCACCATTCTGGAAAGGCTCTGACGACGCCAGGGAACGGGTTCCAGTCGGCGTACTGACCCCGGACCTGACACAGCATCAGATACCGGGGCGAGACTACGGTGACCGCCGTGGACGAGCAGACCGGAACCGTGGAGATCGACCCTGATCTGCGGGCCGCTGACGGCCGCGTTCCCGGCCGACGGGGTCTGGCCACCCGCCAGAAGCTGCTCAGCGCCACGCGGGAACTACTGGACTCGGTGGCGTACCGCGACCTGAAGGTGGTCGACATTGCCCAGGAGGCTGGAACCTCGCCGGCCACCTTCTACCAGTACTTCCCCGACGTGGAGTCGGTCATGCTGGCTCTGGCCAGCGATCTGTCAGAAGCCTGGCACGGTGACCTTCGCAAGCTGGTTTCCAACCGTGACTGGGACGGCGACCCCGACGGGTCAGCCAAAGTGGTGGCCGATGGGATGCTGGAGTTCTGGACCCGCCACAAGCCGGTGCTGCGGGTTCTTGACCTGGCCAGCATGGAGGGCGACCTCCGGTTCCGCGACATCCGAACCTTCCTGCTGGCCGGAGCCACCTCAGCCCTCATGGACCTGGCCGCCGAGCGGCGTATCCCCGGGGACCCCATGGCGTCGGCCGGCGTGGTCGTCGGGATGCTGGCCCATGTGGCCAACCACCAGCACGGCCTGGAGCGGTGGGGTGTCTCCCACGACGTGCTAGTCGACACGGTCGCCGGGATCATCCGGCGGACCATCGTCGGGCTGCCCTGATCGGCCACCGGGCCGGATTGCCAACGTGGGCCCGCCGGTAGTCTCGGGCCGGTGACCCCCCGAGTCCGCTTCGCCCCGTCGCCCACCGGCTTCCTACACGTCGGCAGCGCCCGGACGGCCCTGTTCAACTGGCTGTACGCCCGCTCGGTGGGTGGAACGTACGTGCTGCGAATCGAGGACACCGACGCCGAGCGCAATCGACGCGACCTCACCGACAACTTGCTGGCGGAGCTGGAGTGGCTGGGCTTGGACTGGGACGAGGGACCGGTCTTCCAGTCCGAGCGCCAGGAACGCCACCGCCAGGTCGTGGCGGACCTCCTGGAGCGTGGGCTGGCCTACCTGTGCGATGCCGAGAACCGGGAGGTCAGCGGGTCCACGCTGGTAGACGGGCTGGCTGTGCGATTCCGGATGCCAGCCGGGCAGACCATGGCCTTCGACGACATTGTGCGGGGCGAGGTCTCGTTTGCCACTGACGACCTCGAGGACTTTGTCATCTGGCGGTCCAACGGCTCGCCGATGTTCCTGCTGGCCAACGCGGTGGACGACGCTGACATGGGTATCACCCACGCCATCCGAGGCGAGGACCTCCTCTCGGGAGTGCCCAAAGTCCTCCTGATGCTGGACGCCATCGGAGCGCCGCGCCCCACCTACGCCCACCTGCCTCTGCTCGTCAACGAGCAGCGAAAGAAGTTGTCCAAGCGGCGCGACGACGTCTCGATCGGCGACTACCGGGAGCGGGGCTACCTGCCCGAGGGCATGGTCAACTACCTGGCCCTCCTGGGATGGGGACCACCCGACGAGGTGGAGGTCCGTCCGGTCTCCGAGATCGTGGACCTGTTCCGCATCGAGGACGTCAACAAAGCGGCGGCCTTCTTCGACGTGAAGAAGTTGGAGTTCGTCAACGCCACCCACCTTCGGGGGTTGGACCGGGCGGACTTCCTTCAGCGGGTGGCCCCCTGGGTGGGCGAGAGTGCCCCCTGGCCGGCCGAGCGGTTCGATGCCGGTGTGTTTTCCGCCATGGTGGACCTGGTGCAAGAGAAACTCCGAACCCTGGCCGACACTCCGCGCTTTGTGGACTTCCTGTTTCTGTCCGACCCGGTGGACGATCCGGAGTCGTGGGAGAAGGCCATGGTGAAGGGGCCATCGGCTGCCGAGATGCTGGATGGGGCGGCCGTCGCCCTGGCTGACTGCCCGTGGGACACCGACTCCGTGCTGGCCGCCGTCGCCGGGGTGGGGGAGTCCCTCGGCCTGAAGCTGGGTAAGGCCCAGGCCCCGATTCGGGTAGCCGTGACCGGGCGGACGGTTGGCCCGCCCCTGTTCGAGACCATGGCCGGGTGTATG
>JAKURX010000044.1:7992-13133 GCA_022451505.1 Acidimicrobiales bacterium | reverse complement strand
GGGTTCGAGGCGGGGTCCGGCCTTCCCGACGGTGACTGGTCGGGTCATCCAGATGTCGCCGAGCTTCTTCGGGTACCCCTGTACATGGCCGCGGAGCATGGCGTAGTCCTTGTCGACCCAGATGTAGACGCAGCGGCTGTATGTCTCGCCCTCGTACGTGCACCGAACAACGACGAAGCACTCCTTGTACTGGAGGCGGTCGGGGTCGAGCACCTCGTTGAAGTTGCTGGAGCACGACTGCCAGTCGGCCCAGATTACGGCCACAGCACCCGGCTCCTCTTCGGCCGGGGTCAGCGGTTCCGGTAGCAACTCGGCCACTGCCGCCGGGTCGGTCTGGTACTCCACGGTGAGCATGTCGCCCGAATAGTGCCAAGGGGGTGACGGGACGAGCGACGAGGCTCCTGTGGCACTGCGGGGGAAGGTGAAGCCCTTGAGGTCTGGCATGAGCGACAGTCTATCATTTGGTCCCTAACGATTTCCATGCGAAGATTGCTCTGACGCACCATGAACGTGGGCTGGTTGATGGGGAGTGGGAGATGACAGCGAACCGAAGCGCTACTAGCGAGACGCGGCGGGTCCTACTAGACGGATCGGTGGCCTCTGTGGTGGTGGATGGTGACCATCTAGTAGCCGATGACGGCCGGCGAGTCGCTGAGTCTGAGGCGTCCTACCTCCCACCCAGCGAGCCATCCAAGATCCTGTGTGTCCACCTCAACCACGTCAGTCGGGTCGACGAGTTCCAGGTTTCGTTGCCGGCAGCGCCCACATACTTCCAAAAGCCAACGTCTTCGTTGAATGGACATCGGGGAGACGTGGTGCGTCCTGAGCGCTGTAATTGGCTGAACTACGAGGGCGAGATAGTCATCGTGATCGGACGGCCTTGTCGCAACGTGAGTCCGAGTGAGGTGGGTGAGTACATCGCCGGATACACAATCGGCAACGACTACGGCCTCCACGACTTCCGGGATACAGACGCCGGTTCGATGCTGCGGGTCAAGGGGTCTGACACCCTTTGTCCGGTAGGCCCCGGCCTGGTCGAGGGATGGGACTTCCGCGGCAAGGGCATTCGCACGCTGGGCAACGGCGAGGTAGCACAGGATGGCACCACCGACGAGATGACCTGGGACATGCACTATCTGGTGGCCGATCTGGCCCGCACAATTACCCTGCTGCCTGGCGACATGGTGTTCTCGGGGACGCCTGCCAACTCCCGGCCCGTCCTGCCCGGCGATGTGGTCACCGTGGAGGTTGAAGGCCTTGGCGCACTGACCAACACCATCGTCGGGGGCTCGACGCCCATCCGCGACGATTGTGGCGCCCAGCCCAGTGAGTCCGAAGAAGTTCTCTCCACGGCACTCGGCGGCGACTGGGAGTTCCGCGGTATCCGCCCCCCGAAGCGCTGATATATCAGCCCGGCTCACTCGGTCGTGGATTTTTGGAGGGGCCAAATGTATGCAAATATCCTGACGCCTGGGCGGTATTACCTGACGAGCCTGATCAGAGGCGCGGAGGAAGGTTGCCGGGCTAGCTAGGTATTAAGTGGTCGCAAATTTATATTTCGTCAATAAGGGGTGCCCCGTTATGAAAACCAAATTCACAATGGCTCTGCTTGCATTCTTGGCAGTCACGGCTGCGTCCTGTGGGAGCAGCGGTGAGGAGGCGTCGGAGCCGGCGTCGCCGAGTACCACGGCCGCTCCTGCGACCACCGCGTCGCCGGCCACCACGGCCGCTCCTACGACCACCGCAGGTCCGACAATGTCGGGTCTAGATGTGGATGCGGTGTTGGCGGCGGACCTTTCGGATTGTGCGGCGACGCCGTCGGGTGATCCGATCCGCGTGGGAATGGCGATGGACTTCTCCGACGTTGTGGGGTTCGTGGACATCCCGGGTTCGAAGGTGGTGCCGTATGTGGCGGAGTTGATCAACTGCGCAGGCGGGATCAACGGGAGTCCAGTGGAGGTCCGCGTGGCCGAGGTCGGTGACGACGCGGCGTTGGCGACTCAGGAGCTGCTGGACTGGGGTGCCCATTTCCTGATTGGCCCACCGTTCGCGGACTTCGCTCTGCCGATCCTTCAGACGACCGGTGGCCAGGTGCCATTGTTTGTGGCGGCGTCGACAGAGCCGACGTTGGCTGACGCGTCGATCAACTCGTATCTAGTGACGTTTGACGACTATGGGATGTCGGAGGCTGCGGCGCGTTGGGCGCTGGACCAGGGCATCACCCGGGCGATCGTGTTCACCGAGGGTGAGGGAATCCCGTACACGGGTGTGAACCCGGATGCGTTCATCGCTGAGTTCGAGGCCAATGGTGGTGAGGTGGTCAGCACGCAGACTTACGTGTGGGCAGCCGACACCGACTTCTCGGCACAGGTGAACGAGATCGCCGGGATCTCCCAGAACAATGAGGTGGTGTTCTCCGCTGCGTTGGCTTTCCAGGTGACGGCGTTGCGCGGTCAGCTTGAGGGTCAGGGCCTAGATGGGTTGACCTACGTCGGGACCGATGCACTGGACGCCACGGGCATCCAGGTCGAGGCGAACAACGAGGGCATTGCCCACACGCCGCACGTCAGCATCAGCGCCGGTGATCGGGTCGACACGCTGCTGGCCGACTATGAGGCCGCCAAGGGTGAGGCGTTGGAGAGTCGCGGGTTCATGCCGCTCTACGTGGATTCGATGTTCGTGGGGATCCAGGGGATCTTGGATTGCGGGTGCACTGATCCGGCCGGCATCGGTGAGGCCGTGAAGCAGCTCTCGGGCTTTGAGGGCCTGTCAGGTGAGATCACCTATGCCGGCACCAACGGCATCCCACCCAAGGCAGTTCCGATCAACCGGATCGTCGACGGCGAAGACGTACTCGTCGCCACAATTGGAGACTGAATCGGCGTGCTCGAGGTGTCGGGTCTCACGACCGCCTACGGTGAGATCTCGGCACTTCGGGAGGCAAACCTAAGCGTCGGGTCCGGTGAGGTCGTTGGCCTCATCGGACCCAACGGCGCCGGCAAATCGACACTGTTGAACACAGTCGCCGGCTTGTTGGTGCCCCGGGTCGGAAGGGTGGAGTTCAAGGGACGGGACGTCACCGGCCGTCCTCCGGAAGAGCTGCTGAAAGCGGGCCTAGCGCTGGTGCCCGAACGCCGCCGCATTTTCGTAGACCTTTCTGTGGAGGAGAACTTGCGGATAGGCGGGGTTACCGTCCCGGCTGCCGAACGGGGCGACCTACTCGATGAGATGGCCGAACTTTTTCCCGTCCTCCGTGACAAGTGGACGACATCGGCCGGCTACCTGTCTGGCGGTGAGGCCCAGCAGTTGGCCATCGGGAGGGCGCTTATGTCCAGGCCCCAACTACTGATGATGGATGAACCGTCCTTGGGGCTGGCGCCGATCCTGGTCGATACTGTCTTTGAGCTCATCGAGGCGCTCCGTGCCCAAGGTCGGACGTTGCTGATAGTCGAGCAGAACGCCTCCCGGATGCTCGAAGTGGCTGATAGGGCCTACGTGTTGCGCAGCGGCCAGATGGTTGCCGAGGGCACCGGGACCGAGCTGCAGTCCGATGAACGCCTTTTCGACCTCTTTGTGGGGAACCGACCAAGTGGTTGAACTGCTCCAGAACCTTATTGACGGCCTCGGCCGCGGAAGCATCTACGCCCTGTTAGCCCTAGGTGTCGCCGTCGTCTTCGGAGTCATGCACCTCCTCAACTTCGCCCATGGCGAACTGATCACCGTGTCCGGATACGCGGCGTTCTGGGCATTGGAAGCCGGCTGGTCGTGGACCCTGACTGTCCCGCTGGTGATTGTCGTCGCAGTGCTCACATCATTGGTCATCGAGCGGGTGGCCTTCAGTCGGGTCCGGGGCGCTGACCAGTTCACATTGCTACTCACCTCGTTTGGTGTGCACTTCGTCGTGTTCGCCATGTTCCTGCTCTATGTGTCGGCGTCGGTCAAGACATTTCCGCGTCCAGGATGGGTCACTGACACGTACGCGCTGGGGTCGCTGCGGGTCGAAGTCTTTGACACCGTCGTCATTGTCGTCACCTTGGCCACGTTGTCCGGCACTACGTTTGTATTGCAGCGCACCACTTTCGGTCTGTCCCTGCGCGCTGCGGCGGCAGACTTCGACACCGCCCGGCTCATGGGAGTCCGTTCGGATTCGGTGATCCGCGGGGCCTTTGCCCTATCGGGCCTATTGGCTGGTATCGCCAGTGTGTTCTGGCTCATGCGGGCCGGCAGCACCGTCCCCAGCGCCGGGATTGACCCGATGCTGAAGGGCGTGCTGGCCGCGCTCATTGGCGGTCTGGGCAGCCTCCGGGGCGCGGTTATAGGTGGATTCGCCCTAGGCATGGCCGAAGTTCTGCTTCGGTCGCGCCTGCCCGACTCGGTGGCCAGCCTCACCGAAGGAGTGGTCTTCCTACTCATCGCCCTGTTGTTCATCTTCCGACCCCAGGGGTTGGTTTCGGTTGACCACGCTGAACGGGTTTGATGTTCCCGGACCTACGCCGTGATGTACTACTGCCGGTAGTTGCCGGCTTAGCCCTTTTTGGCCTATTCGTCGGCGCTGGCTTTCTCTATCAAGGATTGTTGGGTGGTTATGAGCGGTTAGTCACCCTGGCTCTGATCGACGCCATCCTTGTTCTGGGGATACAGATCTACGTGGGCAACACGGGGGTTCTGTCCTTCGGCCACATTGGCTTCGGGGCCGTTGCCGGATATGCCTTCGCGCTGATGGCCATCTCACCGGTTGAGAAAGCCAAGAGGATTGCCGATGCCCCATTCGGCTTGGCCGACGTGCACCTGGATCCGTGGACGAGCATGGCTGTGGCCGTCGCAGTCGTGCTGGTCGTGGCTGTGGTGGTCGGTATCGGTCTAGCCCGGTCTGGCGCTGAGTCCGGGGCCGTGTCAGCCACCGTCATCACGCTGGCCCTTCTGTTCGTTACCCACGAAGTAGCACGGAACCGGCCCGACCTGACTGGTGGCGCCCGGGCCGGCCTGTCATTTCGCATCGGCGGGACGCTCGATTCCCGGATACCCCTCTACGTGGCGCTCCTAGGGGCGATCCTCACTGCTCTTCTATACGCCCGGAGCCGGGGTGGACGCCTCGCTATAGCTGCCCGAGAGGACGACCTAGCGGCCCGAGCCATGGGGGT
>JAKURX010000044.1:0-7982 GCA_022451505.1 Acidimicrobiales bacterium | reverse complement strand
CGTAGATGTTCGTGCCGGTGCAAGTCTTCGCGCCTCCGGAGCGGGTAAGTCGGGCGGCCGGAAATCCTCACGCTAACGATTTCTCTTGTGCAGGAGCCGCAGCCCATGATGCCGCTAGTGCAGCAGATGGTGGCTCTTCTGCTGTCCGTGGCGGTAGTCGCAGTAGGGGCTGGACTGCGGGTCTATGAGAGGGGTTCGATCCTGCCCCGCGACTTCTTTTTCAACCTCACCCTTGTCACCCTGGTCATGCTCATCGTGGGAGGTCGTCGCAGCGTGAGCGGTGCCCTGCTGGGGGTAGGCGTCATCACCGCTGGGCGGGAGTTGGCCCGGCGAATGGGTCAGGACGGCTTCGAATTCTTCGGCATCGGTCTGGACGGAGCGCCGCTGGACTGGATCTTCCGAGAGAACCTAAAGACGGTGTTCCTGGGTGTGGCCATGCTCGGCTTCATGATCTGGCGACCGTCTGGCTTGCTCGACGATTGGGACCTGGATCGCTGGCTGCATGCCCGACTGGGTGGATGGCGGAGTCGGCGTCAGGACCGTCAGGGCGACGGTCGTCCGGGGCTTCCGCCGGATGTGGAGCCGGAGGACACCGACGTACTGATTGTCGACGGGGTCAGCGTGGCTTTCGGCGGCTTCCGGGCACTCGACAACGTAAGCCTCGAGGTGGGCCGGACCGAGGTGGTCGGTGTCATAGGGCCCAACGGCGCTGGGAAGACCACCCTGCTGAATGTGGTGACCGGCTTGGTCGCATCTGACGCGGGCCGGGTGGCGCTGGGGGATACAGAACTTACCGACGCACCATCGCACCAGATTGCCAGGAGGGGCCTTGTTAGGACCTTCCAGAACCTCCGCCTTTTCGGAGCCCTGACTGTGTGGGAAAACGTAGAAGTATCGGCCCTTGTGGCTTCGTCTACTCGTCGACACTGTTTACCTGTGGACGTCGACGGCCTACTGGTGGCTGCCGGCCTGTGGGAGGTCCGTGACCGTCGGGCCCGGGAGTTGGACTATGGCACGTCGCGGCGTTTGGAGTTAGCTCGTGCCGCTGCCATGGCCCCATCGTTCCTGCTTTTGGACGAGCCGACGTCGGGCATGAGCGACGCCGAGTCACTGACCATGGTCGACCAAGTGCGGCGGATGGCTGGACTAGTGGGCGCCGGCGTGATGGTCATCGACCACGACCTCAACTTCATCACCGGAATCTGCGACCGCGTCACTTGCTTGGACCGTGGTCAGGTCATAGCCAGCGGGACGCCGGCCGAGGTTCAGGCGGACCCGGAGGTCCAGGCGGCCTATCTCGGAACTTCCGCGGCGAACTGAGGTTCCATCTGCTCGCCGTCAATCAGTTTGGACGTCAAGGAATCTTCGCGTCAGCGCCGGGCAGAGGCTTCTGCGACCAACCAGGCGAAGAGGGCATCCTCGGCCCGGGTGGGGAGCATCTCGGGATGCCACTGAACGGCCACTACTGGTAGGCCCTCATGCTCGAGGCCTTCGACCGAGCCGTCGTCCGAGCGCGCCGTGATCCGGAGGTTGTCGCCGACCCGGTTCACCGTCTGGTGATGGAGCGAATTGACGCGACGTTCTTGACCGTAGATCCCGCCAAGAACGGTGCCATCGTCAAAGGCGACGTTGTGCCATTCGGTGGTGACCGGCTTGTCGAATCCAGCGTGGCTGGGAACGTCTTGGTGGAGGGTGCCACCGGCGTGGACGTTGATTACCTGCAGGCCCCGACAGATGCCTGCCACGGGCATCTGGTAGGCATAAACGACGTCTAGCAACGCGTACTCGTGTTCGTCGCGGAGTGGCTCTGGCGGAAAGGTGTCGGTCGATGATTTCTGGCCGTATCGCCCGGGATCGACGTCGGCTCCTCCGGTCAGCAGTAAACCGTCCAGACGGGGGACTAGTTCGGCTGGGTCAACATCCAGGGGGACGTGGATGGGTAGTCCACCGGCCTCGAGGACACCCCGCCCGTAGTCCGCGTAATAGAGGTCTATGGAGAAATCGGCTAGTACATCGAGGTTCCCGACCAACTGGTCGCCATTCTTGCGCCTACCCGTGATACCGATCAACGGTCGTGGTGTCACAGACGGTCCTCTCCGTTGCTTGGCGGAATACAAATGAATAATGTCTCGTGGGCGGCCGGCAATGCCGCCCTGAACACGCACGGAGGGTATGGCTTTGCCGCCGAGTACGACGTTGAGCGCAAGTTCCGGGAGACCCGTCTCTACAAGGTGGCCCCGGTGAGTAACAACTTGGTCTTGGCCTTCCTCGGCGAGAAGGTTCTCGGCATGCCGAAGAGCTACTGATGCGCGCCGCTGTTTGCGACCGGGTGGGTGGCGACCTGCGCTTCACACTCGACCACCCCGAGCCCGTATCGGAATCTGGTGGGTTAACGATCGGAGTCACGGCCTGCGGCGTGTGCCACAGCGACCTGCACGTAGTCGACGGGGACTTCCCCAGCCCCCTGCCCATGGTCCTCGGCCATGAGGTCACCGGTGTCCACGAGCGGCTGGGCCCGGTGATGCTCTACGCCCCGTGGGGTTGCCGGTCGTGTGCCCAGTGCGCCGAGGGGTTGGAGCAGATCTGTCCCGACGCCACCGAGGCCGGGCTGTTCGCCGACGGCGGCTACGCCGAGCGGATGTGGGTTCCCGACGAGCGCTATCTCTCACCGCTGGACGGCCTCGACCCGTTCACCGCGGCGCCCCTGGCCTGCGGTGGCCTGACGGCCTACCGGGCCGTCGGCCATGGACTGTCCGTCCTGCGGGATCGCGCGGCGGGACGAGGCGAGCCCCCACGGGCTCTGGTGATTGGGGCCGGTGGTCTTGGCCAGTACGCCATCCGGTACCTGCGGCTGCTCACCGACGCTGAGGTGGTGGCAGTCGACTCGAGTCCGGCTAAGCAAGCCATCGCCATCGAGTTGGGGGCCCAGGCGGCCTGTGGTGCCAACGATGATCCTGGCACTGCGGACTTGGTTCTTGATTTCCTGGGTGCCGACTCGACCATGGCGCTGGCCGCTGCCTCGGTTCGCAGACGGGGCCTGGTGGCCGTGGTAGGGCTCTTCGGTGGGCGCATACCGTTCGGCCTTGGTGCCGTGCCCCACGAGGCTCGGTTCCTCTCCAGTTTCTGGGGTTCCCGGTCCCAGATGGATGAGCTGCTGGACCTGGCGCGCAACGAACCTACGATCCTGCATGCGGTCGAGGTCGCGGGCCTGTCCGAGGCCCAGGCCGCACATGATCGCCTGCGAGCCGGCGACGTACAGGGCCGCCTCGTCCTGGACCCGACCCAATGACCAGAATCTGCTCAACTGACATTGCCAAGGGAGACAAATGACCGAGTTGACCTCAGAGGCATTCCGCTCCCTGTGTGAGGAGGCCGCCGTCCACACCGTCGAGGTGGCTATCGCCGACACCTACGCCCACCTGCGCGGCAAGCGCGTTCCCGTGGGGCGCTACTTCGACGAGGTGGCCGACAGTGGGGCGTCGATCGCCGACGCCGTGTTCATTCTCAACGTGCGAGATGAACTGATCGACCACGAGACGGTGAATATGGAAAACGGCTTCCTCGACACGCGGATTGTCCCGGACCCCGCCACCGGTCGCCTGTTGTCGCACCGTCCGGGCTACGCCCTCGTGTTCTGCGACTGCTTCGACGAGCACGGTGCCCTGCAGGAACTGGCCTCGCGCTCGGTGCTGACCGCCCAGGTCGAACGGTGCAGGGCGCTCGGCGTCGACCCGTTGGTGGCCACTGAGCCGGAGTTCTACCTGTGCACGGTGGCCGACGACGGGGTCTGGCAGCCGGTCCGGCCTCACATCAAGTACAGCTCGCTGACCGATGCCCCGGACCTGGAGGCGGCTCTGGCCGACATGCGGGCCGGCCTAGCCGGTGCCGGCCTCAATGTGGAGTCGTCCAACCAGGAGTACGGCCCGGGACAAATCGAGATTAATCACGGCCCGGCTGCCGCCATGCGGGCAGCTGAGGACTGCATCCTCTACTGCTCGATTGTCAAGCAGGTAGCTGAACGGCATGGGATGCGGGCCACATTTATGCCAAAGCCTTTTACTGAGGAGTCCGGGTCGGGCCTGCATGTGCACACCAGCCTTCGGGGTGACGACGGAGCTAACGCCTTCGCCGACAGTGACGGATCGCCTAACGAACTCATGTCCCGGTGGGTGGCTGGGATCCTCGAACACGCCCCCGCGTTGTCGTTGCTCGGCGCTCCGACGGCCAATGGTCCCCGTCGCATCCGTCCGTACACGTTCGCCCCTACCCACGTGCATTGGGGATTGGACAATCGCACTGTGTTGGCTCGCTGCATCGTGGAAGCCGGCTCCGCCGCCAACCGGGTGGAGTTCCGTTCAGCCGGAGCCGACGCCAACCCGTACCTTTTGATCGCTGGGTTGCTGGCAGCCGGCTGCGACGGTATCGAGCGCTCGCTGGAACTGCCGCCCATGGCCGTCGGTGACATGTATGGGGAGCCCGGTGACTGCGCCCCGCTGGCCACCGACCTGTCGGGCAACATCGACGCCTTCGAGGGCAGTGCCATGGCCTCGATGCTGGGCGACGGGTTCTCCCGCAGCTACGTGAGCCTGGCTCGCGAGGAGGAGCGCTTGGCGGCCGAGAACAACCCGGACCCGGACGAGGTGAACGACTGGGAGCGGGCCCGCTACCTCGAGTTCAGTTGAGATCACCTGACGGGCAACAACGAGGCAAGAGGGGGAAAACCGGGATGGTGGAGGCGATCGTCCAGAAGCGTCCAGCCAGTCCTGCGGACATTGCCAGCCCGGCGGTCTACTCGGACGGCATCCCCCACGAGGGTTTCGCTGCCATCCGTGGGTGCGAGGGCCTCGTCTGGCACCCCTACGAGGACAACGGGTTCTGGGCCGTCACGCGGCATGCCGAGGTGCGCGAGGTTTCCAAGAACCCGGGTGTCTTCTCGTCGGCGATCGGCCACACCAATCTGTGGGACCTTGAAGCTGATGCCCTGGAGGCACGGCGGTCACTGATCGACTCCGACGCCCCCGACCACGCCCGGCTGCGCAGGGTCGTGTCGCGGGTGTTCACCCCGAGGGCCGCCCGGTCGTGGGAGGGCACGGCCCGCGACATCGCGGCCGAACTGGTCGACGAGTTCCTCGAACGAGGAGGCGGGGACTGGGTGGAACTGGTGGCCGCGCCGCTACCCATCCGAGTGATCCTGGCCATCCTGGGCGTGCCCGCCGAAGACGCCGACTACATGGTGGAACTCACGAACCACCTGGTGGAGGGCACCGGCGACCGGCCCTCGTTGCCGGACGACGCCTATGGCAACGTGACGCCAGTCCACCTGCTGCCGTTCAACAGCCCGGCCAGCCACGCCCTGTTCGAGTACGGCGAACGGATGCGCCAACTGCGCATCGCCGAACCGGCCGACGACCTCGTCACCGGCCTGGTCACTGCCGAGGCTGACGGGGAACGCCTGACGCCGTCCGAGTACCGGAACTTCTTCCAGCTGCTGGTCTTCGCGGGCAACGAGACCACCCGAACGGCCATCGCCCACGGTGGCATGGCGCTTGCCGACCACCCCGACCAGTGGAACCTCCTGCGCCAGCGTTCCGATCTGGTGGAGCAGGCCGTGGACGAGGTGATCCGCTGGGCCACCCCGGTCATGCACATGCGTCGGACGGCCGCTTGCGACACGGTGCTGGCCGGAACACAGATCGCGGAGGGCGAGAAGGTCGTAATGTGGTACGCGGCGGCGAATCGTGACCCGGCGGTCTTCGACGCCCCGTTCCGATTCGACGTGTCCCGTGCCGACAACCCCCACTTCGCCTTCGGTGGCGGTGGCCCGCACTTCTGCCTGGGAGCGTTCCTGGCCCGGATGGAGATCCAGGTACTTCTTGAGGAGATGGCAAAGAGCGACATGTCGCTGGAACGACGTGGCGAGCCGGTTCGCATCGCCTCCAACTTCGTCCACGGTGTGGCCTCGGTTGAACTGGGCGCGGCGTGATGTCCGACCGGGAGCAGCCCGACGACCGGGTACGCCTCGCCGTGGACGAGGACCGGTGCATCGGCATCGGCCAGTGCGAGCTCCTGGAACCCGGGGTGTTCCGACTCGGCGACGAGGACGCCATCTCCCGAGTGGTCGACGACACGGGCCTGCCCAGGGCCCGGGCGGACGAGGTGGTGGACCGGTGCCCGAGCGCGGCCATCTCTATCGTCGGACCGTCCAGGGCCTGAACCGTGGCGGCTGTCGGGAGTCCGGGTGGGGCGCGGGACCGGTTCGACCAGGAGTTGAGCATGGCGGATCCCGGCACGCTCGAGGTTTGGGACCTGGCATTGCGGGAGATACTGGATTTCCGCGGCGAACCCGCCGAGCGGCTGCAGGAACTCACGGCCGACGACGAGGCTTTCGTGATGGGCCTCGTGGTGACCCTCACCTGGGCGATCCTGGGAGGGGACGATCCGCAGTCGGCTACCATCCAGGACGATCTGCAGGTCCTTGAGGCCCGGTGTCGGAACGCTACCGACCGCGAACAAGATCACGCTGTGGCTGTCACCAACCTTGTTGCTGGCGATTTCACAAAGGCGGCCTCCCGCTGGAATGCCATAGGTGCCGCTCACCCCCAGGACTTGGTGGCCACAAAGGCCGTCCATGACGTCTACCTCCACGTCGGGGACGACACGCGGCGCCTCCGTTCCTCGACGGCCGCCATCGAACGCCTTGCATTAGGGGACCCCGGGTACGGGGTGGCCGCCGGTCAGCATGCCTACGCCCTTGAGGAGGTCGGTCGTTTCGAAGAAGCCGAACGCTTCGCGAGGATCGCCCTGGGGGTGGATCCCGTCGACGTGTGGGCACTGCACGCCATCGCCCACGTGTACGAGACGCAGGACCGGCAGGAGGAGGCCGTGGACTTCCTGCGTGCCACCAGGCCCGACTGGATCGAACGAGACCACCTGGCCCTCCACCTGGAGTGGCACCTCGCGTTGCGACTGCTGGCCGGAGGGTCGTTCGGCGAGTGCCTCGAACTCGTGGATGGCCGGCTGGCGACCACGGACCGGGCCTTTGGACTGTGCGACCTGACCTCACTGCTCTGGCGACTCGAACTGGCCGGTTGCGACGTCGGCGACCGGTGGCCCGGATTGGCGACGAAGTGGCGCAACCACGACCAACTCCACACCACCGGGTTCCTGGACCTCCACGCTGCGCTGGCCTTCTCCGCCTGTCCCGACGACCCCGGGGCAGCGAACTTCTGGGCCGGGCTGGATGCCTGCCATCGCGACGGGGCCTCGGAGAACGACCGCATCTTCGACGAGGTCGTCCGGCCACTCGCCGACGCGTTGCGTGATCACCGAACCGGCCGCCACCGGGCGGCGGTGGACGTCCTCGACGGCCTGGCTGCTACCTGCCACCAAGTGGGAGGGAGCCACGCGCAGCGTGACCTGTTCGCCCGGACGGCCAACGCCTCCCGGCGGCAGGTGGATCCGGCCATGAACGCGACGAGGCCTGCATGAGTGGCGTGACCCGACCGGATCTGGCGGATCCGTCCACCTACGACCAGGGCATCCCCCACGCGGCATTCGCCGACCTGCGGGCGACCCCGGGCCTGGTCCGAAACCCGGACGGGCCCTGGGGCTCCGGCTTCTGGTCGGTGACCCGACTGGACGACCTGGTGGCCGTGTCGCGTGACCCGGTCACCTTCTCGTCGGCGGTCGGCCACATCCAGATCTACGACGTCGACGAGGACGTGATCGACGCCCGAGCCTCGATGATCGACCTGGACCCTCCCGTCCACACCCGACTGCGCCGCCTCGTCAGCTCGGCCTTCACTCCCCGTCACGTCCAGGACTACGTGGGCGACGTACGGCGTCGCATCGGCGATCGGCTGGACGCACTGGAGGCGGCCGGCGGCGGCGACTGGGTATCCGACGTCGCCGCACCGGTCCCGATCGGCGTGATTTGTGCCCTCATGGGCGTGCCCGAGGACGACCACGACCTGATGATCGAG
>JAKURX010000043.1 GCA_022451505.1 Acidimicrobiales bacterium | reverse complement strand
GAACCCTGCCGGGACGACGATCTCGGTGGCCTGGTCAGCCGACAGGACGACCACGGACCGGGCCTTCTCGTGCGCTGGCCCATCGGCCGCGCAGGCCGCGAGGACCAGGAGTAGGCCGCAGGACGACCAGGCAAGGCGTTGCATCCGAGGGAACGCTAACGATGCCCGAACGGACGTCGGGTATCGGCCCGGTAAGGATCTCACGGAGAACATTCTCGCGGACCCGTGTTAGGGCGATGTTAGGGACCAAGGACGATTCCGTTAGGTGCCACCTTGGGAGATAAGAGAAACGGGGGGGGCCGAGCGTGGCCTGGGTGGGTGGGCCCTCCTAGCCTCAGCCTGTGGCCGACTTCTTCCAGAACGGGGTGATCGCCACTCTGCACGACCTTGGTCGCCGTACGACGGCGGACCTGGAGCAGGACCTGAAGGCGTGGAGCGACGACCGACCAATGTCCCTGGTTATCCCGTGCCTCGTCTCCGACCTTGACGGCTCTGCCCTAGAGCGAATTCTCGACGAGCTGGCTGCCGTGCCGTACCTCGAGGAGGTGGTCGTCGGGCTGGACCAGGCCCACGCTGAGGACTTTGCCCGGGCCCGGAGCCTCTTCTCACGACTCCCCCAGCACCACAGAATTCTCTGGAACGACGGGCCGCGCCTCCAGGCGTTACAGGCCGAGCTCGAGGACCACGACCTCCCCCCGGGCCCGCCCGGAAAGGGGCGGAACGTCTGGTCCTGCCTTGGGTACTTCCTGGCTGCCGGGCGCGGGGAGATTGTGGCCCTCCACGACGCTGACATCCGTGACAACGACCGGTCCCTCCCGGCCCGCCTCCTCACGCCGATTGCCCACCCGTCAAGGCGGTTCGGCTTTGCCAAGGGTTACTACCACCGGATATCGCGGGGGGCGGGCCCCGATGACCACCTATACGGGCGGGTGACCCGGTTGTTCGTCACTCCCCTAGTCCGCGCCCTGGCCGTCACGCTCGGCGACCGCCGCTATCTGAACTACCTGGACAGCTTCCGCTATCCGCTGGCCGGCGAGTGCGCCATGTCAATGGACGTGGCCGAAACGCTCCGGGTGCCGTCGGACTGGGGCTTCGAGATCGGGGTCCTGGCCGAGGTCTACCGCCGCCTCCCAGCCGGCCGGATCTGCCAGGTGGAGATGTCCGGGGCCTACGACCACAAGCACAGGGACCTCTCCCCCTGCAACCCGGACGGTGGCCTCCACCGGATGAGCGTCGACATTGCCCGGGCCGTCTACCGGACGCTCGCCACCTCCGGGGTGGTGCTGACCGCCGAGGGCTTCCGATCGCTGGAGGCGGCCTATGACCGGACGGCGGTCGACCTCGTGGACCGCTACGAGGCCGATGCGGTGTTCAACGGCCTGGCCTTCGACCGGCACGCCGAGGAGGCAGCTATCCAGGTGTTCGCCGGGGCTGTGGTCCGGGCCGGTGAGGAGTTCCTGGAGGATCCGCTGGAGACCTCCTTCCTTCCCAGCTGGTCCCGGGTCCGGTCCGAGCTCCCCGACCTTCCGGACCGCCTGGTGGCCGCCGTGGAAGCCGACAACCGGGCCTAGGCCCTCGTGCCGAACGCGAGCCGGCCCGCCGGTTTCGGCGGGCCGATGCTGCGGTGGAGGTGATGAGAATCGAACTCACGACCTCTACGTTGCGAACGTAGCGCTCTAGCCAACTGAGCTACACCCCCGCGAACGGGACGATCGTAGCGGGACGCCCTGTCGGACCGGCCGGGGCGCCGGGAGGGTCCTCAGTTGGCCTGTCGGCTCAGGACAGCCTCGTCGCGCATGGCCACCGAGCCGCTGTGGCCGACCACCAAGGGGCCGGCGGAGCGGAAGGGAACCACGGTGGCCGCCCGTTCGGCCTCCAGCTGGTGGCGTTGGGTGACCAGCACCGCGTAGACCACGAGGACCACGTCTACCAGGAAGTGGGCCATCCAGACGGCGCCGCCTACCGCTACGCCACCGAGGAAGGTGAAGACGGCTATACCGGCCATGGCCAGGAGGAGGTCACGTCGCCGGCGGCGAGCCGAGCCGACGTTGCCGGGCACCGAGGTGGCGGCCCTCCGCACGGACCGGAGCCGGCGGCCGTCGATGCGCCCGGCGGCCACGAGGGCCACCACCGGACGTCCGAGGCGGTGACGGTGTCTGATGACCTGCGGCCCGAGCACCGCCGCCCACAGCACTCCGAGTCCCAGCAGGATTAGCACCCGATTATTCCCTCTCCGCCATCCGTGACGTACGGGGGCACCGTACCGCTCAACCCTTGACAGATGGTGGATTTCCACGCGCGCAGAGCGCGAATACTCGCGCACAAAGCGCGCAAACGGTGGGGAGGGGCCTAGTTGGCGGTGGACGCTGACGGTCAGGCCGGGCGGTGCCAGTCGCCGGAGCGGCCTCCCGACTTTTCCACCAGGCCCAACGCCTCCACCTGCATGGCCCGGTCGCGGGCCTTGCACATGTCGTAGATGGTCAGGGCGGCTACCGAGCAGGCCGTCAACGCTTCCATCTCCACGCCGGTCCGGCCCACCGTCTCGGCCGTGGCCTCGATGTCGACCCATGAAGGACCGGGGGTCAGGTCGACCTGAACTGAGCTCAACATCAGCGGATGGCAGAGCGGGATCAGCTCGGAGGTCCGCTTGGCCGCCTGAATCCCGGCCACCCGGGCCACGGCCAGCACGTCGCCCTTGGCCACCGTGCCGTCGGCCAGAGCCTGGGCCGTCTCCTTCTGCATGGTCACCCTCGCCCGGGCCACGGCACGGCGTTGGGTGACCTCCTTGGCGCCCACGTCGACCATCCGGGCCCGTCCCTCGGAGTCCAGATGGGTGAAGCCCTCGTCGCCCACCGGACTTACCCGCCGATCTGGGACATGGACCGGGCCGGTCGGATGAACTCCACCCGGCCGATCCCGTGCCCGGCCCACTTGGCCCGGACCGCGCCTTCCAGGAGTTCCCCCACCTCGTCGTCGGACGCGCCGGAGCGCAGTAGGGACTGGAGGTTGAACTCGTCGACTGCGAACAGGCAGTTTCGGAACCGTCCGTCGGCCGTCAGGCGGATCCGGTCGCACGAGTCGCAGAACTTCCGGGTCACGCTGGCCACCACTCCGATCCGTCCACCGCCGTCGGCGTAGCGGAAGCGGCTAGCCGGAGCCGAGGTCCTCGGTACCGGCTCCAGTGGGAAGGTCGCACCGATGCGGGCCACGATCTCTTCCAGGCTCACCACCGCGTCGTCTGACCAGGCCCGGTCGGCATCCAGCGGCATGAACTCGATGAACCGGACCTCCACACCGTGGTCCCGGCCGAAGCGGGCGAAGTCGACCAGTTCGTCGTCGTTGACGCCCCGTATGACCACCACGTTGATCTTCACGGGGTCCAGCCCCGCCTCGAGGGCGGCGTCGATTCCGTCCAGCACGCGGTCCAGGTCATCGCGCAACGTCATCTCGGCGAAGCGATCGGCCCGTAGCGAATCCAGCGACACGTTGATCCGGGTCAGCCCGGCGGCGGCCAGGTCGGGAGCCATCCGGCGCAGGGTGGCTCCGTTGGTCGTCATCGAGAGGTCCACCGGCAGTTCGGAGAGCATCTGGACGAGGCCCGGTAAGTTGGCCCGAATGGTCGGCTCTCCCCCGGTGAGGCGGATGCTCTCTACGCCGTAACGCTCGACCAGTAGCCGGGCGGTGCGCGTGATCTCCTCGAAGGTGAGCAGTTCCTTGCGATCCAGCCACTGCAGCCCCTCGGCCGGCATGCAGTAGGTGCAGCGGAAGTTGCACCGGTCGGTGACCGAGATGCGAAGGTCTCGGTGGACCCGCCCGAAGGTGTCGATCAACTGTCGGACCACGGGGCCAGCGTACGGCGCCGCACCGGCGCTCGTTGTGGCCGGGCCACCGGATCAACCCAGCAGCAGGACCTCCACCTCGTCGCCGTCCGTCACCCCGTCACCGTCGGGGAGCACGGCAAGGCCGGTCGCCGCGGCCATGGCCGTGAGCTGGTGGGAGCCTTGCCCTCCGGCCGAAGAGGTGTAGGTCACATCGTCGCGGGTTGACACCACCACCCGGGCGAAGTGGACCTTGCCGTCGGGTCGGCGCCGGAGGTCACCCTCGACGACGGCTCGAACCCGGGGGCGGTCCAGGTCGCGACGGCCCGCCATGGCCCGCAGCGCCGGTCGGGCGAACAACTCGAAGGAGACCATCGAAGAGACCGGGTTACCGGGCAGGCCGAAGACCGGCACCCCGTCTACTAGACCGAAGGCCAGCGGCTTGGCGGGCTTGATGGCCACCTGCATCCACCGCATGTCGCCGATCCGGTCCAGCACGACCTTCACGTAGTCGAAGTCGCCCATGGATACGCCTCCCGAGGTGAGCACGGCATCGCACGTCGAGACGCCACCGCGTAATGCCGCCTCGATGGCCTCCTCGTCGTCGGCCACCCGGCCCAGGTCCACGCCGGTCACCCCCATCTCGTCTAGGAGCCCCAGCAGGGAGGGTCGGTTTGCATCACGGATCTGTCCGATTTTCAGAGGGCCCACCTCGTCGACCAATTCATTTCCGGTCGAAAGCACACCGACCCGCGGTCGCCGCCAGGCGGCCACCCGGTCAACGCCGATGCTGGCCAGCACGCCCAGGTGACCCGGCCCCAGCACGGTGCCTGCCGAGAAGACCGGATCGCCGGGCTGGAGGTCTTCCCCGGCGGCTCGAATGTGGTTTCCTTCCGGCACCTCCACCTCGACCACCACCGCATCGCCGCCTCCGACGGACCGTGTCCGCTCGACCATCACCACCGCGTCAGCCCCCACCGGTAGGGGGGCGCCCGTCATGATGCGCACGGCACAGCTCGGACCCACCTCCACGTCCGGGGCTGATCCGGCGGCCACCGTCCCGACGACACGTAGCTCGACCGGAGCGCCCACCGTGTCGGCCGCCCGGACGGCGAAACCGTCCATCGCCGAGTTGGTGAACGGTGGCACGGCCTCGGGAGCTTCCACGGACGCTGAGATGGCTAGGCCGCGCGCCTCGGCCAACGGCACCTCAGCGGCTATCGGACCAGGGCAGCGGTCCAGTACGTGGGCCCGGGCGTCGGTCAATGAGATCACCGACCGAGGATACTCAGTGGTTCCAGGAGCCTTCCTCGCCGGCCACCAGCCGGCGGATATTGGCCACGTGGCGCACCAGCACCAGAGCGCAGATGCCCGCCGCCACCAATACCTCGTCCAGACTCCTTCCGGTGGCCGCAACGGCGACCGGGAGAGCCACGGCGATGGTGATTGAACCCAGCGAAGCCTTTCCTGTCACCCGGGCCATCAGGCCGAACAGAACGAAGGTGCCCGCAGCCACCACGGGGAACAGCACCAACGACCCCCCGCCTGCCGTAGCCACGCCCTTGCCTCCCCGGAACCGACGGGTCACCGGGAGCACATGGCCCAGCGTCGCCGCCGCCCAGCAGGCCAGACCCAGAGACCGCCCACCGACCAGCAGGCCCAGGGCGGCAGCCCCCGCCCCCTTACCGGCGTCGGCAACGAAAACGGCCAGACCGGCCCAACGGCCCGCCGTCCGGTAAACGTTGGTGGCGCCGGGGTTCCCCGAACCGGCCGTCGTCGGATCTACTCCCCGACGTCTGGCCACCACCAGGGCTGATGGCAATGTCCCTAGCAGGTATGCCAGGACCACAAGGACGACGGGCATACGACCAGCATTCCCGACGGGGGACCGGGCGGGGCGGACCGCCGGTAGGATTCACGCCCGTTGCCGCCGTGTGGACGACCGCTCCCCGGCGCGACGGCCAGCCACCATGCCGACCTACCAGTACCGCTGTAAGTCCTGCCAGAGCGAGTTTGAGGTGCGTCAATCGTTCGCCGACGACGCTCTCTCCACCTGTCCGGACTCCGACTGCGGGGGTGCGGTAAGCAAGGTATTCAGTGGGGTGGGGATCTCGTTCAGGGGCGACGGTTTCTACAAGAACGATCACGGCTCCTCGGCCAAAGATCGCGGCGGTGACGCCGGTTCGACTGCCAAGCCGGCGTCGGACTCCGGGTCGTCTGACAGCGGCACCAGTGACTCCTCCTCCGGCTCCACTGCCGAGCCAAAGGGAACTGGCACGTCGGACTCGGGTGGTTCAACCGAAAAGGCCCCGGCCGCCTCTTCCGGCTGACCGCCCCGCCTTAACCTCGAGGACGCCGAAACTCAACGTAGCGGTGTCGCTAGAAGGGCCAGCACCGTGAGGCCAGCCACCACGCGGTAGGCGGCGATCCCCCCGAAGCCCACCCGCACGACGAGGCGCAACACGAGGTGGACGGCCCACCAGCCACTGACCGCCGCGGCCAGGGTGCCGACGGCGAACGGCGCCCACCAACCGGTGGGAACCGACAGGTCGAGAGCCGACACCAGCCCGGCTCCGGCGATCACCGGCAAGCTCATCAGGAACGCCAACCGGGCCGCCGCCTCCCGCTCCAGGTGCAGGCCCCGGGCCACCGACAGGACGGCTCCGGACCGTGACACCCCGGGCTGGAAAGCCAGGCCTTGGGCGACGCCCAGGAAGACCGCCTCGCCGAAGCTCAGGTCGGCGATCCCCCGATCGCCCGGTCGCCGGTCGGCCAGCCACAGCACCACCCCGAAGGCGAGGAGGCACACGGCCACCAGCCATGTGCGATCGCCCAGGTCGGTGGTCGTCGAGAGAACCCCGAGGCCCAGCAGGCCGGTGGGAACCGCTGTGGCGACCAGCAGGGCCGCCGTGCGACCGTCGCCGGCCAACGGGCCCCGGACGACCAACCACCGCAGGCCGGCCCTCCCATAGCGGACCAGGTCGGCGCGCAGGTAGGCCACGGCCCCGACCAGGGTCCCCAGGTGGAGGGCCACATCGAAGGCGTTCTCCAAAGCGTCGTCGCCTCCGAAGTGGTCCCACCCGAACAGCCATTGGACGAGGGCCAGATGCCCGCTGGAGGACACGGGGAGGAACTCGGTCAGGCCTTGAACTAGGCCCAGAAGGATGGCGTGGAGAATCGGCATCCGGGTCGACGCACCTACATCCCGGAGACCGTGAGCTCGCCGATAACCAGAGTCACCCCGGCGGCCCGCATGGGCAGCCACTGGACGTCGTCCCCGATGGCCGACACGTCCAGGAGCATCTTCTGAATGGTCGAGGCGATCGTGAACTCCCGGACCGGCTCGGCCAGCGCTCCGCCACGGATGCGCAAGCCCTCGGCGCCGGTCGAGAAGTCGCCGCTAACCGCATTGACCCCCGAGTGGAGGCCGGTGACCCCTTGGACCAGCAGACCGTCGTCGATCGCGGCGATCAGTTCGGCCGGTGGGCGGTCGCCCCCCGTCACGGCCACCGCCCGGACGCCCACGCCGGGCGTCGAGGAATAGCCCCGGACTGCCGAACCGGTAGACGTCGTCCCGGCCCGCCGGGCCGTCTCGCTGTTGTGAACGAACCGCTCCAGGCGACCACCGGCCATCAGCACGTTCCGACGGGTGGCCAGACCCTCGCCGTCGCTCCCGGTGGCCGTGTGGGCCGCCGGGTCGGTCGGGTCGTCCACCAAGGTCAGCAACGGAGCAGCGACGTCCTCGCCCAACCGGTCGGCAAACAGCGACCGGCCCTTCTGCACCGCCTCGCCGCTGAGGGTTCCGCCCACGATTCCCAGGAACTGGGCGCTGACCCACGGGTCCAGCACCACAGTCATCCGACCGGAGGGCGGCTTCACGGCCCCCAGCATCCGGGTGGATCGCTCAGCCGCGTCGGCGGCGGCCTCCTCCACATCGAGGTCAGCCGGCTCCCGCCCCAACGAGAACCCGAAGCCGGTCTGAGTCTCGCCATCCTCTTCAGCCAACGCATAGGAAGACAGGAAGCATCCGGTCTCCCGGCCCGTCGCCAGGATCCCGGTCGTCGTGGCCACGGCGCTCTCCGAGATGGAGTCCGAGTACTCGGCCGACTCCACGCCGCTGATGCGGGGGTCGGCGGCCCGGGTCCGGCGTTCCAGATCCAGGGCCAGAGCCACCTTGGCCTCAGTCGGGTGGTCAACCAGCGCCGCCCGGTAGAGATCCAACTCAGCGGGCTCCACGCCGTCCGGCTCGGCCAGAGCGCAGTGCTCGTCCGGTGTGGCGAACGCCAAGTTGTCCCGGGCCTCGGCCAGAACCTCGGCCAGGGCGTCGGAATCTAGGGTCCCGGCGTAGGCGAAGCCCTGGCGCCCGTCGCGGACCACCCGGACGCCGACCCCCTGGGATTCGGCCGAGGTCAGCGACTCGACCTCCCCCTCGTAGGCGCGCACCTCGGTCTCCCGCTCGTGGACGACCACCGCCTCCACCTGCTCGCCCTCGTCGGCCCAGCCGACGATTCGTTCCGCCAGGTCCAGCAGTTCGGGCACCTCAGGCCGCCGTCCCACCCACCGTCAGCCGGGACACCCGCAAAGTCGGTGTCCCGTCTCCGACCGGCACGCCCTGCCCGTCCTTGCCGCAGGTCCCGGGCGACCCCATGGCGAAGTCCCCGGCGATGGCGTCGATGCCGAGGAGAACCGCCGGGCCGTTGCCGATGAGGTTGCCCTCCCGGATGGGCGCCGTCAGCCGGCCATCCTCGATCAGGTAGGCCTCGGTCATCCCGAACACGAAGTCGCCGGTAGCCGTGTTGACCTGGCCACCACCCAGCTGGGCCACGTACACCCCATGGTCGGTTCCAGCCACGATCTCCTCCGGGTCGTCGTCGCCAGCCTCCAGGTAGGTGTTGGTCATGCGGACCATCGGGAGGTACCGGTAGCCCTGGCGACGGCCATTGCCAGAGCTGTCCCGCCCCTCCTTCCGGGCCCGCAGGCGGTCCCACATGTAGTCGGTCAGCTCACCGTCGCTGATCAGCACGTTGCGCTGGGCCGGCCGGCCCTCGTCGTCGACGGCGTAGCAGCCCCACTCCCCGGTCATGGTGCCGTCGTCCACCAGGCTGACCCCGGGGGCCGCCACCACCTCGCCCCGCCTCCCGGCAAACACCGAGGCAGACTTGGCGATCAGGTCGGCCTCCAGGCCGTGCCCGCAGGCCTCGTGGAACAGGACGCCCCCGCCGCCCGGACCAACGACCACCGGCATCTCACCGCTGGGGGCCGGCACGGCGTCCAACTTGGTCAGGGCCCGCTCGGCCGCCCGGCGGGCCAGGTCTCCTACGTCGACCCGGTCAAACAACTCGAAGCCCACGGTGTGGCCCACCGATTCGCGGCCGGTCTGGAGGCCCGAGTCACCGCTGGCCACGCAGGACACCGAGAACAGGGTCCGGACCTGGCGGTCCCCGGTGAGCAGGCCATCGCTGTTGGCGATCTGGATTCGTCGCTGACTGTCCGCGTAGCGGGCCGTGACCTGCGTGATCGCACCGTCCCGGGCTCGGGCCGCCTCGTCGGCCTCGGCCAGCAACGCCACCTTGCGGTCCTTGGCCACGTCGGACGGAAAGACCTCCACCACGGCCGATGGAGGACCGGACGGCCTGTCGAGGACCACCTCGCGTACTTCGCCACCCCCGCCCCGGGCGGCCGCCGAGGCAGCCGCCGAGGCGGCCCGCAGGCTGGCCGGCGACAGGTCAGCCGTGTGGGCGAACCCGGTGGTCTCCCCAACCACCACCCGGATCCCGGCCCCCCGGTCCCGGCCACTAGCCATCTCCTCAATGCGGCCGTCGTCGAGGAGCGCCGAGGTCGACCTCCGGTCCTCCACGAACACCTCGGCGAACTCCCCTCCCGTGGCCAGCGCCTCGCCTAAGACGTCCTGCAGGAGTCGGGGGTCCACCATCGGCTCGATCTCCGCCCCGGCGATCCGATCCTTCATCTGCGCCTCCATCTCATCTCTCCGCCGGCCGGCCGGTCTTCACCGACTCGGGGCGGATGCGTAGGGTACCGCTGTGCCCCCGATGCCCGGGTTGCGCGGTCAGACCGCGCTTACCGTCACCGATGCCGATACGGCCGTCGCCCTGCGATCCGGCGAGGTCCCGACGCTGGCCACGCCGCGCCTGGTTGCCCTGCTGGAGGAGGCCACGGTGTCCGCTCTGGACGGCTGCCTCGGTAAGGGGGAGACCAGCGTCGGCATGCGGGTCCACATCGACCATCTGGCCCCGTCGGCTCCCGGCAGCCTGGTGGACGCCGAGGTCGTGCTGGAGGCCGTGGAGGGCCGGCGACTGACCTTCGCCGGCACGGCCCGGGTCGGCGACGACGTGGTGGCCAAGGCCACCATCGTTCGGGTGGTCGTCGAGACCGACCGGTTCCTGGACCGGGTGGCCGGTGGGGCTGCCTGACGTCGGCCCTAGCGGGTACCGAGCCCCGGCGGGCCCGACACGGCACCGGGTGCCGTCGACCGGACGGTCGGGCCTCCGCCGGTCCGGAGAACCGGGAACCGGGCTGTACTGGTGGGCCGAGGTGGCCCTCGTTCTGGCCTTCTACGCCGTCTACTCGGCCATCCGGAACCTGTTCGGTTCCGAATCAGTGGAGCCCGCGGTCGCCCTGGCCAACGCCGAGCGAGTCATCGACCTGGAGCGGGCGCTGGGCCTCTACCGGGAGCCGGGAATCCAGGCTGCCTTCCTGGACCACGAATGGTTCATCCAGTTCTGGAACCTCTTCTACGGGACGTTTCACTTCGGGCTGACCATCTTCGCCCTGGTCTGGGTCTACCGGGGGTTCCCTCACCTGTACGCCCGGGACCGGTCCACCTTCCTGTGCACCACGGGGTTGGCCTTGGTCGGGTTCAGCCTCTTACCCCTAATGCCGCCCCGGTTGCTGTCGGACTGCGGGGAGTTCGGGGCCTGCCTGGCGTCCCTCCACCCCTACGTGGACACGGTGGCCGACGTCGGCGGCCTCTGGTCGTTCGACTCGGGGACCATGCAACGGGTCTCCAACCAGTACGCCGCCATGCCTAGCCTGCACTTCGCCTGGGCCACCTGGTGCATGCTGGCGCTCTGGCCCACCCTGCGCACCCGGACATCTCGGGCCCTGATCGCCGCCTACCCGCTGGCCACCCTCTTCGCCGTGGTGGTGACAGCCAACCACTTCTGGATCGACGCCGTGGGTGGCCTGGTGGTGCTGGCCGCCGGCCACGTCCTGTCCGGCCTGCTGATGGCCGGTTGGCGCCGCTGGCGGTCGGCCGTCGAGGTCCGGTAACCGGCTCCCGCCAGCGGTCAACGCGACACCCCGGCTACCGTGTCGCTCTGGCTCCGTCCCGGAGCCCCCGTCCCGACCCGACTCCGCCGATAGGCCTGAGCGCCCATGCGACTCGACTCCATACGGACCCCCGACGACCTCCGCGACCTCGAGTTCGAGGAGCTCTCCAGCCTGGCCGCCGAAATCCGGCAGCGGATCGTAGACACGGTGGGCCGGACCGGAGGCCACCTGGGCTCCAACCTCGGTGTCGTCGAGTTGACCCTGGCCCTCCACCGGGTTTTTGACAGCCCCCGGGACGCCATCCTCTGGGATACCGGGCACCAGACCTATGTCCACAAACTGCTAACTGGTCGGGCCAACCGGTTCGACGGCCTCCGGCAGGCCGGCCAGATGTCGGGCTACCCGTCGCGCGACGAGTCGGGCCACGACTGGATCGAGAACTCGCACGCCTCGACCGTGCTGTCCTACGCCCACGGCCTTGCAACGGCCCAGGCGGTCACTGGCGGAGACCGACGGGTGGTAGCAGTAATCGGCGACGGATCCATGACTGGAGGCATGGCCTTTGAGGGGCTCAACAACCTGGGTCACAGCGGCCTGAAGGTCACCGTGGTGCTGAACGACAACGGCCGGTCATACGCCCCGACGGTGGGCCGCCTGTCCGAGAGCCTCATCCGGATCCGCTCCAACCCCATCTACATGCGCCGACAGCGTCGCCTGGAGGACCTAGCTGAGCACCTCCCATGGGTCGGTGAACTGGTCGAGCGGGGAATCAGCGCCACCAAGGCGGCCATCCGAGACATGTTCGAGCCCACAGCCTTCTTCGAGGCGCTCGGGGTGCACTACCTGGGCCCCTTCGATGGACACGACATCGCCGAGATGGAGGATGCCCTAGCCAACGCCGTCGAGTTCGATGGCCCGGTCTTGGTCCATGTGCTGACCCAGAAGGGCCGGGGCCACGGGCCGGCGGAGCAGGACCCCATCAAGCACATGCACGATACGGGAGGCGTCAAACCGGGCAGCTACACGGCGGCCTTCACCGAGTCGCTCCTCAAGGCCGCCGAGTCGAGGCCCGAGGTGGTGGCCGTCACGGCCGCCATGCCGGACTCCACCGGCCTCCTGCCGTTCCGCGAGCGGTTCGGCGACCGGTGCTTCGACGTGGGCATTGCCGAGCAGCATGCGGTAACGGCGGCGGCCGGAATGGCCATGGGTGGGCTCCGCCCTGTGGTGGCCCTCTACGCCACGTTCTTGAGCCGGGCCTTCGACCAGGCCAACCTGGACGTCGGTCTGCACGGCCTACCCGTGGTGTTCTGCCTGGACCGGGCGGGGATTACCGGCGACGACGGCCCCTCGCACCACGGCGTGCTGGACATGGTCCTGCTGTCCAAGGTCCCCGGCATGACGATCCTGGCGCCCTCCTCTTACCAGGAGGTCCAGCAGATGCTCGAAGACGCCCTGGCTATCACTGACGGGCCGGTGGCCATCCGTTGGCCCAAGACCCCGGCACCCCACGTCGGCTGGGACGAGGTGGGCCGTGGCCTGTCGGCCCGCCGGGTGGTCGAGGCCACCGGCGACCGGACGGTGTGCCTGCTGGGAGCCGGCAAGATGCTGGCCGCTGCCCAACAGGCGGCCGACCTGCTGGCTCCCGAGGGCGTGGATGCCTCAGTTTGGGACCCGCGCTGCGTCCGTCCGTTGGATCCCGAGATGCTGGAAGACGCGGCGAGACACCGGCTGGTGGTCACCGTGGAGGACGGCTTCCGGGAGGGCGGCTTCGGCTCCGCAGTGCTGGACGACCTGGCGCGACGGTCCCCGGGCACCGAGGTGGAGGTGCTGGGCGTGCCGGTGGCCCACCATGCCCACGGTGCGGCCGACGACCTGCTGGCCTCGTTCGGCCTAGACGGCCCGGGAGTGGCCGAAAGCGTCCGTAAGCGGCTGGGCTGATCCGGCGCGGTCGTCGACTACCTGGCCGACGACCGCTCAGGTGAAGAAGGGGTTGTCGCCCGCCGCGTGGTCTGTGGCGTCGACCACTTCGATGATCTCGGGGATGGCCTCCAGAATGGC
>JAKURX010000042.1 GCA_022451505.1 Acidimicrobiales bacterium | reverse complement strand
GGAAGAACCGCCTGACCTCCGCCGGCTGGAGAGCGTTCAACGCCCGTCGTGACCGTGCCCGTGGTCGTCCACCAAGACCAGGTCGTGGGCATGGGCGTGGTGGGCGTGGTCACCTAGGACGCGTTCGCCGTAGGCCTTCCGGAGCACGGCTGGCACCAGGACGTCGTCAGGTGGCCCGACGGCCACCAGCCGACCGTCGAGGACAACGGCCTCGTCACAGTGCCGGGCTTCGTCCAGGTGGTGGGTGGTGAGGACCACGGTGCGACCGTCGTGGCGCTCCTCTTCGATCACAGTCAGGATCCGTTCCTGGCTCAGGAGGTCGAGACCCGTAATGGGCTCGTCTAGCAGGAGGACGTCGGCCTCCCGGGCCAGGGCCTGGGCCACGAGGACCCGCTGGCGCTGCCCAAAGGAGAGCTGGTCGAGCGGACGGTCAAGGAGGGCGCGGACGCCGAGGCGTCCCGCTGCCCCGTCTACGGCGGCATGGTCGTGAGCGCCGAGGCGTCGGGGGACCACGGTGGGCCGGAACCGGGCCATCCGTAGGACCTCCGAGACAGTCAATGGCATCCACGATCTGGCGTGACGTTGAGGGACCAGGGCCACCGTGCTCCCGTCACCGTGTACCAGACCGGAGGTAGGGGAGCGGAGGCCAGCCAGGACCTCGAGCATTGTTGTCTTGCCCGATCCGTTGGGCCCAACGAGGGCCGTGGCCGTGCCGGGGGCAAACGCCACGGTCACTCCACTCAGAGCTATGTGGTCTCCCCGCATGACTGAGACGTCCCGGAGGGCAATGCGGGGTGCCGGGTCCATGATGAGAATCATTCTCGCTCACGTTGCGGTCGGAACCAACCCCAGAAGGACGGGAGGACAGTCCGCGTGATTACGTAGAACGAGGCGCGGGTCAAACCCACCGCTTCACCAAAGGTCCAGGGCCAGGCCGGCGGCTAATGATCCACCGAGCTCTCGGGCCGCATCGAGGTCCGCGTCGCTGACCTCCCCCCGCACGACCAGCGGTTCACCAACCGACCGCCACCCCAGGCCGGTGGCCAGTGGCACCACAGCGCCCACAGCGCCCGCCCCATCCCCTCCGGCTTTGACGACTAACCGGTAGGGCTTCCCACGGGTGTGATCCAGACACGGGTAGTAAATCCGGTCGAAGAAATCCTTAAGCCCCCCGGACATGTACCCGAAGTTCTCTGGAGTGGCCAGCAGGTAACCGTCGGCATCCAAGACGTCTTCTACTCCGGTATGGAGCGCCTCGACCACCCGGACCTCGACCAGCCTTCCGGCCTTGGCGATGGCCGGATCAGAGGCCCCATCGACCGCAGCCTCGACCAGAGCACGGGTCGCACCGGAGGCGGAGTGCCAGACCACAAGCAGGCTGAGCATGTCGGGCACGACGGTTCACCGGGTCCCGCGGAGCGACGCCGTCAGAAGTGGTACGGGAAACCCGAGTAGTCCTGGGGCCGCTTTTCCAGAAATGCGTCCCGACCCTCTCGGGCCTCGTCAGTGGCGTAGGCCAGACGTGTTGCCTCGCCGGCAAACACCTGCTGGCCGACCAGACCATCGTCGATCAGATTGAAGGCAAACTTGAGCATCCGCTGGGCCGTTGGGCTCTTGGCGTTAACGGCGGCCGCCCACTCCAATGCCACCTCCTCGAGGCGGTCGTGGTCAACCACCTCGTTGACCATCCCCATGGCGTGTGCCTGCTCAGCTGTGTACTCCCGACCGAGGAAGAACACCTCACGTGCGAACTTCTGGCCCACCTGACGGGCCAAATAGGCCGAACCAAACCCACCGTCGAAGCTGGCCACGTCAGCGTCCGTTTGTTTGAAGCGGGCGTGTTCGCGACTGGCCAAGGTCAGGTCGGCCACCACGTGGAGGCTGTGACCGCCACCGGCAGCCCAGCCGGGCACCACGGCGATCACCACCTTGGGCATGAACCGGATCAGGCGCTGGACCTCAAGTATGTGGAGGCGGCCCGTCCGGGCCGGGTCCACCGTCTCGGCCGTCTCCCCATCGGCGTAGCGGTAGCCGTCGTCGCCTCGAATCCGCTGATCGCCTCCCGAGCAGAACGACCAGCCGCCGTCACGAGGCGAAGGCCCGTTTCCTGTCAACAGCACTGTGCCGACGTCCGAAGCCATCCGAGCATGGTCCAGCACCCGGTATAGCTCGTCGACGGTGTGTGGCCGGAAGGCGTTTCGAACCTCCGGGCGGTCAAAGGCCACCCGTACGGTCCCCTGGTCCACGGCCCGGTGATAGGTCAGGTCGGTCAGACCAAAGCCGTCCACGGGCTCCCATCGCTCGGGATCGAACGTCTCGGAGACAGCGACTTCACCCATGGCGGGGGAGCATACGGCCCGTTAGCCGACCGGCCTGAACCGGTGTCTACCATCGCAACGTGGGAGACCGGAGGGTAGACGTCAGACGCGAGGCGGTAATCTCCGCCGATCCGGACGCCGTCTGGGCCATCGTGGCCGCTGCCGAACGCCAGGCCGAGTGGTTTCCCGGAGTGGTCACGTCGGCCGTCGAAGACGGCGTCCGCACCGTAGTGACGGCGGCTGGAGGCTTCCTACTGGAGGAAATTCTGGCCATCGATGACGAGGCCCGGTGTTTCGAGTACCGGATCACTGGCCCCTTCCACCTCGACCACCACCGAGGGCGCATCACCGTGCAAGACGACCCCGGAGGGACAAGGGTCGTCTACGAACAAGAATTGGAACCCAAAACGCTGGCCTATGTCCTGGACGGAGCGCTGGGCGACGCTCTGGTCGGCCTGCGGAACCTTGTAATCGATGGGAAGACGTCCCGAGCCTACGAAGATGTTGGTGCCTGATGGGCCGGGGAATCCTGTTCGTAACGACCGATCAGCAGCGGTTCGACGCCCTGGGTTGCAACGGCGGACAGGTGGCCCGAACCCCGGTGATCGACGGCTTAGCGGCCGCCGGAGTCCGATTCGAACGGGCCCATCCCCAAAACGTGGTCTGTATGCCGTCCCGGGCCACCATGCTCACTGGCCAGCACGTCCGCACCCATGGAGTCTGGATGAATGGCGTCCCCCTGCCAGCCGATGCACCCACCGTGGCTGGCCTCCTCCATGAGGCGGGCTGGCGGACCGGTCTGTTCGGCAAGGCGCATTTCGAACCTTTCCTAGACCCGTTTCTCCGGTTCGCTGAGAACCAGATGGGAAATTCCGGCTCAACTGACGAAAACGGTCGGCCCCATCGGGGATTCGACCGGATGGAACTGGCCGGCCACGGCCCGGCCGGCCTAGTGCACTACCGGCGGTGGATGAGAGAGCACCACCCGGAGCACATAGGTGGCTTCTTCCCCGTCCTCGACCTCAGCCTCAATGTAAACGCCGAAGGAGGCGGGGACAGCGGAGCTCCCCAGGTTCGGTACAACGAGGTACCGCGACACGCATACCACACGGACTGGGTGGCCGATCGGGCTATTGAGTGGCTCCATAGCCTGGAAGCCGACGACGACTGGTTCTGTTGGCTGAGCTTCCCCGACCCCCACCACCCGTGGGACCCGCCGTCTTCCGAACTCCACAGGGTCCCGTGGCGTGACCTGGATCTCCCAGCCGGTTATCCGGAGGACCGAGTGGAAAGGGAGGCGGCGCTCGACGCCAAGGCCCCCCACTGGCGCCGTTGGTATGACGGCAGCTTGGTCTCCAACTACGAGGCTCCAACACACTGGATCCCAGCGAGTCTCACCACCGACCAGGTGCGCGAGGTCGATGCCATGGCCCATATCGAGAACGAGTTGATCGACGAGGCCCTGGGCCGGGTGCTGGACGCCCTTGGGGACCAGGGCCGGACGGCCGGGACCGACGTGGTCTTCACTACCGACCACGGCGAATTCCAAGGCGACCACGGGCTCCTGTTCAAAGGGCCATACCACGTGGATTCCCTGATGCGCCTGCCCCTCGTCTGGTGCCCGGCACCAGATCGCCACGTGGTCCCAGGAGTGGTGGCCGCCCCGGTGGGGCTGGTGGACCTCGCTCCGACGTTTTGTCGGATTGCCGGCCTTTCGGTCCCGGACTGGATGGACGGGGAACCGCTACCGACTTCGGCAACAGAGGCGACCGAACAGGGGAGGCAACGGGTCCTCACCGAATGGGACAGCGTCCATCCGAGCGGCATCGAGGTCCACCTTCAGACCATCGCCCGAGACGGGATGGTCTGTACCCGCTACGAGTTGGGGACTTGTCACGACGGAACTGAGGGCGAGCTCTGGGACCTGGCCGAGGACCCCCTCCAGCGGATCAACCTTTGGGACGACACCTCCCGGAAGAGCCTGCGGGACGACCTCCTAGCGGACCTCGCAGACACCCTGCCGCCACGCCCCTCGAACCGCCTACGGGTCGAGTCCCCGGTCTGAGGCGCACACCTCAGCGAGGTCAGTCGCCGTTGATGGTTGCCTGCTCTAGGGCACCGGAGGCCAGGAGAGCATTCACCTCGCCCGGCTCCATATCCAGGTCCTGCACGCAAAAGGACCAACTGTGCTCCCCGATGAGGGGTGCTGGCCCGCAGGGGGGCTCCGGCATGCCGGAACCTCGTATACACGTCCCCTCTAGGACCATGGGGCCCAGGCCGGTCTGGTCGATCTGCACCAGAAAGCCCCGGTCCAACAGGTGGGGGTCCTCGAGTTGGTCAAACGGATTCGTTACCCGACCAGCGGGCACGCCGACAGATTGACAGCGGTCCTGTACCTCGGATGACCCGAGGGTCCTTGTCCAGGAGGCCAGTCCGCTGTTCACCCGATCCCGATGTGCCAGGCGACCGACGGCGGTGGCCAAGTCGGGGCTCGCGGCCCACTCGGGACGGTCCATGGCCTCCCGTAGAGCGGCCCAGTCGTCGTCATGGCGGACGCAAACGACGCACCACCGGTCTTCGCCAGCGCACGGGAAGACGCCCCACGGGGCACCAATAGGGGAGTCGTTGCCTTCCGGTCGTGCTGCGCCAGTTTCCAGCGCCTCAGCCAGGAGGACGTCGCCAAGGGTGGCCACCATGGACTCGACCTGAGCGACCTCCACGTGCGCCGGAGGTGAGCCCCGTCGAATGCCGATCAGGGTGGCCAAAGCCCCGATAGCGCACAGACGTCCGGCCAGGTGGTCCGGGTGGACAGCGTTGTTGCCCGGCGGGCCATCGCCGTCGTCAAACGCCCAAAGCCAACTGAGTCCGCCCGCCGTCTGGATAGTGGGGCCGTAGCCCGTCCAAGCGGCCTGGATTCCCCGAGAGCCCATTAGTTGGCTGGAGACCAGCACGGCCTCCGGATTGAGACGTCTGACGTCCTGCCATCCGATCCCCAGGCGGTCCATGGTTCCCGTGGAGTTGTTCTCAATCAGGACGTCAGCCCACGCCACTAGGCGCTCTACGACCTCCCGGGCATCGGGATGCTTCAGGTCAAGACCGAGGCAGCGCTTGTTACGGCTGCAGGAGGCAAACGAGGGGGTTACCTCACCGCCCATGAAGATCCGGAGGAAGTCGGGATAGGACCGGCTCTCCACCTTGACGACGTCGGCTCCAAAGTCGGCCAGCATGCGACCGCACTCCACGCCGACACCGCCGTGTCCGAAGTCGGCTACCCGAAGACCCTCCAGCGGCCGACTGCCGGGACCGTCGACTAGGGCGGGAAGTTCGAAGGATGGTTTCTCAAACCCGGGCGTGTGCTCACCCGGGTCTGGCGACCGGAACCGGTAGCCGACCCGTTCCCCGTCAAATTCCCAGAGCCCAGACACCACTGGGGCCCGTGTAGTCGAGGAGACGTCGACATTCCGGAAGGTGCCGCGGGAGGCGAAGTGCTCGTCGATCAGTATGTCGGCCGGACTCAACATGGGAGTGGCCACGATGCCGCGCCGCTGGGCCTCCCGGCATCCCTCCACCATCGTCCGGTCGGACCAGTGCTTGGCGAACGCCGCGTTGATGTCCCGAAGGTGGGATAGGCGGTTAGCGAAGGACTCCCAGTACTCGCCTGCAAACTCCTCCGGCTGATCCATCCACTCCCACATGGCTCGCCACTGGCCGGGGGTCAGAACCACCTGGCGGACGGCCCCATCGGCGCACGGCACCGTGGGGTACATCAGACTGTCCCCCTGCCGGAGGGTCGACATCCCGGCCCCGAGGTGTCGACGGTGGCTGGCGGTAGGCACTCCCCAGGTGTTCATCTGCGCGACGGCCTCCAGGGCTGACACATCGAGGTGCTGGCCACCTCCGCCCCGGCTGCGTTGTACGAGGGCCACCAGGATGGCGTGGACACCCAGGATCCCCAGGGTGTCGCCGGCCAGAGTGCACGGGGGCAGCAGGGGTGGCTTTTCCGGGATGCCTGAGAGAGCCAACCAGCCGGACAGGCCGAGGATCACGTCGTCGGTGGACTCCATGTCCCGGTAGGGGCCGGTCTGTCCGAAGTCGGTGAGCGATGCGACTACGAGGTCCGAGTTCGTGGCGGCGAGGTCCTCGGCACCGATCCCGAGGCTCGCCAGGTAGCCAGGCGGAGATGACTCCACCACCACGTCGGCGTGTGCCGCTAGAGACAGCAGGCGGTCCCGGTCATCCAGGTCGCTCAGGTCCAGGATCGCACTGCGCTTGTTCGTGTTGCGATAGGCGAAGTACAGCGACGTCCCGTCGGGGGCGAACGGTGGGAGGCGTCGACTGGCCGAACCCGCCGGAGGTTCGACGAGCAGCACGTCTGCTCCAAGGTCGCCCAGCAGTCGACCGCAAAGATCGCCCCGGCCGTGGCAGAGGTCGATGACCCGGAGGTCCTGCAGGGGTCGGTTTATGGGGGGCATCCGTCCTCCGGAACGGCAGCGGTCCGCCCCGGGTCTACCACCCGATCCCGGGACGGAACGATTCGACGGGTACGGCACCACACTGGATCCCACGGGTACCCTGCGCCTGCCCACCCACGGGCACGCTCGCCATGCACCATCACCCACCCATTTCCCGTCTCCGCCGGCTCCTGGTGCTCTCTGGAGCCATCCTGGTCGTCCTGGCCCTCCCAGCGGAAGCAATCAAGGACACGGAGTCCATCCGGGATGCGCGGGACAAGAGGGAGGCGGCTAAGGACAGCGCAGCGACCGCAGCCGAGGCCCTGGTGGTGGTGGCGGCCGCCGACGACGTGGTGGCCGACGCTCTGCATGCCTTGGACGACGCGGTGGCTCTCCAGGAGGCGAAAATTGCCGCCGCCCGTCAGGCCATTGAGGCCGCGGAAGCCGAGGCCACGCTGCGGTGGGTCCAGGCCGACCAGGTCGAGGCCGAGGTGGCGGAGTTGCGGCTTCGGATCCAGGAACTGGCCATTGATGTCTACATCTCCCGTATGCGGCCGGGCAGCCTGCTCGAATCCCGGGATCTCACTGAGGGCGTGCGGCGGGCCGCCATTCTGGACGCAGTAATCGGCGACCGGGGCGACATGGTTGATCGGCTCCGTGCCCTCGAGTCGGACCTGGAGGACATCGCCTTCTCGGCCGATGACGCCATCCGCGAGGCTGATGCACGGCAACGGGAGTTGGAGTCATCGATCTTGGTACTGGACCGTCGGATCGCCGCCAAGGAGAACGTGAAGGGAGAGCTGGAGGAGCGAATCCGGGCCTATGAGGAGGAGATCCGGCAGTTCGAACGCGACCAGTACGTCATGGCTATTCTCATCGAGAACCTGATTGCCGAGGAACTCCGCAAGTCTGCGCCCGATCTGACTAAGGAATCCGGCCAGGGCTTCATCATGCCCATGGAGGGAAAGATGGGGTCTGGTTTCGGACCTCGGATTCACCCCATCTTCGGGACCAAGCGCCAGCACAACGGGGTGGACATCGGATGCGTCAGGGGTCAGCCCATCTGGGCGGCCAAGGCTGGGAAGGTCATATTCGCGGGTTGGAAGAATGGCTACGGCAACATCGTCCTAATCGAGCACGAGGGCCCGGTAGTCACCTTGTACGCCCACCAGGAGGAGCTACACGTCTCCAGCGGCTACGTGATCGACAAAGGAGAGGTGCTCGGCAAGTGCGGATCCACCGGATGGTCGACCGGCCCGCACCTCCACTTCGAGGTCCGAACCGGTGGCGAGGCCAAGGACCCGATGATTGTCCTCCCGGGCTAAGCCCGGTCGATCCGAAAACGTCGAAAGGAGCCCCGAAGGGCTCCTTTCGGGCGACTCGATGTTGGTTTAGCCGACAAAGGCCGATGCGAACACGAGCGACACGATCGTCATGACCTTGATGAGGATGTTCATGGCTGGGCCGGAGGTGTCCTTGAACGGATCGCCTACCGTGTCGCCGACGACGGCCGCCTTGTGGCTTTCCGAGCCCTTGCCACCGTGGTGGCCGCTTTCGATGTACTTCTTGGCGTTGTCCCACGCTCCTCCGGCGTTGGCCATGAAGATGGCTAGACAGAAGCCGGAGACCAGAGCGCCGGCCAGGAACCCACCCAGGGCGTTGATGCTGATGAAGCCCATGACCAGGGGGATAACCACGGCCAGCGATCCGGGGAGCACCATCTCCTTGAGCGATGCCGTGGTGGAGATGGCCACACAGCGCGCTGAGTCCGGGTGTACCCCCGGCAGTCCCTCTCTCAGGCCTGGGATCTCCCTGAACTGGCGACGGACCTCCTCGATCATGTCGTGGGCGGCCCGACCCACGGCGTCGATGGTCAGGGCGGCGAACAGGAAGGGCAGCATGGCACCGAGGAACAGGCCGATGAATACGGTTACGTCGCCGACGTCGAGGGACAACGAGCCGCCAGCCTGGCTGATCGCGAATTCGAAGCTTTTGAACAGAGCTAGGGCGGTGAGGGCAGCTGAGCCCACGGCGAAGCCCTTGGCCACGGCGGCGGTGGTGTTGCCCAGCGAGTCCAAGGCGTCGGTGACTTCGCGGACGCTCGGGTCCAGCTCGGCCATCTCGGCGATTCCTCCGGCGTTGTCGGCGATCGGGCCGTAGGCGTCGACTGACACAACCACCCCTGTGGTGGCCAGCATTCCTATGGCGGCCACGGCGATTCCGTAGATCCCGCCGTCCAGGGCGCCGATGGAGTCGAAGGCCATTTCGCCGCCCCAGTAGGCGACGCCGACGCCGATTCCCAGTAGGGCTACGGAGGTGGCGACCGAGATCATGCCGGCCGATATGCCGCCCAGGATTGTGGTGGCGGGTCCGGTCTCCGTCTGTTTGGCGATCTTCTTCACTGGGCCGAAGTGGTCTGAGGTGTAGAACTCCGCCGTCTTGCCTAACGCCCAGCCCACGACGAGGCCCCCGATTACTGCGATAGCAAGGCCCATCGGGGAGTCGAAGGCGTCGTTGTCGCCGAACAGCCAGGCGGCGACGCCCACTGTGCCGACCGCGGTCAAGGCCATGGCCACGTTGGTTCCCATGTGGAGGGCCTTGGACAGCGCCTTGGTGTCGGTGGAGGTCCCGCCCTTGACCAGGAAGGAACCCAGGATGGAGGCCACCATTCCCACCAGGGCGATGGCCATGGGGAATGCGAGCAGGGAAATGTTGGTGGTGGCACTGGCCTCCTCGGCGCCGAGGCCGAGGGCAAAAGCCACCAGCGAGATCGGGGCGATGATCGACCCTGCGTAGCTCTCGAACAGGTCGGCGCCCATACCGGCCACGTCGCCCACGTTGTCGCCCACGTTGTCGGCGATGGTGGCCGGGTTCCGGGGATCGTCCTCCGGGATGCCCGCTTCGACCTTGCCCACCAAGTCGGCGCCTACGTCGGCTGCCTTGGTGTAGATGCCGCCCCCTACGCGGGAGAACAGGGCGATTGACGATGCGCCCAGGCCGTAGGCGGTAACGACCTCGAAGGCGTCGTCGACCTCGAGGACCAACACGAAAAGCACATACACGACCATGAGGCCCAGGAGGGCCAGGCCAGCAACCGTGAAGCCCATGACCGCTCCGCCCCGGAAGGCGATCGAGAGGGCGCGGCCGGGACCGTCCTTGGCCGCCTCCGTCGTGCGGGCATTGGCCATGGTGGCCACCGTCATGCCTACGTATCCGGCAAGGCCAGACAGGACGGCACCAATCACGTAGGTCACGGCGGCTGCCGGAGCGATCAGGGCCGCGATGAGCACGGCCATGACCACCACGAAGACCGATACCCAGCTGTACTCCTTCTTGAGGAAGGCCCGGGCGCCCTTCTGTATCTCGGTCATGAGGAAGACCATGCGCTCGTCGCCCGGAGAGGCGGCTTTTACGCTGTTGTAGAAGAACCAGGCGAGGAGTAAGCCCATGAGGGCCGACGCGCCCGCCAGATAGGGAATGGCATCCAAGGGAGTGTCTCCAAGGGTGTGTAGGACGTTGGGAAGTTCCACCCAGCCAACCGGTGGACGGAACTGGCCCCGACGCCCGCCGGTTGCGGCGGATCGCGCAGGGACGCAGGGACTCTAGTGAGTCCAATGCCCGGGACCGACCTCTTCCAAGGAATGGGAGTCACTGATCGGGGAGACGGAAGCGGTGCCGGTGGGCCACAATGCCGGTCGTGGAACCGACCTCGGCATCTGTCGATGACGTCCGGGGCGAGATGCTGGCCCGACGGCAGGCCTTAGCCGCCGACGTGGTCGCCCGATCGTCTGCCGTGGTGGTGGAACGCCTTCGGGGCCTACAGGAGCTTCGAGAAGCCCGGACCATCGGCGCCTATCTAGGTGTCCGGGGCGAGGTGGACCCGTCGGCCCTCTGCGACGACGAAGGTCTCGACGTGGCGCTTCCAGTGACCACGCCGGGAGAGGCGCTGCGGTTCGTGGTCCCCGTGGGTCCGTTGTTCGACGGTCCCTTTGGGATCCGCCAACCGGGGGATGGCCGTGAGGTGCCGCCCGACGACCTGGACGTGGTCCTGGTCCCCGTAGTTGTCGCCGACGAGCTAGGCAACCGCGTCGGTCACGGTGCCGGCTTCTACGACCGCACATTCGCGCATGTCCGAGGAGCGGATCGGGCTCGACCGTTGCTGATCGGCCTGTGCCATGCCTTCCAGGTGGTTCCCCGACTGGAGGCCCGATCGTGGGACGTGCCGCTAGACCTAGTGGTGACCGAGGTGGGCCTGGTGCGCCCCGGGAGGTGAGCGGGGTGCCGCCGGTGGGGCCCGTCGGAGAAGGGGGCATGCCACCCGCGCCGCTCGTCCATAGGGAAGGATTGGTGCCGTGCGCATCATCGTGGTGGGTGCCGGCGAGACCGGCACCTACGTTGCTGAACGTCTGAACGGGCAGGGCCATGAGGTGGCCCTCATTGAGAAGGCCCCCGAGCGCTTTCTTGAGGTTCGGGAGCAGTCTGATTTCTTGACTGTCCCAGGCAGCGGAACTGACATGGACGTCCTCAAGGCCGCGGGAATTGACGACACCCACCTCCTGGTAGCCGTTACCCGAAGCGACGAGACCAACATCTTGATCGCCCTGCTGGCCCGCCGAGCCGGCGTGGCCAAGACGGTGGTTCGGGTGGAGTCCCGGAGCCTGCGACGCGCAGAGGTAGACGCCCTGTTCGACGGAGCGGATGACCATCTGGTGATAGATCCGGACGAGGAAGTTGCCGAGGCCGTCCTGCGGCTCATGGAGTACCCGGGTGCACTCGAGCTCAAGCAGATGGCCGGTGGCGAGGTAGTGGTCCTTAGTGCCCGCCTTCCCGGCCATGCACCACTGGTCGGCCAGTCCCTCCACGCCCTGGGAGCTGAGCTAGAACCGGACTGGGATTTCATCGTGGGATCCATCACCCGGCGGGAACACGAGGACGCAGACGAGGACACGATCATCCCCCGCGGCGACTGGATCCTGCGTGAGGCCGATCTACTGACCGTGATCTGCAAGCGACGCGCCCTCCGCGACGTCACAACCCGCATGGGTTTGGCCCGCGACATGCCGACCAGGGCACTTCTGCTCGGTGGCGGGAGGACCGGCGAGATGCTCGCCGAGCAACTGATCGAGCGGGGCCTTGATGTGGCCATCATCGAGAAACGTGAGGAACGGGCCGAGGAACTCTCCGAGATGTTCGCTGGCCGGGCCCTCGTGTTCGGGGGCGATATCGCCAATGCCGAAATGCTGGACGAAGCTGACGTGGCCGGCCAAGACGTAGTCATTGGCCTGACCGGAGCGGACGATGCCAACGTTCTGGCCTGCCTGTACGCCAAGGATGCTGGGCGCCGGCGGCGGTCGCCTCGCGACGAGGGTGGCCCAGAAACCATTGCTGTGGTCCACAGCCTGGGGCTTCTAGGCCTTCTGGAGTCACACCAGGTGGACGCCACCCTCAGCCCCCGGACAGCTTCGGCTAACAGCGTGCTCCGATTCGTGCGTGGCGAGGGCGAAACGGTGGCCGCCGTAGCTACCTCGCTTCACGGAGACGCCGAGGTGCTGGAGTTGGCGGTCGCCGACGGGTGCGGCTGCGACGGAAAGTCCATCGCCGACCTGGGCCTCCACGAGGACGTACTCATCGCTGCCATCGTCCGAGACGGGAAGCCCCAGATCGCCCGTGGCCGAAGCACCCTACGGGCCCGGGACCACGTGATCGCCGTGACCCGTCCCAGCCAAGCCCCGGTCCTGTCGTCGCTGTTCGAGTGATCCGGCTGGTCGGATGATCCTCACCACCCCGGCTCGCCGACGATCGGCGACCGGGACCGGCCCCCCTTGGGCCTCGTGGACTTCGGCTGGCGCACGGGCTGTCGCAGCCGCCCTGGGAGGCCTGAGCCTCCTGGCGATCTCCTCGGGGCTGGTGGACCTACTCGGAGCGGGCGACGACACCACCGTCTTCCTCCTTGCCGGAACCCTGTCGGGCCTGGGTGCCGCTGGGCTACTGGCGCTGATCCACCCGCCAGACAGCGTCCGCGACTCCCACGTGCTGTCGGGGGTCGCGGTCGCCCTGCCGCTGCTCGTCGGCCTCCTAGCTGGTCTCTACCTGCTCCTCGGAAGCACCACCTCGGTGGTGGATGCGCTGGCTGAGGCCACCGCCGGCCTCACCACGACCGCCCTTGGGGCGATCGAGCCGGCCGCCAGCGACCACGGGTTGCGGTTCCTCCGAGCAGCCTCCCAGTGGGCAGGAGGGCTCGGAGCCCTGTTCGTGGGCGTCGCCATCCTCCCGTTCTTTGGGGCGGGACGTGAGTTCGCTGACCGGTCGCGGATGCGCGGACGCCGACCCATGACTCCCACCCAACGGACGGCTCTACGCAACATCCTGATCGTGTACGGCGCAGCCTCCGTGGGGACCTGGTTGGCCTACGCGGTTGCCGGCCTCTCGGTCTTCGACGCCCTTCTGGTGGCTATGGCCACGGTGTCTACCGGGGGAATGGTGGACGGAGACCCGTTCGTCCGACCTGGTGTTCAGTGGGTGGCGGTGGGCGGCATGGTGGTTGCTGGGACCAGTCTGGTCGTTCTCTGGCGTCTGGCTGTAGGACGTGCCCGGGGGCTGTGGCGGTCGGCAGAACTACG
>JAKURX010000041.1 GCA_022451505.1 Acidimicrobiales bacterium | reverse complement strand
CGATCACGGCCAGCGCGGCGCCGCTCCGGTCGGCCGCCTTCATCTGGGCCTTCATGGAGCGGTCGTCCCACGATCGGTCGGCCCGCAGGCCGGCAGCCCGCCTCCGGTCGGTCAGGACCACGGCCAGGTTCCCGCCCGTGGTGTCGACCACGAACACGTCGACGGCCGCTGACGGCGCCTCTAAGACCCCTTCGGCGTCGCAGGCCAGCAGGGTGCGGTCCACGCCGAGGGCGAAACCTACGCCCGGGGTTGGCGGGGCGCCCAAGTCCTCGGCCAGCCCGTCATACCGTCCGCCACCACCTACCGCGTTCTGGGCGGCGTCCAGGGCCTCGGCGGCGAACTCAAAGGTGGTGCGGACGTAGTAGTCGAGGCCGCGCACCAGCCGGGGGGCCACGGTAAACGGCACTCCGAGGGCACCTAGGGCGTCGGTGACCTGGCCGAAGTGGGTTGCCGAGTCGTCGCCCAGATGGTCGGCCATGTTCGGGGCGGCGGCCACCAGGTCGGCGTCGGCCTCCCGGTGGGAGTCCAGGACTCGGAGGGGGTTGGTGTCCAGGGTGGCCCGCGACTCCTCACTGAGGGCGTCCAGGTGGGCCTCGAAGTGGGTACGCAGCGCGGCGACGTACCGCTGCCGGTCGTCGGTGCTGCCCAGCGAGTTGACCAGCAGGGTGACTCGGCGTAGTCCGAGCCGCTCGTAGAACCGCCAGGCCAGAGCGATCACCTCGGCATCTAAGTGGGCGTCCTCGGGGCCTAGGGCCTCCACCCCAACCTGGTCGAACTGCCGGAACCGGCCTTTTTGGGCCCGCTCGTAGCGGAAGTTGGGTCCGGCGTACCAGGCCTTCCACGGGACGGGCGGGCGGTGCTCGGCGAAGGCCCGGACCACGCTGGCCGTCTGCTCGGGACGTAGGGCGATGGTGCGACCACCCTTGTCCTCGAAGGAGTACATCTCCTTGCGGACCACGTCGGTGGCCTCGCCGAGGCGTTGGAACACTTCCACGTGCTCGAACATGGGCGGGATGACTTCGAGGTAGCCGGCCGAGCCGGCCACGTCGGCGAACAGGTCCACCAGGGCCCGCCACCTGGCCGAGTCCGGCCAGAGGATGTCGCGGGTGCCCTTGGGGGCGCGGAACGGGTGGTCAGCCACGAAGGTGGAGGCTACCGGAGGGTCCCCCGGCCGGACCGGTGACCGATCAGTCCCGGCCCGGCGTTCAGTCCCCGTCCGCTTCGTCGCCGTCGCCGGTTTCCTCTCCGCCGCCCGGCACCACGCGGTGGACGTCGTATACCGAGTCCACCTGGCGTAGGAGCCGCAGCAGCGTCTCGAGGTGGGCCGGGTCCCCGATTTCGAACTCGAAGCGCATAGTGGCCACCCGGTCGGTGCCGCTGGTGACCGTCGAGGTGGAGAGCACGTTGACGTGGTTGTCGGCCAGTACGCCTGTGATGTCGCGCAGCAGCCGGGGTCGGTCCAGGGCCTTGAGTGCGACAGCCACCGCAAAGTGGCCGCCCGACTCCTCGTCCCAGTCCACATCGATGAGGCGGTCGGCCTGGTCGGCCCTCAACGACACGGCATTAGCGCAGTCGGCCCGGTGGACCGATACGCCCCGGCCCCGGGTCACGAACCCCATGATCTCGTCGGGGGGTACCGGGGTGCAGCAGCGGGACAACCGCACCATCATGTCGTCCAGGCCTTCGACGTGGACCCCAACCGAGCCGGTTTCCCGGCGGGGTCGGCGAGGCTGTACGACGGTGACCGGGACGTCGGCATCGGGATCCTGGTCACTCAGGACCTTGGCCACCCGGGCCACCACCGACCGGGCCGACACGTGGTGCTCGCCCACTGCGGCGTACAGGGCGTCGGGCTCGTGGTAGTTCAGGTCGGCCGCCACCTCGGCCAGCTCGGAACCGGCGAGCACGGCGTGGGTCGGCAGCCCGGCCCGTCGCAGTTCGGCGGTGAGCTCCTCGTGCCCGGAGTCAATGGCGTCTGACCGACGCTCCTGGGAGTACCAGTGCTTGATTTTGCTAGACGCCCGGTGGGTGGCCACGAACTGCAGCCAGTCCTGGCTGGGCCCGGCGTCGGGCTGCCGGGAGGTGACGATCTCGACCGTGTCACCGGTGGCCAGTTTGCTCTCCAGCGGGACGAGCCGTCCGGCCACCTTGGCCCCGACGCAGGTGTGGCCCACGTCGGTGTGGATGGCGTAGGCGAAGTCGACCATGGTGGCCCCCACGGGCAGGCTGACCACCCTTCCCTGCGGGGTGAAGACGTAGACCTCGTCTAGCTCCAGGTCGGTCTTGAGGTTGGCCATGAAGGTGCCGGGGTCCTCGGTTTCGGCCTGCCACTCCACGATCCGGCCTAGCCACGCCATCTCGTCGGAGGGCGACCGGGTCTTGTAGTCCCAGTGGGCGGCCACCCCGTACTCGGCCCGGGCGTGCATCTCGGCGGTCCGCACCTGGAACTCCACCAGCTTGCCCTGGGGGCCGACGATCGTCGTGTGCAGTGACTGGTAGAGGTTGAACTTGGGCATGGCCACGTAGTCCTTGAAGCGCCCCTGGACTGGTTTCCAGGTGGCGTGGATTGTGCCCAGTGCGGCGTAGCAGTCCCGGACGTTTTCGACGAGTACCCGGACCCCCACCAGGTCGTGGATCTCGTCGAAGGGCCGTCCTTTCAGGATCATCTTGTCGTAGATGCTCCAGAGCTGCTTCGGTCGCCCGTACACATGGCCCTTGATGGACAGCTCGGCCAGCCGGCCCTCTACCTCGCCGATCAGCTGGGCCAGGTAGAGATCACGCTCTGGCGAGCGGTCCTGGACCATCTGGTCGATCTGGCTGTACCGCTTGGGGTAGAGGGTGGCCAGGGCCAGGTCCTGGAGCTGGTCCCGGACCTCCTGCATGCCCAGCCGGTTGGCCAGCGGTGCGTAGATGTCCAGGGTCTCCTGGGCCACCCGCTGCTGCTTGTGTTCGGGCAGGGCGGCCAGGGTCCGCATGTTGTGGAGGCGGTCGGCCAACTTGATGATCAGCACCCGGAGGTCCTTGGCCAGGGCGACGAGCATCTTGCGCACGCTGGCCGCCTGATGCTCCTCGCGGGTGTCGAACCGGAGGCGGTCCAGCTTGGTCACGCCGTCCACGATGAGCCGGACGTCGGACCCGAAGTCCCGTTCCAGGTCGTCCAGGCTGACCGAGGTGTCCTCGACGGCGTCGTGGAGGAGGGCGGCGGCCACCGTGATGTCGTCTAGGCCCTGGCGGGCCACGATGGTGGCCACCGACATGGGGTGATGGATGTATGGCTCGCCCGACTTGCGGGTCTGGCCCTCGTGGGCGGCCAGGGCCACCCGGTAGGCGTGCTCGATGAGGGCCGTGTCGGCGTCCGGATGGCGTTGGTGGAACTCGGTGATGAGCGCCGAGGTCTCACCGACGGCCGCCTTGGGACGTCGCCGCCAGGGCAGGACCCGGGTCACCGCGGGCACGTCAGCCCCCTCCGCCGTGGGCCGTCCCGGATGTCATCGCCTCCACAGGTCGGCGACCGGCTGCCTCCTGGCCCGACTGCCGCATGACCCAACGGTAGTCGGCGGCCCTCCACCGGCCGGGAGGTGGCACCGGGTCAGCGCTTCTTTTTCTTGCGTGGACGGGGCGGCGCCCCACCGGTGGCGGGTCGGACTACCGGTGGCCGCTTCTTGGCCGGCCCGCCGGACGGGCTGCGGCGCGGGGCGGCCCGGGTGTCGGATAGGACGGCCTCCTGTCGGCCGATGACCCGGGTGGGGCCCTCTTCTCCGACCCGACCCCGGACCTTGGACGCCACGGCCTGCCACCGCTCCTCGCCCTCCTTGAGCCGCGACACCAGAGACGAGGCCAGGAAGAGCGAGGAGTAGGAGCCGACCACGATGCCGACCAGCAGGGCCACGGCAAACTCCCGGAGGGCGGCCGCTCCCATGGCCAGCGAGCCGACGACCAGCAGCGACACCACCGGGATGGCCGAGGTCACGCTGGTGTTGATGGAACGCATAGCCACCCGGTTTAGGGCCAGGTTCATGAGTTCGGGGTAGGTGTAGCGCTCGGTGGCCCCCAGCCGGGCCACGATCTCCCGGACCTTGTCGTAGACGACGATGGTGTCGTAAAGCGAGTAGCCCATGATGGTCAGGAAGGCGATGACGGTGGCTGGCGTGACCTCGAACTGGAACACCGAGTAGACGCCGACGCTGAGCACGATGTCGTGGGCCACGGCGACCAGAGCCACGCCGGCCATCTTCCACTCCAGCCGTACGGTGATGTAGAGGGCCACCACGACGAAGAAGACGACCAGGGCCCGCAGGGCCTTGTCAGTGACCTCGTCGCCCCACGTGGGGCCGACCTGTTCGAAGGCCTCCACGGGACCCAGGCGGGTCGTCAGGGCGTCGCGTATCTCGGCCGCCCGGGCCGGGTCCTCAACGTCGGATCGGATGAGGAGCATCTCGTCGTCCACCACCTGGACCCGGGCGTTGCCCGCTCCCAGGTCGTCCATCACCGCTCGGGCGTCGGCCACGTCTGCTCCGGGGGCCCGTACCTCGTAGGAGGTCCCGCCCTCGAAGTCCAGGCCCAGGTTCAACCCACGGACACCGAAGGAGGCCAGCCCGATCAGGACGGCCACCGTGGAGGCCATGACCGCTCGGCGCCACAGGCCGGGGAAGTCGACGGACGACTCGCCGCGGTAGAGGCCCGTTAGCCGGCTCACGAGACCACCTCGACTGTCGGGCCGGCGGGGGTCGAGACGGCGCCGCTGGCCGGCAGCCCGAAGCGCCGGGGATGCTCGGCGAACCATCGGGTGGTGGCCAGCAGCCGGACCATCGGGCCCATGAAGAAGTAGGTGGCTACCAGGTCCAGCAGCGTGGCCAGGCCCAGGTACAGGGCGAAGCCGCGGACGGCGCCGACGGTCAGGGCCCACAGCAGGCCAGCCCCAATGAGGGAGGCCGTGTCGGCCTTAACGATGGTGGCAAAGGCGATGGGGAAGGCCCGGTCCACCGAGGACCGGGCGGTCCGGCCGTCGCGCACGTCCTCCTTGAGGTGCTCGAAGTACACGACGTTGGAGTCGACGGACACGCCGATAGCCACGATCATGCCGGTTACCCCGGCCAGGGTGAGGGCCAGGCCTGACTGGGTGCCCAGGTGGGCCACGATGGCCCATAGCAGCGCGCCGGAGATGGCCAGGCTGGCCAGGGCCACCAGGCCCAGAATCCGGTAGTACCCGACGATGAACGCGGCGACCAGCAGCAAGCCGACCAGGCCGGCTACCACGCCAGCTCGCAGGGAGTCCTCTCCAATGGTGGCCGACACGACCCGGGTGTTCTCCGGCTCCAATTCGACGGGTAGGGCGCCGTAGCGCAGGGCCAACGACACGTCGTCGGCCTCCTGCTTCTCGAAGCCGCCGGAGATGAGGATGGAGTCGGCCTTGAACTCGGGGGCTCGGATGGCCGGAGCGGTCACCACCTGCCCGTCCAGCACGATGGCCAGGCGACCGTTGGTGGCGCCCTCCAGGCGGGGGCACGACGTCTCGCCCACGTAGCAGCGGGCGGCGATCTCGTTGAAGCCGTCGATGCCCACTCGGCCGGCTCGGAGGTCTAGGCCGACCTGCCACTGGTAGTCGATGAACAGTGGGTTGGCCTCGGCGATGGCCTCGCCGGTCAGGAGGCTGGGTCCCAGCACGTACCTTGCCCCCGGTGACCCAGTGCGGGCCCCCAGGACCACGAAGTCGGTCGGGTGGTCGTCCTCGGGTGGGGTCACCCCGCCCGGACCCACGGACGGCACCACCTCGCCGGAGTCGAGCAGTGCACAGGACGCCGGTCCGGACGGTGCCGCCCCGGAGGCCTCGGTGGCCCCGCCCGGAAAGTTCAGCATGCGGCACACGGGCCGGAACCGCAGCTCGGCCGTCGTTCCGACCAGGGCTAGGGCTCTTTCCTGGTCGTCCACACCGGGCAGCGACACCATCACGCCGGTCTCGGTGCGGGAGATCTCCGGCTCGGCCACGCCCAGACCGTCGACCCGGTCGCGGATGATCGCGACCGTCTGGTCGAGCATGGCTTCGTCGGTCGGGCCCACGGCGACCAGTCGGACCGAGACGCCGCCCTGGAGGTCCAGGCCGAGCAGTGGTTCATTGCGCCACACCACGGTCAGGACCGAGGCGGCGACGGTCAGCGCGACGATCCCGAGGAGGAAGACGAGCTGGCGACGGGGCATAAGGGAAGGGCGGTCCGGTGGGGTGCGGGGGTCAGCCCACGATGGGGTCCGTGGGTTCGGTGTCCTCGTCAGTCGCACCGCCGGGTTCGTTGAAGCGGCGGTCCACGGCGCCCCGCAGGATCTTCAATTCGATGCCCTGGTACACCTCCAGCCACAGGACCTCGTCCTCCACTTCTTTGACCACACCGAAGATGCCCGAGTTGAGGACCACCTCGTCGCCGGCCTGGATGGCCGCCACGAGGGCCTGCTGTGCCTTCGCCTTGCGCTGCTGGGGGCGGATCATCAGGACGTACATGAGCCCGAAGATCAGGATGAGCGGGATGAAGCCAGCCATGGGAATCGTCTTTCGAGAGGGGGACCCGGCGACCGGGTCACCGGTCGGTCGGGGGGGGTGGGACCCGGGCAGCCTATGCCCGGCGGGTCATCCCCCGACGGCCAGCGTCTCGACCCGGAAGGCCTCAAACCGGCCCTCCCGGATGGCCGACCGGAGCCGGTCCACGAAGTCCAACAGCCAGGACAGGTTGTGGAGCGTGAGGAGGCGCCGCCCGGTCGGCTCGTCGGTCAGGAGGAGGTGCCGGAGGTAGGCCCGCGACCAGGCGGCGGCCGGGCTGGCCGGGAAGTCGGGGTCTAGCGGTCGGTCGTCAGTGGCGTGGCGGGCATTGCGCAGATTTAGCCTTCCACCGGTGGTCAGGACGGTGCCGTGCCGAGCGTGCCGGGTGGGCAAGACGCAGTCAAACATGTCGATTCCCCGGGCCACCACCTCGACCAGCCCGGCCGGGGCGCCCAGGCCCATGAAGTAACGGGGCTGGTTGGCGGGCAGGATCGCCGTGACGGCGGCCAGCGGCTCCAGCATTTCGTCCCGGGTCTCACCCACGCTGAGCCCCCCGACGGCGTAGCCGTCAAAGCCCACCTCCACCGTCCGCTGGGCGCTCTCGGCCCGAAGCCCCGGGTCGGTTCCCCCCTGGACGATGCCGAACTGGCACTGGCGGGCTGCGGCGTCCGGGTGGTCCAGGAAGGCCCGACGGCCCCGTTCGGCCCCGGCGGCCGTCCGGTCGACGACCTGGCGCAGGCTCCGGTCGGTGGCTGGGAGGGCCGGGCAGACGTCGAGCACCATTTGGATGTCGGCCCCCAGGTCGGCCTGCACGTCGGCCGCCCCCTCGGGGGTGAGCAGGTGAGTGGAGCCGTCGTAGGTGGAGCGGAAGGTGGCCCCGGCATCGTCGACCTTCGGTTGGAGGGAGAAGATCTGGTAGCCGCCGCTGTCGGTGAGGGTCAGGCCGTCCCATGCCGCGAAGGCCCCCAGGCCACCCAGGTCGCGTACCACGGCGGCTCCGGGTCGCAGCATCAGGTGGTAGGTGTTGCCCAGGACCACTTCGACACCCAGGGCGGCCAGGTCGGTCGACGAGAGGTGGCGTACCGCTCCCCGGGTGCCGACGGGCATGAAGCACGGTGTGGTGAACGAACCTCCGGGGGTGTCCACCCGGCCGGTCCGGGCACCGCCGTCCATGGCCTCGATGGTGTGGGTGGCCTTCACCGGGAGGTCTCCCCCCGTTTCGCGTCGGCCCGGTCCACGAGCATGGCGTCACCGAAAGAGAGGAATCGGTAGCCCTCGTCGAGGGCTGTTGCGTAGAGGTCCCGCCACCGTGGGCCGGCGAACGCCTCCAGGAGGACCAGCAGGCTGGACCGGGGGAGGTGGAAGTTGGTTAGGAGTACGTCGACTACCGAGAACCCGAACCCGGGACGGATGAACAGGTCGGTCCGGCCGTCCGGGCCGTACCGGGCCGCCGACTCGAGGGCCCGCACGGTGGTCGTGCCTACGGCGATGACCCGCCGGGCTTCTCGGCAGGCCTCCAGGGTGGCCGGCGGGACCTCGTAGTCCTCGCGGTGCATCCGGTGGTCGTCCAGGTCGTCGGCGGTGATGGGGCGGAAGGTGTCCAGGCCCACCACCAGCTCGAGGGGTTCGACCCGGGCCCCGGCCGACCGACAGGCCTTCAGCACCCCGTCGGTCAGGTGGAGGCCGGCCGTCGGGGCAGCGGCCGAGGCCGGACGGCGGCTGTAGACGGTCTGGTAGCGCTCCGGGTCGTCCAGCGTGGTGGTCAGGTAGGGCGGCACCGGCATCTCCCCGCACCGGTCCAGGGCGTCGGCCAGCGGGCCGTCCGAAGACAGCCGGACGTAGCGGCGACCCTCTCCGAGGTCGTCGGCTACTTCCACGGCGAGCCCGGGGTCGACGGTCAGGGTGGAGCCGGGGGGCAGCTTCCGGCTGGGTCGGACCAGGGCCTCCCACGTCCCCTCGTCGTCGACGGCCCGGAGCAGTAGGACCTCGGCTGCCCCGCCGGTGGGTCGGGCCGCCCGTAGCCGGGCGGGCAGTACCCGGGTGTCGTTGATTACCAGCAGGTCGCCTGGGCCGACCAGCGACGGCAGGTCGCCGACCGTCCGGTGGGCGACCGGTTCGGCCAGGGCGTCCAGCAGCCGGGCCGAGGGCCGGTCGGCCAGCGGGACCTGGGCGATCGCCTGATCGGGGAGGTGGTAGGCGAAGTCGTCGGGGCCCATGGGCCCGCCAGCCTACGGGTGACTGGGCGACTGGCCCGTGGGCCAGCCTGGCTCAGTCCTCCGGTTCGTCGAATAGGGATCCGGAGGCCTCCGGGGCGGTCGGCGGTCGGTCCATGGCCAGGTGGTCGTAGGCGGCCGGGGTCGCCACCCGACCCTTCGGGGTGCGCAGCAGGAGGCCCCGTTGGATCAGGAACGGCTCGTAGACGTCCTCCACGGTGTCCTCGGGCTCGCTGACGCTGATGGACAGCGTCTTGAGGCCCACCGGGCCCCCGCCGAACCGCCGGCACAGGGCCGAGAGGATTTCCCGGGACGGCTTGTCCAGGCCCAGGGCGTCCACGCCGAAGAAGGCCAGGCCGTCGCGGGCTACCGCCCCGTCGACCACGCCGTCCCGCTCCACCTGGGCGAAATCCCGGACTTGGCGGAGCAGGCGGTTCCCGATGCGTGGCGTTCCCCGGGACCGTCGGGCGATCTCGGCCGCTCCGTCTTCGTCTAGGTCCACGCCGAGGATCCCGGCGGCCCGGGTCACGATGGTCTGCAGGTCGGCCGGCTCGTAGTAGTCCAGTCGGGCGGTCAGCCCGAACCGGTCGCGTAGCGGGCCGGTGATGAGGCCGGTGCGGGTGGTTGCCCCGACCAGGGTGAAGGCCGGCAGTTCCAGCCGGATGGAGCGGGCGGCTGGGCCCTTGCCCAGCACGATGTCCAGCTCGAAGTCCTCCATGGCCGGGTAGAGGACCTCCTCGACGGCCCGGGCTAGGCGGTGGATTTCGTCTATGAACAGGACGTCGCCGGGCTCCAGTTTGGTCAGGATGGCCGCCAGGTCACCGGCCCGCTCTAGGGCCGGGCCGGAGGTGACCTGCAGGTCGGCCTCCATCTCAGCGGCCACGATGTGGGCCAGCGTGGTCTTACCCAGGCCGGGAGGCCCGGCGAACAGGAAGTGGTCGGAGGCCTGACCGCGGCGGCGGGCCGCTTCCAGCATCACGCGGAGGTGTCCCTTCAGCTCGGCCTGGCCCACGAACTCGGCGAGGCGTCGGGGTCGGAGCCCGCCCTCCACCTCGTCCACTTCGGGGTCCCGATCCGGGGACAGCAGTTCCTCTCGCACGTCCGCTCTCCCCTCCTACGCCCGGGCTAGCCGCTGTAGGGCTTCGCGCAGCAGGACCGCCGGGTCGTCTCCGCCCAGGTCCACCAAAACGGAACGAACCTCGTCCGGCGTGTAACCGAGGCCGCCGAGGGCTTCCTGAACTTCGACCAGGGCGGACCGTCCGGCGCCGGGACCGTCGCCGTTGACCGGTACCCCGTCGATGGGCAGGTCCAGCGAGTTCTTGAGCTCTACCAGCAGCCGGGTGGCCGTCTTCTTGCCGACGCCGGGGACCAGGCAGAGGGCCGCCACGTCGTCGTCGGCCAGCACCCGGGCCAACTCGACGGGACCGTGGACGCCAAGCACGGCGAGGGCCAGTGACGGGCCGACGCCGTGGGCCGAAAGCAGCGCCTCGAAGCAGGAACGCTCGCCGCGTTCCAAGAACCCGTACAGGGTCTGGTCGGCCTCCCGGATGTGATGGTGCACGTGGAGGAACACCTCGGCCCCAGTGTCACCTAGGCGCACGGCGGTAGTCGGGGTGACGACCACCCGGTAGCCGACACCTGACACTTCGACGAGCACCTCACCCTCGTCGAAACGCTCCAGCAGGTGCCCCTTCAGCGAGCCGATCACCGAAGCGCCGCCTTGGCGGTAGCTCGGGCCACCGCCCGACCGGTCGGCAAGGTGGCTAGGTGGCACAGAGCGACAGCCACCGCGTCGGCGGCGTCGGACGGGCGAAGCGGGGCGTCGATCCCCAACTGGGTACGCACCATCCGTTCCACCTGGTCCTTGTCGGCGCCACCCCATCCGGCCACGGCCGACTTGACCTCGTTGGGTGAGTAAAGAGCCACCCCGCAGCCGGCGGCGGCCGCCTCGGCCATCACCACCCCGGAGGCCTGGCCAGTCTGCATGGCCGTGCGGGTGTTGGCCTGGAAGAACACCCGCTCGATGGCCACCTCGTCGGGCCGATATTGGTCGATCAGGCCCCGGACCTCGCGTTGGAGGTCGGCCAGGCGGCGGGGCAGGTCGGAGGTGGGGGGGGTTCGAACCACGCCGGCGGCCTCAGCCCGCAGGGTGCGTCCCTCGCGCGCCACGACGCCGTAACCGCACCGGGTCAAACCCGGGTCGATCCCCAGAACGAACATGTGTACGACTCTAGCGGTGGCCATCTCGGAGGTTGGTCACCCCCCCACCCCGGGATCAGCGACGCCTGTTCCGCCGCCTGTCGCAGCGGGGCCAGCCGGGGAACTCAGCCGTCCAGCGAGTCCAGGATCTCGGCAGGGATGTCGAAGTTGGCGTGCACGTCCTGGACGTCGTCGTTGTCGTCCAGCAGGTCCATAACCCGCAGCACGGCCTTGGCCTGCTCCACCGTCCCGATGGCCACCGTGGTGCTGGCCAGCATGGTCACGTCGGCGTTCAGGAACGGCACCTCGGCCTCCTCTAGGGCGTCGCGGACCGACGGTAGGTCGGTGGCCTCACAAGTCAGGCGCCAGATGCCGTCGTCGTCCACCAGGTCGTCGGCCCCGGCGTCCAGGGCGACCAGCATGATCTCGTCCTCGCCCACCGTCCCGTCCAGCAGGACAACGCCCTTGCGCTCGAACTGCCAAGCCACTGAGCCGGGCTCAGCCAGCGAGCCGCCGTTCTTGGTCAGCAACGACCGCACCTCGGAGCCGGTGCGGTTCCGGTTGTCGGTCAGGGTCTCGACGTAGAGCGCAACGCCGTGGGGGGCGTAGCCCTCGTAGGTGATCGTCTCGTAGTCAACGCCCTCCAGCTCGCCGGTCCCCCGCTTGACGGCCCGCTCGATGGTGTCCAGCGGCACCGAGGCGTCGCGGGCCTTCTGGAACATGGTGCGCAGGGTGGGGTTGGAGTCGGGATCGCCGCCGCCCTGGCGGGCCGCCACCTCGACCTGCTTTATGAGCTTGGCAAAGAGCTTCCCCCGCTTGGCGTCGGCGGCGCCCTTCTTGTGCTTGATGGTCGCCCACTTGGAATGACCGGACATGTCTGCTTCCTGTCTCGTTCGTCGACAGCTGACGATCAGCGGCCGAAGGCCAGGTCCAGGAACCGGGCGTGGATTCGGGCGTCGCCGGACATCTCGGGGTGGAAGGACGACACCATGACTGTGCCCTGGAGGCACAGCACGGGGGCCCCGTCGACCGTGGCCAGCACCTCAACATCGTCGCCGACCCGGTCCACCACAGGTGCCCGGATGAAAACCCCGTGGAAGGGCTCGTCTAGGCCGGTGACCACCAGGTCCTTCTCGAACGAGTCGATCTGGCGTCCGTAGCCGTTGCGTCGGACGTCGAGGTCGATGGCGCCGAAGGACCGCTGGTCGTAGCGGCCGTCGGCCAGACGGGTGGCCAGCAGGATCATCCCGGCGCACGTCCCGAAGGTCGGCATCCCGTTGGCTAGGCGGTCAGCCACCGGCTGGCGCAGTCCCGACGAGTCCAGCAGCATGGACATGGTCGTGGACTCCCCGCCAGGGAGCACCATGGCGTCGACGTCGGCCAGGTCGGCCGGGCAGCGAACCTCGACCGGTGCGGCGCCCAGGGCGACCAGAACTTGCGCGTGCCGGGCAAACGCCCCCTGGAGGGCGAGCACGCCGACCTTCATGCCGGTCCGGCCTACCAGCCCCGGTCGGCGAGCCGGGTCTCGAGCGAGCCCAGCTCCAGGCCCGGCATGGCGTTACCTAGGCCGCGGCTGACCTTGGCCAGCATGGCCGGGTCGGCGAAGTTGGTGGTGGCCTCCACGATGGCCCGGGCCCGGGGGGCCGGATCGTCGCTCTTGAAGATGCCGGAGCCCACGAATACGGCCTGGGCTCCTAGCTGCATGACCAGCGAGGCGTCGGCCGGGGTGGCGATGCCTCCGGCGCAGAACATGGGAACCGGGAGCTCGCCCGTCTCGGCGACCTCCTGAACCAGGGGCAGCGGCGACTGGAGGCGCTTGGCCCAGTCGAACAGCTCCGCCTCGTCGGCCTGGGTGACCTTCCGGATGTCGCCGATGATGGACCGCAGGTGGCGGACGGCCTCCACGATGTTGCCGGTTCCCGCCTCGCCCTTGGAGCGGATCATGCAGGCGCCCTCGGAGATGCGGCGCAGCGCCTCGCCCAGGTTGGTGGCACCGCAGACGAACGGCACGGTGAACGCCCACTTGTCGATGTGGTGGGCCTCGTCGGCCGGGGTGAGGACCTCGCTCTCGTCGACGTAGTCCACGCCGAGGGACTGCAGGATCTGGGCTTCGGCGAAGTGGCCGATCCGGGCCTTAGCCATCACCGGGATGGTCACAGCCTCCTTGATGCCTTCGATCATCTCCGGGTCGGACATGCGGGCCACGCCGCCGTCGCGTCGGATGTCGGCCGGGACCCGCTCGAGGGCCATCACGGCCGAGGCGCCGGCGTCCTCGGCGATTCGGGCCTGGGCGGAGTCAACGACGTCCATGATCACGCCGCCCTTGAGCATCTCGGCCAGGCCCCGCTTCACCAACTGGGTCCCGGTCGCCCTCGTCACGTCGTTCATGGTGCTCAGTCTAGGAGGGAGACCGGCCGGACTCCCCTGCCGGGAACGGCGTCGGAACCCGGGGCGTCAGAACCCGAGCATCGGTCGGCGGAAGACGGTGCCGAAGGCCGATTGATCAACCGGTCAGCTGGACCACCTGGTCGGGATCCAGGATGCCCGCCTCACCCAGGCGGGCCAGAGCCACCCAGGTGCGGCCGGGCCGGAGGAACACCTCGGCGTCGGTGTCGTCGTCGGCCAGCGTCCAGCGGTCGGCAGCGAACGGTCGGCTCCAGGTCACCCCGGTGACCGTGCCGTCACGGAGCAGCCACCCGTCGCCCGAGCCAGTTGACAGGGCCTGCG
>JAKURX010000040.1 GCA_022451505.1 Acidimicrobiales bacterium | reverse complement strand
CCCGGCGGCTACGGCGACACCCAGGGCCACCAAGGCCAGTAGGGCCGTGAACAGCGACATCTGGTCGACAGACATGGGACTCAGAACCTACCGGCGGGCCACCCGCGAATCGTCAGGATGCCCTCCGACGGGCCGCGTGGTAGGAAACGGGCTGTGCAGACGCGCGCCGAGATCACCGGATGGGGTAAGTGCGTACCGCCGGTGTCGCTGTCCAACGCCGATCTGGAACGGCTCATGGACACCAGCGACGAGTGGATCATCGAGCGGACCGGCATCCGGAATCGCCAACTGTCGCACGTAGAGACCACCGACCTAGCCGAGCTGGCCGCCCGGCGGGCCCTGGCCTGCGCCGGAATGGACGCCGCCGACCTGGACCTCGTGGTGGTCGCCACCTGCACCCCGGAGATCCTGTGTCCCAGCGTGGCGGCCATGGTCCAGCATCGGATCGGCGCCTCCAATGCCGGTGCCTTTGACCTAAACGCCGCCTGCTCGGGCTTCGTTTACGGCACCTCGGTAGTGGCTGGAATGATCGAGTCGGGGTTCGCCGAGCGGGTCCTTCTGGTTGGCGCCGAGAAGTTGCACTTCGCCATGGACTACCGGGACCGCGGGACCAGCATCCTGTTCGGCGACGGGGCGGGTGCCGCCGTGTTCGAGGCCTCCGGGGACGGGGCCGGTGTTCTGGCCGTCGACCTGGGCGCCGATGGCGGCAAGGGCGGCACGATGCTCATCCGCTCCATGGGATCGATGGGCGAACCGTCGGCCACCAACGACCCGGCGATCCATCGCCTGCACTTCGAGGGGCAGGCGGTGTTCAAGATCGCTGTGCATGGCATCGCGGCCTCGGCGGTCCGGGTGCTGGACCGGGCCGGCCTGACGACCGACGACATTGATCTGGTGGTCCCCCACCAGGCCAACGCCCGGATCATCGACTCGGCCACTCGCCGCTTGGGCATTGACGGCGACCGGGTGTTCGTCAACATCGCCGATCTCGGCAACACGGCGGCCGCCTCCATCCCCATGGCCATCGCCGACGCCCTAGAGGCCGGCCGAGTGTCCCCCGGGGACACGGTCGTTCTGACCGCCTTCGGTGGGGGCGTCACCTGGGGGTCGATCGCTCTCAGGTGGGGCGACCGGACCGAACCGGTAGGCGTGCACGACGGGGAACTCCCACCGACCGAAATGACGGCCCTCGACCTGCTCCAGCCCAACCTGGCTTTCTACGCCCCGCTCCACGCCGACGAGCCGCCCGTCGACTGATCGGCGCCCGTGTCCCTCAGTCCACGGTGACGACCATGGCCCCCGTGTGGGCCTTGGCCACAAAGGCCTCCTGGGCGGCGTGGAAGTCCGAAAGCGGGTAGGTGGCGGCCACCACCGGGCGTACCTCGCCCCGCCGGATGTAGCCCACCAGAGCCTCGAAGACTGGCGGCTCGTAGACCGTGCAGCCGTACAGCTCCAGGTCGTTGAGGTACAGAGTGCGCAGATCTAAATCCACGATCGGCCCGGCAATAGCCCCAGCCGTCGTGTACCGGCCACCCCGGCGCAGCGCCTCTAGCAGGGGGGCGAAGTCCGGGCCTCCAACCACGTCGGCCAGTACGTCGACCGGGCCCCCGGCCGCCTCGATCACCGCCCCGACAAGGTCTTCAGACGTCCGGTCAACGCAGGCGTCGGCCCCACAGGCCGCCACATCGGCGAATTTGGTCGAGCTGGTCACCGCCACCACCCGGGCCCCCCGGAGCCGGGCCAGCTGCACGAGGGCCGTCCCCACACCTCCCGAAGCTCCGGTGACCACCACCGTCTGACCGGCCGACACCCCCGGGCGGGTCAGCATGTGCTCGGCGGTAGCCCACGAGCAGGGAAACGACGCCAGCTCGGCGTCGGACAGGTCGACGTCGATTGGGTACACGTTGCGGGCTGGGATGGCGCAGTACTGGGCGTACCCGCCGTCCCTCTCCGAACCCAGGTAACCAGCCAGCGAGCGGTCGTCGGGGCGCCCAGGATCCCGAATCCACCCGTCGGCCAGCACCCGGCTCCCCAGCAGCGCCGGATCGGCCACCGACCCGACGGCCACCACCTCGCCGCACGGGTCGGCGCCCTGAATACGCGGGAAAGCCAGGCCACTACCACCCCACGTGGCGTCCCCGTCCACCTCGACGTCAAAGCCGCTAGACCCGGTCGCCTCGGTCACTGACTTGGAATACCAACCCACTCGGGTGTTCACGTCGGTGTTGTTCATGCCGCAGGCCCGTACCCGGACCAGTACCTCGTCGTCGGCTGGCACGGGCACCGCCACGTCGTGACGGAGCACCAGCATCTCCGGACCCCCGTTACCCACCAGGTGAAGGGCGGTCATGGTCTCCGGGATCTCGTTCACCGCTCCGGGACCACCTCGTAGCCCGGCGCCTCGGGCTCGTTGTCAACGATCTCGGCTGGGAAGCCGGGAGCCCGGACATCAAGGCCTGTGGCCTCCTCCAGGCGACGGATGACGTTCGGCGAAAACTCCCGGTCCCCGTACCGCTCCCGGCCGTCCTCGAACACCTTCACCAGCAGCGGCGAGAGCTCCAAGGGAACGTCCAGCTTCCGGGCCAGGGCGTCGAACAGACCCACGTCCTTGACTACCAGGTCCATGGTGAAGTTGATGTCCCGGCTGCCGTTGAGGATGACCTGACCCTCCGTCTCGTGGACAAACGAGTTGCCCGACGAGATGCGAATGGCCTCGTAGGTGGTGTTGAGGTCCATGCCAGCTGCCGCCGCGGTGACTAGGGCCTCGGCGATGGAGGCCAGGTTGGCCGACGCCAGGTAGTTGGTCAGCACCTTCAGAACCGACGCCGAGCCGAGGGGCCCGGTGTGGAGGACCCGCCGGCCCATAGTGGTCAGCACGGGAAGGATCCGGTCAAAGGCCTCGCGTTCGCATCCGGCGAATATGGCGATGTTCCCAGTAGCCGCCCGGTGACAACCCCCAGAGACCGGACAGTCCACCGGCTGGGCCCCGGTGGCCCGAACCAACTCCCCCATCCGCCGAACCTCAGCCTCGTCTGTGGTGCTCATCTCCATCCAGACCTTGCCGGCCGACAGCCCGGCCAGAATTCCGTCATCGGCCTCCATCACCGTCGAGCAGGCGGCGGGCGACGGTAGGCAGGTCACCACCACATCGCAGGCCTCGGCCATCTCACGTGGCGAGTCCGCCCAGGCCGCCCCAGCATCCAAAAACTGCCGGGCCGCCTCTCGATCAAGGTCGCGGACGGTCAGGTCATAACTGTTGCGGAGCAGGCTGCCAGCCAGCTTGCCGCCCACATTTCCCAGGCCAATGAAACCGATGCGCACCGCCGCGCACTCTAGACAGCGGTCGGACTGTCAGGGGTGTCCTACCCTGCTGGCATGTTCGCCAGGATCCGGCCCGACACCTGGGGTCACCTCGCGATCGCCGCCGCCCTAATCGTCGGCGTCCTGGTAGCCGGCACGGTCGGCTACACGCTCCTCGGGCTGGGCGCGGTCGATGCCGCCTACCAGACCATTGTCACCGTCAGCACGGTGGGGTTCCGGGAAATCGCCGACGGTGACCCGGACACCACCTGGAAGGTGTTCACCTCGGTGCTCATCTTGTTGGGCACCGGCTCGATGCTCTACGGCGCCACATCGGTGATCGAGAGCATCGTTGAGGGCCGTCTCACCGGCCAGTTTCGGAGGTATCGCATGCAACGTTCCATCGACGACCTGTCCGACCACCTGATCGTGTGTGGTACGGGACGAGTGGGCCAGGCCATCACCGAGTTCGTCCGCTCGGTTGGCCAGGAGGTGGTGGTGGTCGACCGCGACGAGACCCGCCTTCCCGACGAAGACGTCCTCCACGTGGCCGGGGACGCCACCAGCGACGACGTCCTGCGCCGCGCCGGCATCGAGCGGGCGGCCACCCTGGTGTCTGCCCTGGGCACCAGCGTTGACAACCTCTACGTGACCCTCTCGTCCCGGAAGATGAACCCCGGCCTGTTCATCGTGTCGCGTGCCGACGACCCGGAGTCCATGGCCAAGATGCTTCAGGTAGGCGCCGACCGGGCCGTCAACCCGTACGAGATTGCCGGCTCCCGGATGGCCAGCCTGGCCACCCAGCCCAACGTGGCTGACTTCGTAGATGTGGTCGTGCACGACGGGACCTTCGAAGCCAAGTTGCGAGAAATCCGGCTGCCCGACGGAAGCGACTTCATTGGTCAGACCATCGACGACCTGGCCATCCGCCAGGAGACCGGGGCAGTGGTACTGAGCGTGCGGGACCGGTCAGCGCGGTTCCACACCGACGACGGGACCAGCCGGCCGTTCGCCGACGGGGACGTGATCGTGGCCATCGGGTCCGACGCCGCCCTCGACCGGTTGGCCGGCACGGTGTCGTCCTGACCGCGGACCCGGTCGCCGACTGGCCTCTGGCGTAGGTTCGGACCATGGTCGAACCCGACAACCACCGCTTCGACACCCGCGCCCTGCACGCCGGTCAACGCCCCGACCCGACCACCGGTTCGCGGGCCGTCCCCATCCACCAGACCACGTCGTACGTGTTCGACTCGGTTGACCACGCTGCCGGCCTGTTCAACCTGGAGGTCAGCGGGCACCTGTACTCCCGGATCTCTAATCCGACAGTGGCCGTCCTGGAAGAACGCATCGCCTCGCTGGAGGGAGGGGTCGGTGCCGTGTGCACGGCCAGCGGCCAAGCGGCCTTCCACCTGGCCATGGCCACCATCCTCCACGCCGGCGACCACGTGGTGGCCAGTCGCAACATCTACGGCGGCAGCCACAACATCTTGAACCTGACCATGCCCCGGTTTGGGATCACAACGTCATTCGTTGACCCGAGAGACCCGGCGGCCTTCGCCGAGGCCATCCGACCCGAGACCCGTCTGGTCTTCGCCGAGACACTGGGCAACCCCGGCATCGAAGTGCTGGACATCGCCGCGGTGGCTGAGGTGGCCCACGAAGCTGGCCTACCCCTGGCCGTCGACTCCACGTTCGCCACCCCGTACCTGATACGCCCCATCGACCACGGGGCCGACATCATCATCCACTCGGTGACCAAGTTCTTGGGCGGCCACGGGGTGGCCATCGGGGGCGTGGTAGTCGACGGGGGCCGGTTCGACTGGGCGGCCTCGGGAAAATTTCCGACCCTGACCGAGCCCTACGTGGGCTACCACGGCATCACGTTCACCGAGGAGTTCGGCCCAGCCGCCCTGTCGATGCGGGCCCGGGCCGAGGGCCTGCGGGACTTCGGTGCCTGCATGAGCCCGGCCAACGCCTTCTACCTGCTGCAGGGCGTGGAAACCCTGCCGGTGCGCATGGCCCGCCACGTAGACAACACCCACCGGGTAGTCGAAATGCTGGACGCCAACGAGGCCGTGGAGTGGATCCGTCACCCGTCGCATCCCAGCCACCCCGACCACGAGTTGGCCGCCCGCCTCTACCCCAAGGGCACGGGTGCCATCCTGAGCTTTGGCGTACGCGGCGGCCGGGAGGCGGGCCGGAAGTTCATCGAGGCGGTAGGCCTGGCCTCCCACCTAGCCAACGTGGGCGACGCCAAGACGCTGGTCATACACCCCGGGTCGACCACCCACCAGCAGATGAGCGCCGCTGACCTGGCCGAGGCGGGGATCAGCGAGGAGTTGATCCGGCTGTCGGTCGGACTCGAAGACCCGGACGACATCTGCGAAGACCTGGCGCGAGCCCTCCGGGCCTCCCAGCAGTAGGAGTGCCGTGCGCTTCGAAGTAGCCGGACGGATGGTCAACGCGGCCACCGGGGCGGTCTCGGTAGACCGGCCCGAGGTAGCCGACGCCCCACTGGTCGTCCTGGTCCACGGGGCGGGCATGGACCGGTCGGTGTGGTCCCATCAGACTCGCTGGCTGGCCCACCACGACACCCGGGCTCTGGCTGTCGACCTGCCCGGCCACGGCGCGTCCGACGGGCCGGCACTGAGTTCCGTCACTGACATGGCCTACTGGCTGTGCCAGGTGGCCGACGCCCTCGGCGGCCCAATCCACGTAGTCGGCCACTCCATGGGGGCGTTCATCGGCCTGGAGGCGTCAGCCACCGACCCGGACCGGATCGCCTCGTTGGCCCTCCTAGGCGTGGGCGCCACCCTTGCCGTCCACCCGGACCTCCAGGCTGCAGCCGACGCTAACGACCCCAAAGCCGCCGCCCTTATGGCCGGCTGGATGCACGGACCCGACCAGCAGTTCGGAGACAACCCGACGCCCGGCATGTCGATGACGGGCACCACCCAGGCCACCATCGAGAGTTGCCCGCCCGGCGTCCTGGGACCGGACCTGCGAGCCTGTGCCGCCTACGACGGAGCCGTGACAGCCGCCTCCACTGTCTCCTGCCCAACGACCCTGATCCTGGGCGCCCTGGACCGCATGACACCCCGAAAAACGGCTCAGCCGCTGGTCGACGCCATGGTCGGCGCCACAGTGGTCGAGCTGGCCGCATCGGGGCACGCCCCGATGATGGAGGAGCCGGACACCGTCCGCAGCGTGCTCGGCGAGCACCTAGCCCGGGCCACCGCCTAAACAGCGACCTCGGTCCTAGTTCTGGAGCAGTTCCCGGAACGGGGTCTCCTTCGACGGGCCCGGTTCCTTGGGTAGCCCCAGGACCCGCTCCCCGATGATGTTTCGCTGCACCTGGTCGGTTCCGCCGTAGATGGACGGGGCCGGGCTGAACAGCGTGACCGCCTGGACCAGGCCACCGGTGCTCGAGGCGTCGGGAGCCAGCATCCCGTCGGCCCCGACAATCAGGTTCCCGATGTCACGGCTACGACGGACCAGTTCGCTCATAGACAACTTGGCCAGATTTCCCTCCGCCCCCGTCCGGCTACCACCGGCCTTGGCCCGCAGCAGGTTGAGGCGGTTCACCTCGTTCAGAATGTGCAACTTGGTGATCTCCTGGCGCACGATCGGGTCGTCGGAGTTGCCCATCCTCCGGGCCAGATCGATCAGGAGGTTGGTTCCCATACCCCGACCGCCTTCGCCGTCGGCACCCCGGTTGGTCCGCTCGGTAAAGTCACCAACCCGCCTTTCCAGACGACCGGCCAGGGCACCGGGAGCCACTGAGATGGGCTCCCTCCCGGCGCCACCCAAGCTGGCTCGCTCGACGGCCAGCGTGGTGTTGGCCACCGCCCATCCGGCACCCGTGCCGCCGATAACCGCGTCGTGGGAAACCCGGGCTTCGTCCAAAAACACCTCATTGAACAGGGCCTGGCCGGTCATCTCCCGGAGGGGCCGCACCTCGATCCCCGGCTGCTCCATGTCGATGGCGAAGTAGGTAATGCCCTGGTGCTTGGGGGCGTCTGTGTCGGTCCGGGCGATCAGCATGCCCTTCTGGGCCAGGTGGCCTCCGGAGGTCCACACCTTCTGACCGGTGACCACCCACTCGTCGCCGTCACGCTCGGCTCTGGCCTGTAGGCCGGCCAGGTCGGAGCCGGCACCCGGCTCGGAGAACAACTGGCACCAGGCCACTGTGCCGTCGAGGATCTCCGGAACGTACCGGTCGACCTGTTCGGGGGTGCCATGCACGGCGATGGTCGGGGCGGCCAGCATCAGGCCCAGCCCGACGGGTGGTCCGACCACCCCGGCCTCGGCCAGGCCGGTTGACACAGCAGCCATCAGGTCCCGGCCGTAGTCCCGCCCACCGGCCTCGGTCGGCATGGCCGGCGAGGACCAACGTCCCTCGGCCAGGCGCTTCCACCAGTCGGCCACCGTGAGGTCGGGGTCCCAGTTTTCTTCCAGCCAAGAATCCAACTCGGCCCGTACGTCAGCGGCAGTGAGGTCGCTCATGGCCGGAGTCTGGCATGGGGCTCCGTCCGACGGCTAAGCCGCCAACCTGCCTCCCAGGGCACGCAATCTCCACTCCGTCCGGGAAATCTCCCCGTCGGCCCCCAGCCTCATCGGTAGGGTAGGTACGAGGCTCCGACAGCCACCGAGGAGGTCTGACCGGTGCGCTGGTCGTCACTGTTCATCCCTACCCTGCGCGACGCCCCGGCCGAAGCCGAGGCAGTCAGCCACCAGTTGTTGGTCCGCGGCGGCTTCATGCGCCAACTCCAGTCCGGGCACTACTCGATGCTGCCCCTGGGCTGGCGGGTTCACCAGAAGGTGGCCGAGGTCATCCGCCAAGAAATGGACGCCATCGGGGCCCAGGAGTTCCACCTACCGGCCATGCACCCGGCTTCGCTGTGGCAGGCCTCGGGCCGCTGGGAGTCCATAGGTGAGGAGATGTTCCGCCTCACCGACCGTAAGGGCGCCGACCTGGCCCTCGGGATGACCCACGAGGAAGTCTTCGCCTCCCTGTCCCTGGAGCTGAGCTCGTACCGGGACCTCCCCCAGATCTGGTACCAGATCCAATGGAAGTTCCGTGACGAGCCCCGCCCCAAGTCGGGCCTGCTGCGTGTACGGGAGTTCGCCATGAAGGACTCGTACTCGTTCGATCTGGACGACGCCGGGCTGGACCGTTCGTTCGACCTCCACCACGACGCCTACCTGCGGACCTTCCGGCGCCTCGACCTCGATGCCCAACCCGTGGAGGCATCTTCGGGCGCCATGGGCGGAAGCGCCTCGATCGAGTTCATGGTCGAGTCCGACGCCGGCGAGGACGACGTGGCGATCTGCGAGGGCTGCGGGTACGCGGCCAACGTGGAGCGGGCTACCGCCGCACCCGCTCCCGTGGAGAACCGGCCCGGCAGCGATAACCCGGAGACCTTCCCCACGCCGGGAGTCCGCACCATCGCCGCCCTCGCCGAGGCCGGCCACCCGCCGGTCCACCAGGTCAAAACCCTCGTCTACAGGGTGGACGGAGCCCTGACCCTGATCCTGCTGCGAGGCGACCACCCGTTCCTGGAACAGAAATTCGCCGACGCCACAGGAGCCGTCGACATCGTGCCGGCTGAGGCCGACGAGATCCGGGCCGCGCTGGGCGCCTCCCCGGGCAGCCTGGGCGCCGTCGGGGTCTCCGACCTGGCGATCTACGCCGACGAAGCCCTGCGGGGCCGCTCGGGCATGACCACCGGGGCCAATGAGGACGACGTGCACCTGGCCGGCGTGGACGTGGAACGGGACGTGGCCGTTGACCACTGGATCAACGTCCGGGGAATCCTGGACGGCGAGGCTTGCGCCTCGTGCGGGGGAACCCTGCGGGTGGCCCGCTGCATCGAGGCCGGCCACATCTTCAAGCTGGGCCGAAAGTACAGCGAGGCTCTGGGCGTGACGGTCCTGGACGCTGAGGGCGAGAACCGAGTTCCCACCATGGGGTCCTACGGCATCGGCGTGGGACGGGCCATGGCCGCGGTAGCCGAAACCCACCACGACGAGAACGGCCTGGTCTGGCCGATGGTCATCGCCCCGTACGAGGTAGTGCTGACCGTGGTCAAGGTCGACCACGAGGAGTCGATGGCCGTGGCCGAAAAGCTCTACGACGACCTGCGGGCTGCTGGGGTGGACGTCCTGCTCGACGACCGCGACGGGCGCGCCGGAGTGAAGTTCGCCGACGCCGAGCTGGTCGGTATCCCCCTCCGGGTCACCATCGGACCCCGCGGAATCGAGAACGGGCAACTAGAGCTCACCACCCGGGCCGACGGCGAGCAGGTCGACGTACCGATCGACGAGGTGGCCGGTCAGCTGGTCGAACTGGTGGCCACCGGGCGGGCAGAGGGCCGGTAGCGTTCAGCCCTCACGACCGGCAATTCCGCCGAGGATCCCCGCCATGCCCAAGACGATCGACCGCACGCTCCCCATCAAGCGCTACCGCAAGGTGGTGGCCACCACCGACCTCCCCGGGGTCCCGGAGGGAACGGTCGGCAAGGTGCGAGTGGCCAACGGCGTCTCGTGGTACCGGTACTGGGTGGACTTCGACAACGGCGTCCGGATGGGCCAAGTCAGCCACGCCGACCTCTGCCTCGAGGGCGACTGGGGCCGGTTCCAGTTGGACCGAGTGGAGGCCGAGCGTCGGGCCGCCGAGGCCCCCGAGGAGACCAACGCGGCCGAGGACGGCGAAGCCGACAACGAGGGTTCGACCGGCAACCGTTTCGGCATCCCCGAGCACCTGCTGGAGCGCAGCCGGACCGCCCGGGAGCGCCTCGGCGCCTGACCCCCGGCGCTCCCAGAGCGCCACCGGTCACAGCGGACCGGCACCCCACACCGGGGTATCCTTCCCCGTCCCCCTCTTCCCTCTTCAGCCCCGGAGGCTCTCTCGATGTTCAAGCCCGGTGACAAGGTCGTCTACCCGCACCACGGCGCGGCGATCATCGAGAAGAAGGAGAAACGGAAGGCCTTCGGAAAGACCACCGAATACCTGGTCCTCCGTATGGCCCACGGCGAGCTAACGCTCTCCGTACCAGTCGAAAACGCCGAGGATGTCGGCATGCGCTGGCCGATCTCCAAGGAAGACGTAAAGGACCTATTTGAGGTGCTCCAAAAGCGGGACATCCGCGAGCCCGCCAACTGGTCCCGACGGTTCAAGAACCACCAGGAGAAACTTAAGAGCGGCGACGTCTACCAGGTGGCCGAGGTGGTTCGGAACCTGGCGCTACGTGACCAGGCTAAGGGCCTGTCGGCCGGCGAAAAGACGCTCTACAACAAAGCCCTAGACGTGCTGGTTTCCGAGCTGGCCTTCGCCCTCAACACACCTGAAGAGAAGGCAATGGCCAAGGTCGCCGACGCCCTCTCCTAGGCGGCCCGCCCTGTCCTATGCTCCGAACGGGGTCCGGCACGGGCCGGGTCCGTTGACGAGACAGGGTGGTTCGAGATGACGGACGAACCTGAACGGCGGATCGTTGTCGGTATGGAGGGTTCGGGCTACGCCCGGGCCGCCCTCATCTGGGCCATCGAGGAGGCGCACCATCGGGGCGCGGTCGTCGAGGTGGTCACCTGCTACTCCCCCACCTACGTGCCCGCCGCTCCGGACCTCGGCTACGTACCGTTGGACTCGTTCGACCTGGCCGCCGAAGTGGAGAAGATGCAGAGCGAGGTCATCGAATCAGCGCTGGAGGCCTCTGCGTACAGCGGTGACGTCAAGATCCGGCGAACCCTGGAGAAGGGCCGGCCGGCCGACACCCTGATGGCGGTGGCCGAGGGTGCCGACATGCTCGTGGTGGGCAACCGGGGCCGTGGCGGGTTCGCCGGTTTGCGCCTCGGCTCGGTTAGCCAGGCCATCGCTCATCACAGCCCGTGCCCGCTGGTCATCGTACGTACCGGCCTGGCTGACGATTGACCCGCCGGAGAGCCGTCTCCGTCTGGATTTTTCGACGCTGGTGTGATGCGCGTCACACCGTTTTGCGCGAGAGTGGGCACCACGCATCCACGACCCGTGAAGGGGGACTTGTATGAGCGGCACCGAGGAGGAGGTCGGCGGAGAGCCCGTCGACGAGATCGCGAAGATCGCCGGACCGATTGGTGGGCTGTGGGTGGCCTACAACGACCACGGCATCGCCGGAGCAAGTTTCGCGAACCTGAAAACCTTCGCCCGGTTCCGCGAGGAACACCACGACCGCACGGGACGTCCATCGGCGCGGGCCGAGGCCATGCCCGACGATCTGTTCGACGCCATCGAGCACTCTTTCAACACCGGCGACCGTGGTGCCCTCACCTTCGACCTCCGGGGCGCAACCCCGTTCCAGGTCTCGGTGTGGGAGGCCTGCCTGGCCATCCCGGCCGGCAAGACCCGCACCTACGCTGACCTGGCCAAGGCCATCCACCGACCGAATGCCGTCCGGGCCGTCGGAACCGCCCTGGGAGCCAATCCGATCCCGGTGCTTATCCCGTGCCACCGAGTGGTCCGGACCGACGGAAGCCTGGGCGACTACGCCTTCGGCCTCCCCATCAAGGAACGCTTACTGGACCGCGAAGCGGTCCGCTCGGCCGCCTGATTCGCCTTCTCCGGGGTCGGTCCGGCAGAGTGCCCGGATCGACCACTAGGAGGCCCCATGTCCGACGAACGGCCCCACGACCCAGCCGAGGGCGGCGTCACCACCGAGGTCCGCGACCGGATCCTCCTGATTGGCCTGGACCGGCCGGCCAAGATGAACGGCTACACGCCGCAGATGGCCCGCCAGTTGGTCGATGCCTTTGAGCGGCTCGACGAGGACGAAGACCTGTGGTGCGGTGTGCTGTTCGGCCACGGCGACCACTTCACCGCCGGGCTGGACCTGCCGAAATTCCGCGACGCCATGAAGGGCGGCCAGCGCTACAAGCGGACTGAACGGGTCGACCCGATGGGGCTAGGTCGGCGTTGCCGGAAACCCATCGTGACCGCCGTACAGGGTGTGACCTTCACCCTGGGCATCGAACTGATGTTGGCCGGGGACATTGTGGTGGCCGCCGACGACTGCCGCTTTTCTCAACTGGAGCCCCTGCGGGGGATCCACGCCGCCGGCGGGGCAACCATTCGGTTCGTGGACCGGGGAGGGTGGGGCAATGCCATGTACCACCTGCTCACGTCGGACGAGTTCGACGCCGCCGAGGCACACCGCATCGGCCTCGTCCAAGAGGTCGTGCCGGCCGGCACACAGCTAGATCGGGCTATCGAGCTGGCTCGGGTCATCTGCGAGGGTGCGCCGTTGGCCGTGCAGGCCACCAAGGCTTCGTCGGCCCGCTACCTCCGTGACGGCGAGGATGCTTGTATCGCCGCCCTGGCGGGAACCCAGGCCGAGTTGGCCGCCACCGACGACGCAGAGGAAGGCGTGGCCGCCTTCAAGGAGCGCCGCAAGGGCAACTTCGCCGGCCGGTAGGCCGACCTAGACGTCCGACCAGGGCACGTCGGCCAGAGCGTCTTTCAGTTCGTACTTAAGGATTTTCATGGTGGCGTTGCGGGGTAGCGGCCCGTCGTGGACCACCAGTTGCTCGGGCACCTTCTGGCGCATGAGGGTGGCGTCAGTGCAGGCGGCCACCATCTCGTCGTAGGTGAGGGGCTCGGCACCCTCGGCGGTCTCGACCACCGCGCAGACTCGTTCACCGCGGTCCGGGTCAGGTAGGCCAATAACGGCCACCGCCTCGACCTTGGGGTGGGCGTAGAGGACGTCCTCGATCTCCTTGGCGGCGATGTTCTCGCCCTTACGGATAATGATGTCCTTGACCCGGCCGGTGAGAGTTACGTGGCCGTCCCCTCGCATGACGGCCAGGTCGCCGCTGCGGAACCGTCCCGCCTCGTCGAACGCCTCGGCGTCCAGCGTCGGATCCCTGTAGCCCTTGAAGAGTTGAGGGCCGGAGATCCGGACCTCGCCCTCCTCGCCGCGGTCGCACTCGCTGCCATCCGGCCGACAGATGGCGACTTCGGCGGCGAACACCGGATGGCCTTCAGTGTGGGCCAGCTGGTCATCGGTATCGGTGGGCGAGCCCTGACAGATCATGGGGCTTTCGGTCATGCCGTAGCCGTGGGCCACCGGGATCCCCATCTCAGCCTGCACCTCGAAGAACACCTCGGGTGGCTTGGGGGCGCCGCCGCCGGACAGCAGGCGCAGCGTGGGGATGATCGGCTCGTCGGGCTGCTGGCGCTGCACGCCCAGGAACATGGTGTAAAAGACCGTGCTGCCGCCGGCCATGGTCACGCCATGCCGGTTGAAGGCTTCGATGGCGGCCATCAGGTCGAACTTCTCGACGAGCACGGCCGGGAAGCCGTTGGCCAGGAGGCACACCAGGTAGTCGGGTCCCCCGATGTGGGCGTACGGGAAGGCAATGGAGCCCACGTCGGTCGGTTGCATGTCCAGGGCTCGGGCCAGGCCGACCCCTCCGGCCATCAGGCTGGCGTCGGTGTGCAACACGCCCTTGGGGTCCGACGTGGTGCCCGACGTGTAGTAGATCCAGCGGATGACGTCCCGACCGTCGGCCGGCACGGTCGGAACGGGCGGCAGGGCCGCCGGGTCGCCCTCGGGCAGACCAGCCGAGGCGTCAACCACGGCGGGTGGCACGTCCAGGTCGGCCACGACGCGCTCCACCATCGCCTGGTAGTCAAAGCCGCCCCACTCCCCCGGCGTGAGGACCAACTCGGAGGCCGTTTGTCGGATGCAGAAACCGACCTCACGATCCCGGTAAATATGAATGATCGGGTTCTGGACGGCCCCCAGTCGGGACAGTGCGAGAGAAGCCACCACGGTGTCGATCCGGGTCGGCAACACCCAGGTGACCGGGGTGCCCTCGCCGACGCCGAGGGCCGCGAACCCGGCGGCCATGCGCTCGGCCAGATCCTTTGCCTCGCCAAAGG
>JAKURX010000004.1 GCA_022451505.1 Acidimicrobiales bacterium | reverse complement strand
CCGCTGGGACTCCTCTACTGGGAGGACCAGCCACTGCAAGCCGTGGCCGATGCGAAGGTCGGCCCGCATTGGCCGCTGGCGGGTCCGGACGGCCTTGGAGACGAACCGCACCATGCGAAGGTCGCCCTTGAGGCGCCCCACCTCGTCCTGCTCCCGACGGTCGCCCACCCGAACGCCCCCCACTACGTCTCCCAGGGTGGCCATCTGGACCCCGGCCTCCCCGAGCGACGGCAGCACCTGCTCGATGTAGGCCAGGAAGAGCCTGTTGGGCCCGACCACCAGAACACCCTGCCCCTCTAGCGGGAACCGGTGGGTGTACAGGAGGTAGGCGGCTCGGTGCAGGGCCACCACGGTCTTTCCGGTTCCCGGCCCGCCCTGCACGGCGTGGACGCCGGACAACGGTGCCCGGATGATGTCGTCCTGCTCAGCTTGGATCGTCCCGATGATGTCGCCCAGCCGACCGGTGCGGGCCGTCTCGAGGGCGGCGATCAAGGCTCCTTCTCCCTTCAGGCGGTTTCCGTCGCCGTCCCGGAACCGCTCCGGGTCGCCGAACAACTCGTCCTCGATGCCCACTACGACCCGGCCGCGGCTGACCAGGTGCCGGCGCCGTTCCAGGCCCATGGGCACCGGACCGGTGGCCCGGTAGAAGGCCTCGGCGACTGGGGCCCGCCAGTCCACGACCACCGGATCCTGGTCGACGTCCCAGACCCCGACTCGACCGATGTAAAAGCGGCCGCCGCCGGCCTCGGCCTCCTGGTCGATGCGACCGAAGACCAGCGCGGCGTCGCCCATGTCCAACCGCCCCAGGCGAGTGGCTACTGAGTCCCAGATGGCCTCGCGCTCGAAGCGAGCCTGGTTGGTGCCCCCCTGACCCACCTCGACCATGGCAGTCAGCTCCAGGGCCCGGTCGCGGGCGGACTCGAGACACGCATAGGCGTGGTCGACGTAGGCCTGTTCGGCGTCCATCTCGGGGTGTTCGGTGGTCATCAGCGAGCCTATGGAGGACGGTGGACCATGTCTCTTGGCTACCCCGGGGCCGAAACCCCGAAATCGGCCGAAGATCGATCCTAGCGGGTGGAGGACACCTGACCTCGGAGGCCTCAAAGGACGCCAACCCACCGCCGGGTCGGGAATTCGCTCCCGACATGCGACGATGGCCGCCGTGACCACGATCGGGCTCGTACTCGGGGCCGGTGGCCTGCACGCCGCTGCCCATCACGCCGGAACCCTCGCCGCGCTGGCTGAGGCCACGGGCTGGGATCCCCGGACGGCCGACGTCGTCGTCGGAACCTCGGCCGGGGCCACCACGGCGGTCAGCCTCCGGGCCGGGCTCTCGGCGGCCGATCACCGCTCCTACTACTCCCGGACCCCGCTGTCCGCCGAGGGGCAGGCCCTGGTCAACCGGGTGACAACCCCGCTAAACCTCAAGAACCCCTCCGACCAACCGGCCCGACGGATTCCGGCCAACCCGATGCTCGTCGTCCGCGAGCTGTTATCCACCGGACGGCCCCGGCCGGTGGTTTCCCTGGCCGGGTTGCTCCCCATCGGCACCCACGACGGTTCCTCCCTGGCCGACCGAATGCGCGAGATGCACTCCGCCCGCTGGCCCGACCACCCAACCTGGATCTGTGCCGTGGACCTGGACTCGGGCCGCCGGGTGGTGCTCGGTCGCGACGACGTCGACACCGACGTCGGTTCCGCCGTCCAGGCGTCCTCGGCTGTCCCCGGGTGGTTCGTCCCGGTGGAAGTCGACGGCCGGCGTTTGGTCGATGGTGGGGCGCACTCCACCACCAACGCCGACCTGGTGGCCGCCCTGGCCCTGGACGTGGTCGTGGTGGCTTCGTCCAAGACGGTAGGCGGAATAGCCGGGCCGGCGGGCGGGGACGGATCGCTGGCTCGGGCCTGGCACGGTCGGACCCTGCGACGGGAGGTGGAGGCGGTAAGGCGACGGGGGGCGGCCGTCCTGGTCCTGGAGCCCACGGCCACCGACCTGGCCCGACGCCCGGTAGACGACCGGGCCGACGTCGGACTGGCCGAAGTGTGCGAGGCGGCCCGTATCTCGACTCTGGCCCGTCTCGCCCTACCTGAGGCGGCGGCCGCCCGACGGCTGCTGGATAGCGTCGCCCCGTGAGCTCACCGCACACCGACTCGCCGTTCCTCGCCGCCTGTCGGGCCGAGCCCCACCACCGGACGCCGGTGTGGTTTATGCGCCAGGCCGGAAGGTCACTTCCCGAGTACAGGGCTGTCCGGGGAACGGGAAGCATCCTGGACGCCATCGCCGACGCCGACCTGTCGGCCGAGATCACCCTCCAGCCGGTCCGGCGCTACGGGGTCGACGCCGCCATTCTCTACTCCGACATCGTGGTTCCGGCCCATGCCGTGGGCTTCGGCGTGGAGGTCCATCCGGGAATCGGACCGGTCGTTGACCGGCCCTTCGAGAACGCCGCCGACCTCCAGCGCCTGCGGCCCTTGGAGCCCGAGGAGGACACCCCCCATGTACTGGAGACGGTCCGCCGGGTGGTGGCCGAGGGGTCGGTTCCGCTGATCGGCTTCGCCGGTGCGCCATTCACCGTGGCCTCCTACCTGATCGAGGGGGCGCCGTCGCGGACATACGGCCGCACCAAGGCCCTGATGCTGGGCGACCCCGGGCTGTGGCACGCCCTCCTGGACCGGTTGGCCGACATGGCCCTTGCCTCGCTGAGGTCCCAGGTGGCCAGCGGCGCATCGGCCGTGCAACTCTTCGACAGCTGGGCTGGGGCCCTGAGTCCGCCGGCCTACGAACGCCACGTGCTGCCCTTCAGCCGCCGGATCTTCGAGGGGCTCGCCGACCTGGACGTACCCAGTATCCACTTCGGGGTCGGTACCGGGGAGATCCTCCCGCTCATGGCTACTGCCGGAGCCGACGTGATCGGGGTGGACTGGCGGGTCCCCCTGGACGAGGCCCGCCGCCGGCTCGGTCCCGACGCTGTCCTGCAGGGCAACCTGGACCCCGCAGTGTGCCTGGGGCCGGCCGAGGTAGTGGAGGCCGAGGTGGCCGACGTCCTGCGCCGCAACGGCGGACACCCGGGCCACGTGTTCAACCTGGGCCACGGGGTGCTCCCGGAGACCGACCCGGCGATCCTGGAACGGATCGTAGAACAGGTCCACGCCCACCCGATCGGCGGCTGACCGGTGGCCGGTCACCGGGTCGTCGTGGTGGGTGCCGGCATCTCCGGCTTGACCGCTGCCCACCGCCTAGTCGCCGACCACCCCAACCTGGCTGTCACCGTGCTGGAGGCTGGCCCGCGGGTGGGCGGTGCCCTGGTCACTAGCCCCCTAGAGGGGACCGGCCTAGAGGTCGACGAGGGAGCCGACGCCTTCCTGGTCCGAGTGCCGTGGGCGGCCGACCTGTGCACCGAGCTGGGTCTGGGCGACAAGCTGGTGGCCCCCAGAGTCCGACAGGCCTCCCTGTGGCTGGATGGAGCCCTGCGACCCCTCCCGGCGCCCAACGTGCTCGGCCTTCCGCTGGACCCGTCGACCGTGGCCCCGGGCATCCTGGAGGCAGCTGACTTAGACCGGTTGGCCGGTACTGGCCATCCCGACGTCCCACTCCCCGACGGTGACCTCAGCGTGGGTGCCGTGGTCCGTGCCTGCGTGGGCGACGCCGTCCACGAACGACTGGTGGACCCGCTCCTAGGCGGGGTGAACGCCGGACGGGCCGACGACCTCAGCTGCACCACCATGGCGCCTCAACTACTGGCTGCCGCCCGGTCTGACGACGGCCTGCTGGGTTCACTGCGGGCTACCCACCGGTCAGTCGACCCGACGGCCCCCGTGTTCAACGCCCCCCGGGATGGCATGGGGCAGATGGTCACCGCCCTGGCCGGGAGACTCGGCGACCGGATCCGCCGAAATACGCCGGTGGTATCCCTCAACCGGGTGTCCGACGGCTGGGCGGTCGGCACGGCCGACGGCGGGACTGTGGCCGCTGATGCCGTGGTGGTGGCCACGCCGGCCTACGCGGCGGCCGCGCTGTTGGCCCCGGTGGCCCCCGACGGCGCCGAGATCCTGGTCGAGCTCGTACACGCCTCGGTGGTACTGACCACCGTGGCCTTCCGGCGGGCCGACCTGGCGGTGCCCGACGACCGGAGCGGGTTCCTGGTTGGCCGCTCGGAGGGCCTTCTGATTACCGCCTGCTCCTTCGCCGACCGCAAGTGGTCCCACCTGGACGACGGGGACCACACGGTCCTGCGGGTCTCGTGCGGCCGGGTCGACGACGACCGACCCGCCGACCTGGATGACCGGTCGCTGGGCGAGGCCGTCCTAGCCGACCTGGCAACCACACTGGGCACCGACGCCCCGCCGTCTACCCTCCGAATTTCTCGATGGCCCCGCTCTCTGGTCCAGTTCCCGGTCGGACACGCTGGACGGATGGCCGAGGTGGACCGCGACCTGTCCGATCGGGCACCCGGGGTGGTGTTGGCCGGGGCGACCCGCTACGGCGTGGGCATCCCGGCCTGCATCCGTTCGGGAACCAAGGCGGCGACCGCCGCCGCTACCCACTGCACCTGACCGCCCTCCCGCGACATCAGGGAAAACCCCCAACCAACCGCTCGTTCTCTTGCTCGGCGTGGTTCGATGGGGCCGTGGCTCCCGAGACGACCCCCGCACGCGAGTGGTCCGAAGCTCGACAGGGCAGCGGTTCCGAGCATCCCGACGATCTGCCGGACACCGCCCACCTGTCGATCGTTCGCACGTTCTGCTTCGCCGACCTGACCGGCTTTACCCTCTACACCCGGGAGAACGGACCCCACGCTGCCGTCTCCCTTCTCGAGGAGTTCCGTGCCGTGTCCCGCGACGTAGCCGCCAAGCGGGGCGTCAGGGTGTCTAAGTGGCTGGGAGACGGCGTCATGTTGGTCGGCACGGAGCCCACCCCGACCATCGCCTGGGGCGGCCACATGATCGACCACTTCGGGGACGTCGCTGAACTGGACCTGCGGATCGGTATGGCCACTGGTCCAGCCCTGCTGTTTGAGGGGGACGACTACATCGGCGAGCCGGTGAACCTGGCCGCCAAGCTCTGCACCGTGGCCCAGCCGGGAGAGATCCTGGCCAGTTGCGAGCAGGACGACCTCCCCGCGTGGATCCACGTGCGGGAAGTCGGCGAGGTGAACATTCGGGGCGTAGGAGCGATCGACGGCATCTTGCGCCTTGGGGTGTCCGTCCGCTGACGGGCCCGGCCTGCCGGCTCCCCTTCCCATGGCCCTGGCGATCCACCCCCGGCTGCGTTCCTCGGCCTCCGCCCCGCTAGCCGGGCTGCTGATCGCCTCGTCAGTCCCACCGTGGGGTTGGTGGCCGGCCGCCTACTGTGGGATTGCCCTCCTCGACCGGTCGCTGGCCGACCGGCCGGCGGGCCAGCGCTTCGGCCGGGGCCTGGTGGCCGGCCTGGCCTGGGCTCTTCCCTCCATGCTCTGGATGGTCGACCTGACGCCACCCGGCTGGGCCATCGCCTCCCTGCTCCACGGGCTGTGGCTGGGCCTGGCAACCGCTCTCGTGCCGTCCGGTCGATGGCGACGCCTGGGTCTGATCGGCACGGTGACCCTGGCCGAGTTCGTCCGGTGGACCGTGCCGTTCGGCGGGGTTCCTCTGGCCACCATCGCTATCGGGCAGGCTGGCGGACCCCTGGCCCCCGTGGTCCGGGTGGCCGGACCCCTCCTGTTGGTGGCCCTCACCGTGGCCATTGGTGTCGGACTGTCAGCCCTAGCCGACGGGCGGAAGGCCGACGGGGCCTCGGCGACCACAATCGCCACGGTGGCCGGACTGTTGGCGGCCGCCGCCGTTCTGGCCGCAACGGTGCCGACCGGCACGACGGTCGGCACCCTGAACGTGGCCCTCGTGCAAGGCGGAGGGCCCCAGCGCACCCGGGCCACGCCCACCGGAGCGGCGCAGGTGTTCGCGAGCCAGGTGGAGGCCAACCAGTTGGTGGAGGCTCCTGTGGATCTGGTGGTATGGCCGGAGAACGTGGTCAATCCTGTTCAGCTGCCGTCCACCGGCGAGTGGCGCCGCCAGGACCACCTGTACGCCGACGACGCCTCTGCCGTGCTGGCCGTCGAGGCGGCCCGCCTGGATGCCGTGCTGGTGCCTGGGTGGTTCCACCGGGCCAACGACGACCCAACGGCCAACGTCAACTACCAGACGGCCATCGAGCCCGACGGAACGGTTGCCGACCGGTACGACAAGGTCCGGATAGTCCCGTTTGGTGAGTTCGTGCCCCTCCGGAGTCTGGTGGAGCGGGTGGCCGCCGACATGCTTCCAGCCCGCGACCTGCGCCCCGGAACCGAGCCGGCGATCCTGGAGACATCGGTGGGGACCCTCGGCGTGACCATCTCCTGGGAGGTTTTCTTCGATCACCGGTCACGGGACGCTGTCCTCCACGGGGCGAAGGTCATCCTCAACCCGACGAACGGGGCCAGCTACTGGCTGACCCAGGTCCAAACCCAGCAGGTGGCCTCCAGCCGCCTCCGAGCCCTGGAAACGGGTCGCTGGGTGCTCCAGGTGGCGCCGACCGGCTTCAGCGCTGTGGTCGACGAAGGCGGCCGGGTCCTGAAACGCACCGCTGTGAGCGAGCAGGCCGTGCTCCACCACCGAGTGGAGATGCGCCAGGGCCTCACGTGGGCCAGCCGGGGCGGGTCCCGACCGATGGTCGTCCTCGCCCTAGTGGCATGGGTCGCCTGCTGGGTCGGGTCCCCCTGGTCAGGACGGCGCTACGGCCACTGAGGCCCACACCCGGTGGGGGGCCAACAGGGAGTCGCCCGGGAACCGGTCGGCCAGGACCCCGGCCAACTCGGCGTCGAACGCCGCCGCCCCAGCGGTGTTCAGGTCGAGGATCGCCGCACTGGCCCGGATCCGCAGTCGCCAGGAATCCACGGAGTAGGGAACGTCCACATCGAAGGTGAACGTCTCGACCACCACGAAGCCGGCACCGGACAGGTGGCGACGGGCCTCCGGGCCTGGGTCCCGTATACCACCCAGGTTCCAGGACGGGTTGTGGGCCTGGATGAGCGCCTCGGTCACCCCCGACGCCGTGTCGGGCAGCGGCAGCCAGTCGAACCCGCACACGGCCACCAGGCCACCGGCAACGAGCAGGCGCCGGACCTCTCCTGCCGCCGCCTCGCCATCGAACCAGTGCCAGCACTGTGCAGCGGTGACCACGTCGAACGACGCCGACGGGAGGCCGGTGTCCTCGGCAGGGCACTCCCACCACGCCACCTGCAGGCCGGCGGCAACGGCCAGGGAGCGGGCAGCTGCGAGCATCCGGGTGTCCACGTCGGCACCGGTGACGGTGCACCCCCGGGCCGCGAACTGGCGGGCGAGGGTACCGGTCCCGCAACCCAGGTCGAGTAGTCGCTGACCCGGCGTACCAACGCCTAGGGCCACCATCCGGTCGATACCAGCCGCCGGGAAGTCGGCCCGATACCGCGCGTAGTCGTCGGCCGCCGACCCGAACCGGTCACCGTGGACGCCCGGTGAACCCACAGCCGTCAGACCTCGAGCATCAGGGTGGCCGGACCCTCGTTGGCAAGGTCGACCACCATGTCGGCCTGAAAGCGGCCGGTGGCCACCTCTAGGCCCCGCTCCCGCAGGCCAGCCACCACCCGGTTGACCAGGGGCTCCGCCCGATCGGGTGGGGCGGCAGCCATCCAGGTAGGCCGGCGGCCCTTCGAGGTGTCGCCGTAGAGGGTGAACTGGCTGACCACCAGCACCGCACCGCCCACGTCGACCACCGACCGGTTCATCACCCCGGCGGCGTCGTCCATGAGGCGCAGGCCAGCCAACTTGTCGACTAAGCGGTTGGCCTGTGCCGGACCGTCATCGTGGGTGACCCCCACGAACACGCACAGACCCGTCCCGATCTCGCCCACCAACTCGTCTCCCACGACGACCGAGGCTCGCGAAACCCTTTGGACCAGCGCCCGCACCCCGGCGACTCTAAGGGGGCGGAGCATGCAGCACCGCAGCCCGGTGGAGGGATCTTCCGGACGGACCGCCAGACTTGTCGGATGCCCACCTCTCCTGCGGGCCCCGGCGACGTCCGCCGGAGTCTTCCCGGCGCCGACGATCCCCTACGGATTGCCTATCTCGCCTATCGCGGCAAGCCACACTGCGGGGGACAGGGTGTCTATACCCGCCACCTGACCCGTGCCCTAGTGGACCTGGGCCACCACGTCGAGGTGCTCGCCGGCCCTCCCTACCCGGAGTTGGACGAACGGGTACCTCTGGTCGAACTACCCAGCCTGCAGCTCTACAACGACCACTTCCCGATGCGGAAGCCCCGCATCTGGGAGCTCAAGACCCGATGGGACGTCGCCGAGACCGTTTCGTTCAACACCGGCAACTTCTCCGAACCGATGGCATTCAGCATGCGGGCCTGGGACCACCTCCGGGATCGGCCCGGGCAGTTCGATCTGGTCCACGACAACCAGTGCCTGGGCTGGGGGCTCCTGCTCCTGCAGTCCCGGGAGAAGTTCCCCATCCTGTCAACCATCCACCACCCCATCACCGTGGATCGGAGGTTAGAAATCCAGCACGCCCGGACCCGCTGGGAGGAGTTCGGGAAGCGCCGCTGGTACGCCTTCACCCCGATGCAGACCCGAGTGGCCCGACGGATGCCCCGGGTGATGACGGTTTCAAAATCGTCGGCCACCGACATAGCGTCGGACCACCGGGTGGACCCTGACCGCATCCACGTAGTGCCGGTCGGGGTGGACCCCGACCTGTTCCTGCCCATCCCCGGCGTCGAGCGCGCTCCGGGGCGCATCGTCACGACGGCCAGCGCCGACGTGGCCATGAAGGGCCTGAAGTACCTGCTGGAGGCGGTAGCCAAGCTGCGAACCGAGCGCCATGTGGAGCTGGTCATCATCGGCCGGCCCCGGGAGGACAGCACCTCGACCACCGTGTTCGAGGAACTTGGCCTGACCAACTGCGTGACCTACGTCCACGACGTGCCCGACGAGCGGATCGTCGAGCTCTACAGCGAGGCCGAGGTGGCCTGCGTACCGTCTCTCTACGAGGGCTTTTCCCTCCCGGCCATCGAGGCAATGTCATGTGGCGTACCGCTGGTGGCGACCACCGGTGGCGCCCTACCTGAGGTGACCGGCCGGCACGGTGAGACCTGCTTCCAGGCGCCGCCCGGCGACAGCGACGCCCTAGCGGCCACGCTGCGCACGGTGCTGGACGACCCGGAGGCCCGGGCCCGGGTTGGGGCCGCCGGCCGCCGACGGGTCATCGACCAATGGAGCTGGCGCCACACGGCCCTGCGGACCGTCGAGCAATACCGCGAGTTGCTGGACGAGGTAGCAACCCGATGAACCCAAACCCGTGCTGACCGCCGACTACGACCGCCTCGGACTGCGGGCCGGAGAGCGGATGCTCGACCTGGGCTGTGGCTTCGGCCGCCACGCCTACGAGGCGTTACGCCGGGGGACTCACGTAGTGGCCTGCGATCTGGGCCTCGACGAGCTCCGGGAGGTACGGGCCATCGGTGCCGTGATGCACGGCGACGGGGAGGTGCCCGAGGGGGTGGTCCTGGAGACAGCCAATGGTGACGCCACCCGCCTGCCGTTCGCCGACGGCTCCTTCGACCGGGTCATCGCCTCGGAAGTCCTGGAGCACATCAACGACGACGAGGGTGCCCTAGCCGAGCTGGCCCGGGTTCTCCGTCCGGGCGGCACGTTGGCGGTGACCATCCCCGCCCATCTTCCGGAGCGCGTCTGCTGGGCGCTGTCAGCGGACTACCACGCGCCCAACCAGCCGGGGGGCCATGTCCGCATCTACGGCGCTGGCGAGCTCCAACGGAAGATGGCGGCCGCCGGGCTGGTCCCGGAGGACAACCACCGGGTCCACGCCCTGCACAGTCCCTACTGGTGGCTTCGGTGCGTCGTGGGACCGAACCGCCCGGTCGAAGACAACCGGCTGGTGCGCTGGTACCACCGGTTTTTGACCTGGGACATCGTCCAGGCACCGCGTACCACCCGGGTGATCGAACGGCTCCTGGCCCCGGTGCTGGGCAAGAGCCTGGTGATCTACGCACGCCGACCCGGGACGGTCGCCGACCGGCCAGCAGCCCAGTTCGAGGCCACAAGTGTCGCTGCCTGAGGTGCCCGGCCTGGTCTCGGCGGCGGACCTGCGGTGCACGGCCGGGACCATCGCCGAATGGCAGCTGCCCGACGGAATGATTCCCTGGTTTCCGGGTGGTCACGCCGACCCGTGGAACCACGTAGAGGCGGCCATGGCTCTGGCCGTCACCGGTCATCTAGACGAGGCCGAGGCCGCCTATCGCTGGCTGGTCGGAAACCAGCACGAAAGCGGAGCCTGGCACCGGTTCTACCTGGCCGGCGGGATCGAGGACGCCAAGTTCGACGCCAACGTCACCGCCTACGTGGCCACCGGCGTGTGGCACCACTGGCTGCTGACCGGCGACCGGAGCTTCCTGGAAGCCCTGTGGCCGGTTGTGGAGCGAGCCATCGACTTCGTCCTGGACCTACAGACGCCGCGGGGCGAAGTCCTGTGGGCACGCCACCCGGACGGCACCCCGTGGTCGTTTGCCCTGCTGACCGGGTCGTCCAGCATCTGCCACAGCCTGCGCTGTGCGGTGGCGCTGGCTGAGGAACTGGGCCACGAGCGACCCGACTGGGAGCTTTCGTTGGGCCACCTGGCCCATGTGATCCGGACCCGGCCCGACGGGGCGTTCGCCCCCAAGGACCGTTGGGCCATGGACTGGTACTACCCGGTGCTGAGTGGTGCCGTCACTGGCAACGAGGCGCGCTACCACCTCGCCGACCGATACCACGAGTTCGTGATGGAGGGCCACGGCGTGCGCTGCGTGGGCAACAAGGACTGGGCCACGGCGGCCGAGACCAGCGAATGCGCCATGGCCCACCTTCTGGTCGACGACCGGGGAACGGCGCTGGACCTGTTCCACTCCACCCTGGCCATGCGTCGACCAGACGGGCGCTATCTGACCGGGATCGTCTACCCGGACCGGGTGACCTTCCCAGACGAAGAGTGCTCGACGTACACCGCGGCGGCCGTGATCCTGGCCGCCGACGCCCTCAGCGGGGCAAGCCCAGCGTCAAGCCTGTTCGTCGACCACTCGGCCCTGCCCGACGTCATCGACGTGGAGCCCCGAGTCCGCGAGGTCGACTGACCCCCGACCCCGTCGTCCCGATCAGGTCCCGGGGCCGGTTCGGAGCAGGACCCTCAGCGAGCCCACGGCGTCCACCTCGGCGAAAGCCCCGGAGTCCACGGCCCGGCGCCAGATCTCGTACGGCGGACGGCCTCCGTCGGCAGGATCCTCGAACACGTCGTGGATCAGGAGCGTGCCTCCCGAGGCCAGGTGGGGCACCCAGCCCTCGTAGTCCTGGTGTGCTGGCTCGGTCCCGTGCCCCCCATCGATGAACAGCAGGGCCAGCGGTGTGGCCCAGGCGGCGGCCACGGCGGGCGAGTCCCCGACCACGGCCACCACGGTGTCCTCTAGACCGGCGTCGTGAATGGTGCGGCGAAAGGCGGGGAGGGTGTCGATCCTCTCCAGGGCAGAGTCCACCAGGTCAGGCTCGTGCCACTCCCAGCCCACCTGGTTCTCCTCGGAGCCCCGATGGTGGTCGACGGCGAACAGCAGGCGGCCCCGGGTCTCGGCGGCCGCCCCCAGGAAGCAGGTCGAGCGACCGCAATAGCTCCCTACCTCGAGGAACGGCCCGTCCACGGCCACCGCCGAAGCCCGGTGAAACAGGGCCTGACCCTCGTCGACAGGCATGAAGCCCCGGGCGGCCTCGGCGTGAGCCAGTACCTCGGCCGGGCGACCGCTGGGTTCCCAGCCACCGGAATCGGCGGCGGACACTGCTTAGCCGGCCCCAGAGTCGGCGTCGTCCTTCTTCCCCGAGCGGTCCCCCCAGATCACGTGGTGGAAGACCAGGTACCGGACGACCCACAGGGCGGCGAACGCTCCGGCATTGGCCAACTGGACCGAGAGAGCGCCGCCGAAGATGGAGTCGACTATCCCGACCACAGCGGTCGAGAGGAAGAGCCCGGCGAAGGAGAGGATCCAGAAGGGTGCGATCTCGCCGACCGTGTGCCCTCCCTGGTCCTGCTCCCACACGTAGTGCCGGCTCAGCCAGTAGGCCGGCCAGCTGCTGATGGCTACGGCGGCCATGTTGGCGACCGCTCCGGGCCAGCCGACCACGCTGTGGAAGGTGAAGAGCAGGCTTTGGCCGACGACGACGTTGACCATCGACACCCTGGAGAAGCGCAGGAGCGTCCCGCCGTGGTCCCGCCACAGGCGCGCGGGGAACGAGAGGGGGTTGGAGACCACGGCACCCCAGCCTAACGACGGCCCCCCGAACGTGACGGTGCTCCGGGGGATTCACCCTGTGTAGTCGGATCCTCCCAGCAGGTGGTCGGCCAGTCGTTGGGCCGTTGTACCCGGAGCCTCCCGGTCAGCCGACCCGTCCGCTGATGCCGACGCCACGGCGGCCGCCGAGGCCTCCAGGAGGAGGTGGTCCAGCCGGGAGCGAACCTCGGCGCTCCGACGGCCTTGCCGCCGGACGGCCAGGGACCCGCTGGAGACCAGAGCCTCCAGGTGGTCGTCCACGGCCCGGGCCAGCTCTTCCACCCCTCCACCGGTGGTGGCCACAGTGGACACGATGACGGGGCGCCCCGGGGACCCGGCCCGTCTGTGGCCAGTCATGTCGGAGAGGTCCAGCATGAGCTCCAGGTCGCGACGGGCGTCGGCGGCGTTTGGCCGATCCGACTTGTTGACGGCGAACAGGTCGGCCACCTCCAGCAGGCCGGCCTTGTTGGCTTGTACAGCATCGCCCATGCCCGGGGTGACGACCACCAGGACAGTGTCGGCCGCTGTGGCCACGTCGACCTCCACCTGACCTACACCCACCGTCTCCACCACCACCGGGTCGAAGCCTGCGGCGTCCAGCACCCGGACCATGCCGGGAACGGCGAGGGCCAGACCCCCGGCGTGGCCGCGGGTGGCCATGGAACGAATGAACACGCCAGCCGCAGTGGCCTCGACCATCCGGACCCGGTCGCCCAGGATGGCGCCCCCGGTGAGGGGGGACGAGGGATCGACGGCCAGCACCGCCGGTCGGCGGCCCCGATCGGCCAGCAGGGTGGTGAGGGCGGCGGTCAGAGTGGACTTCCCGGCCCCCGGTGGACCGGTCACGCCCACCACGTGGGCGTTGTCGACCAGTTGGTGAGTGGCCCCGGCCACCTCGTCGGCCGGTTGGCCGCCCTGTTCGACCAGGGTCAGGAGCCGTGCCGCGGCCCGGCGGTCGCCGCCCCGTGCGGCAGCGACCAGCTGGGCAACGGTTCGGTCACCGACCACGGGCGGCTCCTGGGAGGATCCCCTGCTCACCGGCCACGGGCGGCCACCGCGTCCCGAATACCGGCCACCACCTCCTCGATCGGGGCGCCCGGGCCGAGAACCCCGGCCACCCCGGCGTCGGCCAGTGCCGGACGGTCCTCGTCGGGCACGATCCCGCCGATCACCACCGGGACATCCAGCCCGGCCTCGGCCAGGGCGTCGACTATCCGGGGTCCCAGGGTTAGGTGGCCGGCGTTGAGCATGGAGATGCCGACTACGTCGGCATCCTCCTGCTCTACAGCGTCCACGATGGTCTCGGTGGTCTGGCGGAGGCCTAGGTAGACGACCTCCATGCCGGCGTCCCGCAGTATCCGGGCCACCACCTTCAGGCCCCGGTCGTGCCCGTCCAGTCCCAGCTTGGCTAGCACGACCCGGATCGGGGGATCGCCGGACATCAGACCACGGTCCGTTCCACGTAGGTCCCGAAGACACCTTCCAGAACGTCGACCATCTCGCCCAATGTGGCCCGGACCGAGACGGCCTCCAGGAGGGCGGGCAGGAGGTTGGTGGTCGGCTCGGCGGCATCTGCGGCCACCCGGGACAAGGAGGTAGCCACTGCCCGTTCGTCCCGGGACCGGCGGACGGCGTCCAGCCGTCGGCGCTGGAGGTCTTCAGTTTCCTGGTCGACGCGCAGCAGATCGGCCTGCCGGGAGTCGTTGCCCTCCGTGAAGGCGTTGACCCCGACCACGATCCGGTCCCCGGAGTTGACCTCCCGCTCGTAGCGGTAGGCAGCGTCGGCGATCTCGCCGACGAACCAGCCGGACTCGATGGCGGCGTGGACACCCTCCAGCAGCGACCCCCCACCCAGCTCGTCCAGGTGGGCGAACACCTCTTCGGCCCGGCGTTCCAGCTCGTCGGTCATCCACTCCACGTAGTGGGAACCGCCCAGCGGATCGGCCACGCTGGCCACGCCGGTCTCGTGGGCGATGACTTGCTGGCTACGCAGGGCGATACGGGCTGCCTCGGCGGTGGGCAGAGCCAGGGCCTCGTCGTGGCTATCGGTGTGGAGGCTCTGGGTACCCCCCATCACCCCGGCCAGCGCCTGGAGCGCCACCCGGGCAATGTTGACCTCGGGCTGCTGCGCGGTCAACGACACCCCGGCCGTCTGGGTGTGGAATCGGAGCTTGAGGCTGCGCTCGTCGGTGGCTCCATAGCGGTCCCGCATCCACCGGGCCCAGATGCGACGAGCGGCCCTGAACTTGCCCACCTCCTCGAAGAAGTCCACGTGGCTGTTGAAGAAAAAACTCAGCCGCGGTGCAAAGGAGTCCACCGGAAGACCAGCGGCACAGGCCGCCTCCACGTATGCGAACCCGTTGGCCAGAGTGAAGGCCAGTTCCTGGGCGGCCGTGGAGCCGGCCTCCCGGATGTGGTAGCCGGAGACCGATACCGGATTCCACCGGGGCATCTCGGCCGTGGTGAACCGAATGACGTCGGTGACCAGGCGAACCGATGGCCGGGGCGGAAACAGGTACTCCTTCTGGGCCTGGTATTCCTTGAGGATGTCGTTCTGAAGCGTGCCGGCCAGGCGGGACCGCTCTACGCCGGACTCCTCGGCCACCACCACATACATGGCCAGCAGGATGGGAGCAGGACCGTTGATGGTCATGGAAGTGGAGACGGCCCCTAGATCGATCCCGGTGAATAGGTCGGCCATGTCCTCCACGGTGTCCACAGCGACACCGGCTCGCCCCACCTCGCCCATGGCCCACTCGTGGTCCGAGTCGCGGCCCATAAGGGTGGGCATGTCAAAGGCTGTAGACAGCCCGGTGCCTCCCGATCGCAGGAGTTCCCGGAACCGGGCGTTGGTGTCCTCGGCGGTGCCGAACCCGGCGAACATGCGCATGGTCCAGAGGCGGGACCGGTACATGTCGGGGTGCACGCCCCGGGTATAGGGGAACTCGCCGGGCAGCGGCCCGTCCCCGTAGACGGCTTCGACCGGGATGCCCGACAGGGTCCGGAACGGCCCTTCTGTCATGGTTCCACAATACTTGGACTTCCGACTATCTGCCAACCGATGGTATCGCTAGCATGACCGTCGTGCCTCTCCCCTTCGACCCGATCGCCGAGGCCCGCCGGAACTGGGACGCCCACGAATGGGGTGCCACCAACCAAATGGCTACCGCCACGGCAATCACCCGGGCCCATCAGATCCTGCTGCGGCGCATCGACTCCGCCCTTGGGCCGCTCGGCCTCACCTTCAGCCGGTTCGAAGCCCTGGCCCTCCTGTGGTTCAGCCGTCAGGGGGCGCTGCCCCTGGGCAAGGTCGGCGACCGGCTCCAGGTCCACCCGACCAGCGTCACCAGCACCGTCGACCGTCTGGAGGCCGATGGCTTGGTGAACCGGACCCCCCACCCCACGGACCGGCGCACCACCCTGGCCCGGATCACGCCCGCTGGACGACGTCGAGTCGTCCAGGCGGCTGACGCCCTAGCCGAGATCGATTTCGGCCTCGACGGCATGTCGCCGGCCGACTTGGCCCGGGCAGAGGGCGCCCTAGTCGACCTCCGTCGGGAGGCCGGCGACTTCTGACTGCCGCCCGGGGACATACCGTAAGGTGCGCTCCGTGATCATCTCCACGGCCGTCGGACTGCTCGCCCTGGTGGTCGGTCTGGTCCTCGGCTGGCCAGTCCTGGTGGCACTATCCATCATCTTCACCATCGTCCAGCTGGTCATGGTGGCGGCCAAGACGGCCGTGCAACGCAACGACGTCCGGATTGCCGAACAGCTGGCCGCCAAGCAGGAGCGGCACCGACGTACCTGACGGCCGGCGGCTGAGGACCGATTGGGCCTCGGACCCGAGGGTCGGACAGGCTGTAGGCCCACCCCGACTAGCAACCGGAGACCCCGTGAACGACGCCCCTACCGCCAGGCCCGGCGAGATCGCCGCCCATCCGAAGTTGAACATCACCTACCGGACCGACCCGGACCGGGTGGCCGCCCTACTCCCGCCGGGAATCGACTCGGTGGGAAGCCCTGACGTCCACCTCGGTATCTACTGTGTTCCCATCCGCGGTGAGCCCGAGTACGGCGTCTCTACCAAGGTCGACGCCTCCTGGAACGGCGTCGTGGGCCAGTATTCGCTGGGCATCGGCATCGACCAGGAGGCGGCCATCTTCATCAGCGCCGAGACCAACGGGCAACCCAAGTTCCCTTGCTCCATCCGCTACTTCCGCCTGGGCGACCGGATTGAGGCCACCTGCACCCACCAGGGCTACACGTTTCTGGAGTACCGGGGCACGGTCACCGGAGAGGTCCCAACGGACGGCACCGACCTTGAGCACAACGAGTGGTGGACTAAGTACTCGCGGGCCGTTGGAGGAGCTGAAAGGCAGTGGGACTACCCGCCTCACGTGGTCCACGTGCGACAGGTCAGCGAGCCGGTTCATGTCGAGGCCCTGGAAGGTGACCTGGTACTTCGGGAAAGCCCCTGGGACCCGTACACCGAGCTGCTCCCGGTCGAGGAGATCGTGGAGGCCCGCCTGGTGACGTCCCTGCACAAGGAGCGGGAGATCACCAACGCCGGACCACTGGACCCTGAAGCTTTCTGGCCGTACGCCGACACGATCGGTGGCTCGCGCTGGCCCGGCGAGCGGGGTGGCCCCCGGTCGGCCGCCTAGCCGACGCCCCCGGGACGGGACCACCACCATGCTCTCGAGGTTCGACGACTACCCCGTCCACCAAACCCCGGACCCCGTCGCCACCCCGGCGTCCAGCGACAAGGACGTATACGAGCGCTATTGGTTTAACGGCTACCCGACCGACGCCGACCGGTTCTTCGGGATCGGAACCGCCTACTACCCGCACCTCGGCATCCGAGACTGCGGCCTGAGCGTGATCGTCGACGGCGTACAGCACGCCTTCCACGCCTCGTGTCGGGCCGAAGGGGACCCGGCCGACCAGCAGGTGGGGCCGTTCCGGCTTGAGGTGGTGGAACCCATGAAGTCCTGCCAGGTGGTGTTGGAGCCCAACGAGACCGGGTTCGCCTGCGACCTCACATTCGAGGGCCGGACGGGAAACGTAGAGGAGCCCCGACACCACTGGGGCGGTGCCATCCGACGCACCATGGACACCACCCGGTTCACTCAGATGGGACGGTGGAGCGGTTGGATCGACGTCGACGGTCGCCGTCTGGAGTTCGACCCGGCTACCACCCGAGGCACCAAAGACCGGTCCTGGGGCATCCGACCGCTGGCCGGTGGCGACCCCCGTGGCGCTCCCGCCCCGCCGGCCCGCAACAGCCTGTTCTTCCTGTGGGCCCCGTTGAACTTCGACGACCTCTGCCTCCACTACCAACTGTTCGAAGACTCCCTGGGCCGACCCCTGTCCAGCGTCGGCGCCCTGATGCCTACTTACGACACGCTGGCCGACCTCCCCGGTATCGAGGACCCGGCTACCCGCCACATGCGGTCCCACGAACACCGCCTGGAGTTCGAGGAGGGCAGCCGGATGGTCCGATCGGCCAACCTGGCGTTCAGCGCCGTCGACGACGGCAGCCGCCACGAGGTCCACCTGCAGAAGCTCTTCACCTTCCGGATGAAGGGCATCGGGTACCACCACCCCGAGTGGGGCCACGGGGCGTGGAAGGGCGAGCTGGCCATGGCTGGTGAAAGGTGGGACCTGGCCGGGGTGGACGACCAGGCCTTCGAGAACCAGCACTGCCAGCACGTGGTACGAGCCACCCTGGGCGATCGGGTGGGCCTGGGCGTCCTGGAGCAACTCCTCGTGGGGCCGTACCGCCCTTACGGCATGGAGGGGTTCGTGGGCCGAACCGGCTGAACCCGGTCAAGCCTCCCGTGACCGGGCCCGACGACCCGACCGGGCAGGCCGGGTCCGCGGGGCCGAGGACCGGTCGAAGCGGCGGTACCAGTCTCGGAAGCCCGGAAGGTCGCCGTCACCGACAGTGGGCGGAGGATCCAGACCGGCCGACCGCACGGCTACCGAGAACCCATTGACCGGAGTGACGTAGACGACCGAGGCCCCGCCACCTTCGTCGCGGTGCTCAACGGTGCCCGGGCCGTGGACCACGATCGGGTTCCCGTCACCAGCCGTTGCCGACCAACTGTCACCGTCGGCCTCGCCGTCGGCCACCCCGGCGGCCCGCAGTAGGCCCACCAGCATGTCCTCCGGATGGTCCTGTCGGGACTCGACGCGCGCCACACCCTCCATGGCCACCGGCGGCGGACCGGTCGACGGGATTTCGCCATCCCGACCGTGGTAGGCCAGCACTGTGCCGGCGGCCACCACGGTCGGCCAGACCCGCAACCGGACCGTGTCGGGAGCCGGCTCGCCAGCACTCCACGTACAGGCCCCGTCGTGACCAAAGCACCACCCGTGCTGCGGACAGACCACCCGATCCTCGTCGATGTGGCCGCCGGCAGCCAGGTTGGCTCCTAGGTGGGGGCACAACGAGTGGGTGACCAGCGTCCGCCCGTCGGTGGTCCGCCCCACGGCCAGGTCCTGACCGAAAGCGGCCAGTGGCACCAGGGCACCGACCGGCAAATCAGAAAGGGCGGCCACCGCGAACCATCCGACCGGGAACGGCGGTCGGTGGGCCGTCACTCCTCTTCGTCCTCCGGGAGGTCGTCCCCCCGCTCGTCGACCGGCCCTAGGGCGAGGGCTTCGGCGGCCACCATCGGGTTGGGGAACTCCTTAACCCCGCAGACTCGACCATCCCGGAAGCGCCACAGACCGATGTAGGTATTGCGGTAGGGCCTCCCGTTGTGGGAAACGTGGCCATCGCTCTCGTACTCGGCCACCAGGAGGTCAGGGTCCACGCACTCATGCACGGCGGTCAACTGCAGGGTGAACACGAAGGCGCCCGAACGCCCCGCCAGGTAGTCCCGAACCTCACCGGCGCCCACGAGGCGCTGGGGCGGGTTACCGAAAGGTAACTCCAGGACCCAGTCCTCTGTGTAGCAACCGGCCAACTCCCCGGCCCGATCGGTGCCGTAGAGCGAAACGACGTGCTCCAGCAGGGCCCGATTGGCGACCCGCCTCTCGACCCCGTCAGCCACGGGCCATCAGTCGCGGTAGGAGGGGTCGTCCCGGTCGAGCAGAGACTTCAACTCGGCAAAGTGGGCCACACCCTGATCGGTGAACCGGGTCCACATGCGCACCACCGAATCGGCCAGATCGTCGTCCATGGGGCGCAGCTCCCGCCCCGTGCTGAGGGCCAGGACCACGGTCCGACACGCCCGCTCCAGGAAATACAGGTCCTCGAAGGCGTGGGCCACCGACTCCCCAACCACCGTCACGCCGTGGTTTCCCATCATCATCACAGAGTTGCCGACCAGGGCCTCGGCCACCCGGGCCCCCTCGGCCGGATCGTCTGGTGGACCGGCCATCTCCTGGTCGTAGACGGTGCGGCCCCAGAAGCGGGCCGTGGCCTGGTCCAACGGCGGGATGGTCGGGTCGGCCAGTCCACACAGGGCCGTAGCGTATGGCGGGTGGCAGTGCAGCACGGCCCGGGCCGTCGGAATCCGGGCATGTATGGCCCCGTGGATGCACCAGGCCGAAGGATCCGGGGCATCCGGACGGTCCATGGTGGACGGGTCGTCAGCGTCCAACAAGATGAGCTCGCTGGCCCGGACCAGGCTGAAGTGGCGCCATCTCGGGTTGCACAGAAACCGCCGACCGTCAGCAGACACGGCGGCGCTGAAGTGGTTGGCCACGGACTCGTGGAGTTCCATAGCCGCCGCCAGGCGGAAGGAGGCTGCCAGATCGACGCGCACCTGGGCCTCGTCCAGGTGGGCCATGGTCGTCTCGGTGCTGGTCATCGGATCACTCCCAACGCGTGTGTCCGTCTGGCTCCCAGTCTGCACCAACGTGCCGGGCGGAATGATGCCCGCGCGAACGTGGACCAGCGCCCAGAATGTGCCCCGTGATGATGGCCTCTCCGACTCTGGTCCTGCTGGCCGTCGGTGCTCCCGTCCTGGCCGGCCTGGCCTCCATGGTGCTGCCGGGTCGCCGGACGCTTGCCCGGCCCCTCGTGGCAGCGGCCGGCCCGGTTCTGGCCCTGGTACTGCTGGCCGTCCACCTGCAGCGCCACGGCCTGTCCACCGACGGCACGCCCACCGACGCCCTGGCCTGGGTCCCCAGCCTCCACCTCGACGTGAGCTTCCTTGTCGACGGCCTCGGAACGTTCTTCGCTCTCCTCATCGCCGGCGTAGGCGTCCTGGTCGTCCTGTACAGCCGGGCCTTCTTTGGGCCGGACGACACCGCGTTGGCCCGTTTCCTACCCACCCTGGGATTCTTCACCACCGCCATGCTGGGCATCGTTCTGGCCGACCATCTCCTGCTGACCGTCCTGTTCTGGGAGATGACCTCAATCAGCTCGTTTCTCCTCATCGGCTGGGACCGCGACGACCCCGAGGCAGGACGCCGGGCCCTACAGGCCTTCGCCACTACCGGACTGGGCGGCCTGTCTTTACTGGGCGGGGTCCTGCTCCTGGGCGGGACCACCGATCTCTGGCGGTGGAGCGAGGTCATCGGGGGTGCGGCGACCCTGGACCCGAGCGGGGCGGTGGCCGCTTCGTTCGCCCTGATGTTCGCCGGCGCGGCAGCCAAGAGCGCCCAGTGGCCCCTACACGACTGGCTGCCAGGAGCCATGCGGGCACCAACACCGGTGTCGGCCTACCTGCACTCGGCCACCATGGTGAAGGCTGGGGTGTTTCTGGTGGGCCGCATGCTCCCGGTGTTCGGTGTGCTGGCCGCCTGGGTACCGCTGGTGACAGCGATCGGCACCACCACCATGGTCCTGGGGGCCGTCCTGGCCCTGCGCCAGCACGATCTGAAGAGGATCTTTGCCTACACCACGGTCAGCCAGCTGGGCCTCCTGGTCGCCGCCTACGGAATGGGCGGCGCCACCACCGGCCACGGTGACCCGGCCATTGACTGGGACCTGACCCAGATTGCCAACCACGCCCTCTACAAAGCGCCCCTCTTTCTTGTAGCGGGCGCCCTCGGGGTGCTGGCTGGCGCCAAGCGGCTTCCCGACCTGTTCGGCCTGTGGCAGCGGTCCCGGGGCGGGACCCGGGCCTCATTGGTGGTCCTGCTGCTCGCCGGCTACGCCCTGGCCGGGGGGCCCGGGACCCTCAGCTTCGTGGCCAAGGAACTGTTCTTCGACTCCGTCCGGCACGCTACCGACGGGCGGCCCGCCCTGGCCCTGGTTGGCGCAGCTGGGGTGGTCGCTGCGGCCTGCAACGTGGCCATCTTCGTCCGCCTGGCGACCACCATCTTTGGTCTGGGTCCAGGCCTACAGCCCGACGGGGCACCGAGCGCTCCCGTCAGCGGTGGGCCAACCACCGACCATTGGTCGATTCTGCTGTGGTTACCAGCCGCCCTCTTGGTCGCCCTTCAGTACGTCGGAGGACTTCTCCCTCCGGTCTGGAACGCCGCAGCGCGTCCGCTGGAAGTGAACCGTCACGCCGAGGCGTTCGCAGACGGGCTCCCCTGGCCGTGGGAGCCGTTCCTCCACCCGGGCCTACCGCTGCTCCTTTCGGCGATGGCCATCGTCGGTGGGACGGCCCTCGGACTCTCGCCCCGTTTGCGAGGCGAGCGGGCCGACCCCCATGGCAGCCTCTGGCCAGCCACCTACCGGGGCATCCTCCGCGGTGGGCACCGGGCCTTCCACACAGTTCAGACAGGCCACCTTCGCCTCTACCTGACGGTGGTGTTCGGGGCCCTGCTACTGGGGATCGGCTGGGCGGCGTGGGTCGATCCAGACATGCTGCGCCCCCCCGACTCGATGTCACCTTTGGAGTCCCCTACCGGACTCCTGCTCGGCGCCGTGGTGTGCTCCACGGCCATCGCCCTGCCCCTTGTCGAGGAGCGCGTCGTCAGGGTCCTGGTGCTGGGAGCCAGCGGCTTTGCCGTCGTGGGCCTTTACATCCTCTACCAGGCTCCCGACCTGGCCCTCACCCAGCTCATGTTCGAGATCATCTCAGTGATCCTGTTCCTGCTGGTCCTGCGGCTGCTCCCTCCCCTCGACCGACGACCTCAGGTTCGGGTCCTGCCCCGCCTGGCCCTGGCCTCCGTCGTCGGCCTGTCTATCGGCTGGATGACCCTGCTGGCCGGCCACGCTGCAGAACAGCGGGCCGACGACACGCCGACCCTCGGGACCTTCTTCGAGGATCACAGCCTGGAGGGGTCGGTAATCACCAACGGGCGGAGCGGAGAGGGTCGCAACATCGTGAATGTGATCCTTGTCGACTTCCGAGGCTTCGACACCCTGGGTGAGATTACGGTGCTGGCCACCGCGGCTCTCGGGGTGTGGTCGATGCTGCCCAGCCGTCGCTGGCGACGGGACGATCCCGTCCCAGCCGTCACCACGGAGGACGGACCGTGAGGCCCTTCCTGCGCCGGAGCCGATGGCCGGTCGGGGGACCGTCCGGCGGCACGTCCTCAGTGATTCTGCGGACGGCGGTCCGGCTGATCCTGCCCCTGACCTTCCTGTTCGCCGTCTACGCCGCCCTTAAGGGGCACAACGGGCCGGGCGGCGGCTTCATCGCCGGCCTGGTGGCCTCTGTAGGCCTGTGTACCTACCGGATGTCGTACGGGGACCGGGCTTTCCACCGTCTGGTGCCCCTCCACCCCCGATGGCTGGTCTTCGCCGGCCTGGGCCTGGCTGTCGGCGTGGCCGCCCTGCCCTTGGCGGTCGGCAAGCCGGTGCTGATGTCCACCGCAACCTCTGTCCACCTGGGCGACGCCGACCTACACCTTGTCTCGTCCACGGCCTTCGACCTGGGGGTGCTGATGGTGGTGGTCGGCGTGGCCATTGGGATGATCAGCCGGCTGGATGAGGAGGCGGAGCGGTGACCACCGTGCTCGCCGTATGCGTGGCCGTCTTCGTGACGGTGAGCATCTACCTGATGCTGTCCCGCGAGCTGAAGTCGGTGGCCATGGGCGTGTTCGTCCTCGGGCACGGCGCCAACCTGGCCATTCTCGCCATGAGCGGGTCGCCGGTGCTGCCCGGCGGCGGGTTGCGGAACCCACCCATCCTCGGCTCATCGGACCTGGTCGACGCCCTCCCCCAGGCCCTGATCCTCACGGCCATCGTCATCAACTTCGCCGTGATGGGCTTCCTTCTGACCCTGCTTATCGTGACGGCACGTCGGACCGGCACCCTGAACGTCGATGAGCTAGCCGCCCTGGGCCGCTCCACTCCCGGGGTGGAGGGCGACGACCGATGACCAACGACCTGCTCGGCCTCCTGGTGGTGATCCCCCTGGCCGCCGCCGTGGTGTCGGTCGCCCTGGTAGGTCGTCCAATCCACCAACGGGTACTCGGGCTGACCAGCCAGTTGGCCATGCTGGCCTTGGCCTTAACGTGGCTGGTGCGCATCCGGGACGGCGAGGTGATGGTCTCCCAGATGGGGTCCTGGCGAGCGCCGTTCGGCATCACGCTGGTCTTCGACAGCCTGTCCGGCCTCCTGCTGTGCGCCGGCCTGGTCGTGGCCATCAGCTGTTCTCTCCACGGCTTCTCCCTGGTTGACCCGCAGATCGAGCGGCGATACTTCCATCCGCTGGTCCAGTTACTGCTCATGGGCGTCAATCAGAGTTTCCTGACTGGCGACCTCTTCAACCTGTTCGTGGCCTTCGAGATCATGCTGATGGCCTCGTACGGGCTGCTGTCCATCGGCCACACCCGCCAGCAAATGGCGCAGGCCTACAAGTACCTCCTGTTGAACCTTGTCGGCTCAACAGTCTTCGTCATCACGGCCGGCCTGGTCTACGGGATGACGGGCACGCTGAACATCGCCGACCTGGCCCGGATGGTGGCCGAGCGGACCGAAGCCGGGGTACCGCTGCCCACCGGCTTCACCGGCCTGTCGGTTCTTCTCCTCATCGTGTTCGGCCTCAAGGGTGCGTTCTTCCCTCTCTGGTTCTGGTTGCCCGACACGTACCACACGTGCCCGGTCTCGATTGCCGCCCTGTTCAGCGGGCTGCTGACCAAGATCGGCGTGTACGCCGTGCTGCGGACCTTCCCCCTGGTGTTCGCGGTAGGCGAGGCCCGCGACGTGGTGCTCCCTCTGCTGGCCGTCTCGGCCGGGTTCACCATGTTCCTAGGGGTCCTCGGCGCGGTCTCCCAGAACCAGGTGCGCCGCATCCTGGCCATCCACGTCATCAGCCAGGTGGGGTACATGGTGTTCGGCCTGTCGCTAATGACGGTCGCTGGCCTGGCCGGGGCGCTCTACTACATGGTCCAGCACATGGTGGTGAAGAGCTCGCTGTTTCTGTGCTGCGGGGTGATGGAACAGCACGCCGGCACCGACGACCTGGACGGGATCGGCGGGCTGGCCCGACGCCACCGCTGGCTGGCCACCGCGTTCCTCGTGGCCGCCCTCAGCCTGGTCGGGCTGCCCCCGCTGAGCGGGTTCTTCGGCAAGTTGGTCATCATCCGCGAGGGGTGGTCGATCCACTGGTGGTTGTCGACCCTCGCCCTGGCCACCGGTGCCCTGACCCTGCTGTCCATGCTGAAGATCTGGACCCTGGCCTTTTGGCGGACTGAGCCGGCGCCCTCCGGCGCCGACCGGCGCCCCATCGTGCGGGCCGGAAGCCTGCGGGGCGCCCACGCCGGTATCGGGATCCTGGTGGCCACCGCCGTGTTCATCGGCCTGGCCGCCGAGCCGATCTACGAGATCGCTTTCCACGCTGGCCAGCAGCTGATTGACCCCACGGCCTACATAGAGGCCGTGAATCCGCTACGGATCGCTGCGGCGGTTGATGGGAGTACCGCCGGATGATCCTCCGCCTCGGTGCCGACTTCCTGGTGGCCGTGCTCTTCTCGCTGTGGGCCGGGAGACCCGGCTGGCCGGGGTTCGTGATCGGCCTGGCCGTCGGCTTCGCGGTCGTGTCGATCTCCGACCTGGCCTTCGGCCGCCCCAACCACGGCCGACGCCTGCTGCGGATGGTTCGGTTCGCGGGCTACTTCCTGGCCATCCTGGTGCGGGCCAACCTCCAGATCGCCCGGGAGATCCTGACCCCGGGCTTTAGCCAGACACCGCGCATCGTCCGGTACCCGGTCCAGGATCTGGACGACGTGCAGGTGACGGTGTTGGCCAACTGCATCACCCTGACCCCGGGGACCCTGGTTGTGGACGCATCCGATGACGGACGCTGGCTGTATGTGCACTGCATGTACGCCGAGGACCGGGCAAAGGCCATCGACGGCCTTCGGGAGCTGGAAGACCGACTGCGACGCGAGGTGTTCTCGTGGTAGGCATCGTCGTCCAGGTGGGCGTGGTGGCCCTAGTGGCCGGGATCGGCATGGCCATGGTTCGCGTGGTTCGAGGCCCCGAGGTGGCCGACCGGGTCCTGGCCGTCGACGTGCTGTCCCTGGAGGTGGTTGGTCTGGTCATCCTCCTGGCCGTCGACCAGCAGCGGTCCCTGTCGCTGGACGCCGCCCTGCTGGTGGCCATCGTGGGCTTCGCCTCCACACTGGCCTTCGCCCAGTTCATCGGCGCGACCCGTTCGGGCACCGAGCCTCCGGACGACCAGGCGGGGTCATAGGTGGACACCGTGCGCGACGTGGCGACCGTGTTCCTATTGGGATCGGGTCTGTCCTTCATGCTCATCGGGGCGTGGGGGGTGGTCCGGCTGCCCGACGCCTACCACCGGCTGCACGCCTCCTCAAAGTGCTCGACGTTGGGCCTGTTCGGGATGCTGGCTGGGGCCGTGGTGCATATCGGGACGGCCGACGCCCTGATCAAGGCGGCCCTCACCCTGCTGTTCGCCGTGGTGGCCACTCCGGTGGGCTCTCACATCCTGGCCAAGGCCGCCCACAACACGGGGCTCCGCCAGTGGGACCACACACTGTCCGACGAGTTGGCCGACGACCAGCGAAACGGCCCCCCGGAGGTCTAGAGGCGGCCCGGAACGATGGCGTCACCTCATGTCGACCATCTCCGTAGACCGGGGCCAGAGCCGGTCGGAGTCGACGTACCGCGAACAGGACAGGGAGCGAGGCCCGACACACAGACGCCCACTGACCGGCGGGTGGGTGGTCCGGTCACTGGCGGCGGACCTTCGTGTCGAGGGCGTCACGCAGGCCATCGCCGATGTAGTTGATGCTGATCACCGTCAGTGTGACGAGGGTCCCTGGCCCCACGACGCGCATCGGGGTGATCTGGATGAAGTCCTTGCCGTCGTAGAGCAGCCGACCCCAGGTCGGAAAGTCCGACGGGAACCCGAGCCCCAGGAAGGACAGCGCTGACTCCGTGATGATTGCGACGGCCATGCCCGGGCTGAACGTGTTCGGAAATATGTGACGGTGGCAGGGCCGTCCGCCAGCTCAGAGAGCCAGCCGGTAAACGTTGGTGGCCCGCTTCTCGAAGCCGAGGCGCTGGTAGAGCCGGTTAGCGGCTTCCCGGGAGGGGCGCGACGTCAGGTCCACCGTGGTCGCCCCCTCGGCCCGGGCCCGGCCTATGGCCTCCCGGTTGAGGGCCTCGCCGACCCCCCGTCCCCGCGCCGCCTCGTCCACCACCACGTCCTCGATCCAGGCTCGCAGGCCGGTGGGGATCCGGAACAAGGCCAGGGTCAAGCTCCCCACTATGGCCCCCTCCTCGTCGAGGGCCAACAGAAGAACCGACGCCTCCGAGCCCACGATGGCCTCAAGGGTGGCAGCGTCGGGCGGCGGGTTGGACCGGGAGAGCTGGGGGACCAGCCGGGCCATGACGGACACTAGGGCGTCGTCGACCCCGATCGCCTCGACGATCCGGATCCCGGACTCCGATCCTCGGTCACCCATCGCCGCGCAGCCTAGGGCCGGTGCCGGGCCCCTCCCGGCGCGCGTCGGCACGTCTCTGGCTAGCCTCCAATTCGATGGCCCCTGACCCCGCCCCACACCTCATCTGGAACGTCGACGAGGTGCCGACTGACCTGCGGTCCCCGGTCCTGGTCGCCGCCTTCGAGGGCTGGAACGACGCCGGGGAGGCCAGTTCCACGGCCGCCCGCTACGTCCGGGACCATTTCCAGGCCGAGCACGTGGCGACTATCGACGCCGAGGACTTCTTTGACTTCACGGTGGCCCGACCCAACGTGCACCTCGACGAGCACGACGTTCGCCAGATCGTCTGGCCATCGACGGGCATCCACGTGGCCCGGATCCCCAGCGCCGAGCACGACCTGGTGTGCGCCATCGGCCACGAACCGCAGCTGCGGTGGCGGAGCTTCGTGGACCATCTGGCCATTACCGCCGAGGCCATGGGCGCCACCATGGTGTGCACCCTCGGCGCCCTCCTGACCGACGTACCCCATACGCGGCCTACCCAGGTGTACGGCGGGACCGACGATCCAGTCCTAGCCGCCCGCCTGACCCTGTCGCCGTCGACCTATGAGGGCCCGACCGGCATCGTGGGCGTCCTGTCGGCCGGGCTCCGCGAGCGGGGGGTCACCACGGCCTCGTTCTGGGCCAGCGTCCCGTCCTACGTCTCCAACGCCCCGTCGCCCAAGGCCGCCCTGGCCCTCGTGGACCGGCTCTGCCATGTGCTGGCCGTGAACGTCCCCCGGACTGACCTGGAGATCGCCGCCGCCGCCTACGAACGCCAGGTCAGCGACCTGGTGGCCGAGGACGATGACACCGTTGAGTACGTGGAACAACTAGAAGCCGACTTCGACGAGGAGACGGCCGACAACCCGGATCAGTTGGTATCCGAGGTCGAAGACTTCCTCCGCAACCAGCCCGGTACCTGAGGGTCGGCCGGCCTCAGGCCTCGCTGGCCCGCCAGGCTGGGTTCCGCGGAGCGTCGAAGCGCACCTCTAGCGGCTCGCCCCGGATCGCCGCAAAGGCGTCGTCGGCCCACTGGTCGGGCAGAACCGTGTCGTCAGGCAGGTGGCCCTCGGCGAAAAAGCCCACATCGGAGCACTCCAGCGGATGAGCTCTCAGCCGGCCACCGGTCATCTGGCAGTGGAAGACCAGCGAGTACAGCGGGATACCCGTGAAGCCGAGCCTCATCCCGTCCAAAATGGCGATGGGCCGCACCACCTCACACTCGATGCCCGTCTCCTCCCGGACCTCCTTGACCACCACCTCGGCCGCCGAGTAGCCGACGTCAGCCCAACCCGTCGGGTAGAGCCAGAGCCCGGAGTCGGCCCGTTGCACGAGCAGCAGTTCGCCGTCGTCGTTGCCGACCACCGCGCCAACGGTCACCTTGGGGGTGATGTATCCCGGCACCCCCCGGCCCACGGTGTCCATCCACTCGTCGACCAGAGCCGCCGCCGCCACCTCCCGACCGGCCAGGGCGTCGGCCCCGGCCCGGATCTCGGCCGCTACATGGAGGATCTCCTCGTAGCGTTCCCGCTCGTAGAGCGACTCAGTGAACCCGAGGCCGGTCCGGGCCGAACCGGCCAGAGCCTCGGCCCACCGCAACAAGTCCCGTCGGGTCGGGGGACCACCGGGTGGTTCGGTCACGCCCGCACCGTAGGCGCTCCGATCCGCTCCCGGACCGGTCCGGTCCGGTCAGAAGTCGACAGCCACCCAGCGCAGCACTGAGAGCTCGATCTCGGCTAGGTGATCTGTATCGGTGATCTTGGACCCCGACGAGTCCCGGACGTAAAAGGCATCGACAACGTCGGAGCCCAACGTCTGGACCCGGGCCCGGACGATATCGAGATCTAGTTCGGCGAAGGCCCGAGTGATCCGGTACAGCACACCCACGCCGTCTGGACAGGTGACCTCTAGGACAGTGGCGGTGGCCGAGGTTTCGTTGTCCACGGTCACTCGGGGCCGGGCCGGGCGGGCGGTCATGCGAATCGGCCGGTAGGTCCGGGACCGGTCCCCTAGCCGGGCAGCCAGGGCCAGGCGACCGGATAGGGCACGTCGGATCTGGTCCTCGATCCGGGCCCAGTCCGGCGTCCCGCCCAGTACCTGTCCCACGTGGAACACCGACAGGGCCCGCCCGTTCTCCGAATGGGCGGCGGCGTCCTGGACGTCGGCACCGTTCAGCGACAGCACCCCGGCCACCTTGGAGAACGTGCCCGGCCGGTCGTCAGCCACCACGGTGAGCGTCGAGCCCTCGCCCCGGACTACGAATCCCCCCTCGTCCAGCAGCACCCGTTGCCCGGCATCGGGGAAGGAGCCGCCCAGTACCTCGCCCACGTCGCCACCGCTTAGGACATGCCGGGTCCGGTCTACCAGTTCGTGTACCAGGTCGCCCTTCCACGAGCTCCAGGCTGACGGACCGGTGGCGATGGAATCCGCCTCGGTTAGGGCACCCAGTAGTTCCAGCAGGCGGATGCTGCCCAGCGCATCAGCCACCGACCGGATGGTGCCGTCGTCGTCGAGGTCCCGGCGGGTGGCCACGTCGGGGAGCAGCAGGTGGTGTTCGACCATAGCCACCAGGAGGTCGGTGTCGGCCTCGCTGAAGCCCATGCGGGAGCTGATAGTCCTCATCAGGTCGACGCCGACCTCGGTATGGTCCCCCGGATAGCCCTTGCCGATGTCGTGAAGCAGGGCCCCAACCAGTAGGAGGTCGGGCCGGTCTACCCGGTCCACCAGGCGGGAGGCCTCGGCCGCTGCCTCCATGAGGTGCCGGTCCACGGTGAACCGGTGGTAGGCGTTGCGCTGGGGTCGAGACCGGCACGGCTCCCACTCGGGCAACAGCAACACGAACAGGCCCACGTGGTCCAGGTCCTCGATAACGGGTACGGCAGCCGGCCCGTACGCCAGGAGTTCCACGAATAGGTCCCGGGCCTCGGCCGGCCACGGTATGGACAGGGGCCTGCTGTGGTCGGCTAGGCGTTCCAAGGAACCGCGCTGGAGGTAGGCGTCGTGGCGGGCGGCCACCACGGCACACCGCAACACCAGCAGAGGGTCGGCGAGGTCGGCCTCCAGGGTGAGCTCCAGGCGGCCGTCGTCCAGGACCAGGGCGGGCGCTACCTCTCGATGCCGGGAGCCCGTGAGGCTCCGCAGGGGACCGCGCCGACGCGCCGCCCGACGGGTCCGGCGGGCCGCCCCTTCCCCCGTCCAGGCGATGGTCCTTCCGGCGGACGAGACCTCGGCCATTAACACGTCGGAGTCGGCCAGGCCGAGGGCGTCGGCCACGTCATCCTGGAGTTCCAGTAGCAGTTGGTCGGACCGCTTCCCGGTAAGGCGATGGAGCTCCACCCGGACGGCCAGCAGGACCTCCGAGGCGGCGGCCAGGCCGGCCGACTCGGCCTCGCGCAGGATGGGCACCGTGGCCTGCTCCACCCAGAGGAGGTTGTGAACATCGCGCAGCCCGCCCCGGGCCTCCTTCAGGTCAGGCTCCAACAGGAAGGCCACCTCACCAAACCGGGCGTGGCGTTCGGCCACCGCGGCCTTCATCCGGTCCAGGTGGTGCTTGGACCGGTTGACCCACTGCCGTAGGGCGGTGGCGGCCAGTTCGTCGGCCAGCTCGCTGTCGCCGGCCACTGTACGGGCGGCCAGGAGGCTGGTCGCTGTCTCCAGGCTGTCGGTGGCCACCTCCAGCAGTTGGGCCACCGTCCCGACTTGATGGCCCAGCTTTAGACCAGCGTCCCAGAGCGGGTACCAGATCCGCTGGGCGGCCTCCCGAACGTCCGTGTTGGGCCGGTGTACCAAAACCACGTCCACGTCGCTGCCCGGGCACTGCTCCCGTCGGCCGTACCCGCCTACGGCCACTAGGGCAGTTCCCTCCGGGGCCTCGGCCGCCGCGAAGACACCGGCCAGGAAGCCGTCGATCCGGTCGGTCAGGGCCTCGCAGAACTCCGGACCCCGTAGGTGACGGTCGGCCAGCAGGTCGGAGACGTCGAGTTGGCCCACCGGAGCGACGGTAGTGGGCCCGCTCAGTTAACGAAGTCTGGGAACCGCCGGAAGAACACCGACCGGGCCAGCACCTCGTCACATCCGGCAGCTGAGGCGGCGGCCATCAACTCCTCGTCCACGTGGGCGGCAAAGCCCACAGTGCGGGCACCGACGTCGCCCAGTACGTCGAGCACGCCGGGTCGGGATAGGTCCACCACCACGAGATCAACCTCTAGGCCCACCAGCTCAGCCGGATCTGATACCAGGACCACCTCGGCCTTGGTCGACCGGAGCCGAGACCGGTCCATGAGGTCCGGAACGTGGGCGGCAACCCTCACCGCTGGGCCTTGGCGACGCTGCGACGGCGGGGGACCATCCGGGAGCCAGCCCGACTGGGTACCCGGTCACCCACCGTCTAGGGCCTGGTTCAGGTTCCCGGACCGCAGCCCCTCCAGGTCGAGGGTGACATAGGCGTAGCCGGCGGCCGCCACGGCGGCCACCACCTCGGTCCGGCGCTCCACCACCTCGGCCAGCCGATCGGTCGGGACCTCCAGGCGGGCCGCGTCGTCGTAGTGGCGAACGCGAAGATCCGCAAACCCCAGCCGACGCAGGGCAGCCTCGGCGCGTTCCACGGCCGTCAGGACATCGACTGTGACTTCAGAGCCGTAGGGAATCCTCGAGGCCAGGCAGGCGGCGGCCGGCTTGTCGGCCGTGCGCAGGCCCAGGCGGCGGGAGTGGTAGCGGACATCGGCCTTGGTCATGCCGGCCTCCACGAGGGGGAACCGGGCTCCTCGTTCCGACGCCACAGCCTGACCGGGGCGGTGGTCACCGAGGTCATCGACGTTAACGCCCAGGACGACGGTGGCCGACTCCCGGACGGCAATGGGGTCCAACACGTCCATGAGGGCGTCCTTGCACCGTCCGCACCGGTCAGCGTCGTTGACCCGGTAGGCGGCATCGACCATCTCGTGGGTCTCGACCTCCGACCAGCGCAGACCCCACTCGTCGGCCAGGGAGGCCGCCTCGGCCCGCTCGTCGCCCGCCAGCGACGGGGACACGGCGGTCACTACGTGGACCCGGTCGGAACCCAGGGTGTCGTGAGCCATCCGGGCCAAGAACGCCGAGTCGGCGCCGCCGGAGAAGGCCACTACGACCCGGTCCAGGTCGTTCAGGGCCCGCCGGAGGCTCTCCAACGACGGCTCGTCGACGACAATCGGTTCCACAATCAAGCACAACCCGCCCGGGTCAGGACGATGTCCAGGTCATCAACCATGCCGGTGTAGAAGGTGCCAAACTCGCCGTAGTCGGCCGACGCCCGGTCGTAGCGCATGGTGTAGACGACGTCTTTGAGGTCGTCAGGGTGTTCGCCAAACAGCGTGACCCCCCACTCGTGGTCGTCCACTCCGGTCGATCCGGTAACAACCTGCAGGATGCGGCCGGCGAACCTCCGCCCCGAGGCACCGTGCTCCATCATCAGTTCGTGGCGGTCGTCGTACGGGAGGCGGTACCAGTTGGCGCCTACGTTGCGTCGCTTGGACATCGGGTAGAAGCACCACGCCGGCTTGCCTTCGGGGGGCAACTCTGGGTGGAGCCGGGCCTGCTTCATCTCATCCGGCACGCCTTGGGCGTACTCGGAGACCTCAGTCAGCGACACGTAGCTATCCACCACCTGTAGGCCGGCAGCCACCAGGGCTGTCTGGAGATCTCGCAGGCGCCAGAGGTCGTCACCCAGACCCATGAACGCTAGGTCAGCCTTGTGGCCCAGGATCGCTACCGAAACCACCTGGTCGCCGGCAGCGGTGGCGGCCTCGACGGCGGTGCGAACCGCCTCCCGGTCGACACCCGAGCCGGGGATCCGGCAGAACAGGTGGAGGACGCCGAGGCCGACGACGGGGCTGACCGGTTCGCTCATCCGACGGAGTCTAGAGAGGGGTCTCGGACGGACCGTCAATCGCCCGTGTAGAGGTTGAAGCGATCGCCCCGGGCGAACCCGGCCAGCTGCAGGTTGGCCACGACGGCCGTCTCCACGGCCAGAGCCGACGGGCCGCTCACCGCAACCAGGCAGGCGAACCCAGCTGCCCACGCCTTCTGGGCCATCTCGAACGAGGCCCGGCCGCTAACCCACAGGCCTAGGTCCCCGGCCGGTAGGAGGCCATCCATGTGGAGCCGCCCGACCACCTTGTCGACGGCGTTGTGGCGCCCGATGTCCTCCCGAAGCACCTGCGGCATGCCCGACCGGTCGAAGGCCACCGCGGCGTGAACGGCCCCGGTGGTCGAGAAGAGGGCCTGGCCGTCGATCCGGTCGGCCAAGCCGGCCAGCACCCCGATTTCGAAGGGCTCCACGTCCAGGGGCCGAAGTCGTTCCCGGAGGTCGTCGATGGCCACCGTCCCACAGATACCGCACGAGGACGAGGCGGGCCCCAGGCGTGGCGTGGGCGCCGGTGCACGACCACCGGTGTCGACGGTGACGTCGTTGTACTCAGCCTGAGCGGCCGGTCCCTCCCCGCAGTACCGCACGGTGCGGATCGGGACGTCGTGCAGAACGCCCTCGGTGATGCAGAAGCCGACGGCCAGCTCGAAGTCGTCGCCCGGGGTGCGCATGGTGGTAGCCACCAGCTCGCCGTCCAGACGGATGGCCAGGGGCTCCTCCACGATGAGCTCGTCGGGTACCCGCCGCGAGCCGTCGGCGTCAATCCGACGGGTGAAGACCCGAGACGTCCGACCGCGGCTCATCGTCCGGATCTCCTCAAGCTGGCCATGCCCACCAGTGAACACGCCCCAGCGATAAAAGCGGAGTGGGAGCCCCAGAAGGCACCCGCTCGACGTGGTCCAATCCCGGTCCAGGGATCGTGTCCGGTCGACCCGCCTAGAAGTCCATGTCCGGCATGCCCCCGCCCGCCGAACCCTCAGCTGGGGCGTCGGCGACGACGGCCTCCGTGGTGAGGAACAGGGCGGCGATGGAGGCGGCGTTTTGCAGGGCCGACCGAGTCACCTTGGCGGCATCGATGATGCCGGCGGCGACCAGGTCCTCGTACTCACCGGTGGCGGCGTTGAGGCCGTTGGGACCGTCGAGGTTGCGCACCTTCTCGACGATGACACCGCCCTCCAGGCCGGCGTTCACAGCGATCTGGTTCAATGGGCTCTCTAGGGCCTTGGCCACGATGCGAGTGCCGGTGGCCTCGTCGGGGGACAGACCCTCGGCGGCCGCGGTCGCCGCATCCTGGGCCCGGAGCAGGGTCACGCCGCCGCCGGCAACGACGCCCTCCTCGATGGCCGCCTTGGTAGTGCTCACCGCGTCCTCGATGCGGTGTTTCTTCTCCTTGAGCTCGACCTCAGTGGCCGCCCCGACCTTCAGGACGGCAACGCCGCCCGACAGCTTGGCCAGGCGCTCCTGGAGCTTCTCCCGGTCGTAGTCCGAGTCGGTGTTGTCAATCTCGCCCTTGATCTGGGCAATGCGACCGGCGATGTCGACCTCGTCACCCGCTCCCTCGACGATGGTGGTCTCATCCTTGCTAACCACGATCTTGCGGGCCTGGCCCAGCATGTCGAGGGTCACGCCGTCAACCTTGAGGCCGACTTCCTCGGACACCACCTGGCCGCCGGTCAGGATGGCCATGTCCTGGAGCATGGCCTTGCGGCGGTCGCCGAAGCCCGGGGCCTTGACAGCCACCGAGGTGAAAGTGCCCCGGATCTTGTTGACGACGAGCGTGGCCAGGGCCTCGCCCTCAACGTCCTCGGAGATCACCACCAGCGGGCGGCTTGTCTGCATGACCTTCTCCAGAGCCGGCACCAGGTCGCGCACGGCGCTGATCTTGGATCCAACAAAGAGCACGTAAGGCTCCTCAAGAACAGCCTCCATGCGGTCCGGGTCGGTCACGAAGTAGGGGGAGATGTAGCCCTTGTCGAAGCGCATGCCCTCGACAAGGTCCATCTCCATACCGAACGTCTGGCCCTCCTCGACGGTAATGACGCCGTCCTTGCCTACCTTGTCGATGGCGTCGGAGATCATCTCGCCGATCTCCGGGTCAGCGGCTGAGATGGCGGCCACGTTGGCGATCTGCGCCTTGTCGCTGGACACGTCCAGGGAGGAGTCCCGGATCGAGTCAACGGCAGCGGCCACCGCGGCCTCGATGCCTTTCTTGATCGACATGGGGTTGGCACCAGCGGCCACGTTTCGCAGGCCCTCGCGGACCATGGACCAGGCCAGGACGGTCGCCGTGGTGGTGCCGTCACCGGCCACATCGTCGGTCTTCTTGGCCACTTCCTTGACCAGCTCGGCTCCGATCCGCTCTAACGGGTCCTCGAGGTCGATCTCCTTGGCAATGGAGACGCCGTCGTTGGTGATAGTGGGGGCACCCCACTTCTTCTCCAGGACAACGTTTCGGCCCTTCGGGCCCAGCGTGACTCGCACGGCGTCGGCCAGCTGGTTCATGCCCTTCTCGAGCGACCGTCGGGCCGTCTCGTCGAACGTGATGATCTTCGCCATCAGCGGCAACCTCTCCGTGATCGGTGGTCCAGCGGTGCGGGAACGCGACCGCTGGCACTCTCTTCAAGCGAGTGCCAATCCAACCAGCAGACCGCTGGTTTTCCAACGTGGCCGGCCACGTTCTACGACCGACACCCGGGGCCGAAAACTCGCCCGGGCAAGAAAGGCGGGATCAGCCCCCGGCCACCGCTGGCACGATGGCCACTGTGCCGCCGTCGGGCACGATGGTAGCCAGGCCGTCCAGGAACCTCACGTCGTCGTCACTCACGAAGACGTTGACGAAGCGGCGCAGGGAACCACCCTCGTCCAGGATCCGCTCGGAGAAGCCTGGGTGGGCAGCGTCTAGGGCGGAGAGGGCGTCGGCGACCGTGCCCGCCTCCACTTCGACCTCGGGCTGGCCACCGGTCAGGGGGCGGAGCGTGGTGGGAATACGGATGGTGACGGCCATGATCAGAAAACCTACCCAGCGGACCGGCCTGCCCCCACCCGCAGTCGAGGTCACCGCCCCGCCAGCCACCCGGCCACCGCTTCGGTGACGCAGGCGCCGGTGTCAGTCTGGGCGCGGTCCAGCCCGAAGAGGTCGACCAGGGAGAGCACGTCGCCAGGGACTACCACATCCGGATCGGCACTCCCCACCACCACCAGAAGCGGCACGCTGGCCGCCGCCGCGTAGGCGGCCACACCGCCCACCACCTTGCCCGCCATCGAGGTGGCGTCCAACCGACCCTCGCCAGTAACCACCAGGTCGGCCCCGGCCAGGTGCTCGTCGAGTTGGACCTCTTCGGCCACCAGGTCGACGCCGTCGACCAGTTGGGCGCCCCGGGCGGCCAGTCCTCCGGCCAGGCCTCCGGCGGCACCCGCCCGGTCTATCGCCGATACGTCGACGCCGTAGCGCTCCTCGTACACCTGGACCAGGCGCTCCAGGCGTCTGGTCAGCAGGCGGATGTGGGCATCGGAGGCCCCTTTCTGTGGTCCGAACACCTCAGCGGCATCGGTAAACCGGGTCCGCACGTCGCAGGCACCTAACAACTCCACCCCCCGGTACCGGGCCAGTGACCCCATGGCGTCCACCGCTCCGAGGCCGCCGTCGGTGGAGGCGGAGCCACCCATACCCACGATGATCCGGCGGGCCCCCTGCTCTACGGCGTGGTGCATCAGCTCCCCCACCCCAGTCGTGGTGGCGTCCAGCGGTCGGTTCCCATCCGCCCCGCCGGCCAGCACCAGGCCGGCGGCCCGGGCTATCTCGATGACCGCCGTTTCACCAGAGAGCCGCCAGCCGGCCGACACCGGTTCGCCGAGGGGCCCGGTTACCTCGTTGGTTCGGTCAGGACCCCCAAGGACGTCAAGTATCCCCTCCCCGCCGTCGGCCATCGGTACCTCGACCGTAGTGCCACCGTGCCCGGCTACCGCCCGGGCCACCGCCGAGGCCACCTGGGCCGCCGTTGCGGTCCCCCGAAACTTGTCCAGCGCGGCGACGACCCGCACCGGCCAACCTCAGCTGGACTGGATACGCAGGTCGGAGCCCAGGATCAACACGATGTCGGCGTTAGCTACCCTCTCCTCGGCGTTGGGCGGTACGGCCGGGCCGCCGGGCGGCATCTCCTCGAGGATGTCCGCGAACTCCCCAAAGTGGTCCACGATCACCTTGGCATCGGCCACGTAGCCGGTGCGGTAGTAGATCCGAGTGGCGCTGGCCTTCTCGGCGTTGGCCGGCGACTCCATGGCCCACCCGAGCGGGCTGAGCATGTCGGTGACCTTGCCGGCAGCGCCGGAGACCCCGGAGCCGTTGGCCACCAGAACCTTCACCTCGTTGGGTGCATGGGTGGGCTCCGGAAAGAGTTCCCGGGTGGTGGTGGGAACAACCGTGGTGGTCGGCGAAGGCTCCGCGTCACCGCCCACGGCCTGCGTCGAGGTGGGGGTGATGGTTCCCGACACGCCCTCTGCGCCACCAGCCAAACCGTCGTCCACCGCCACCTCGGCTCCACCGTCGACCAGCGGGCGGAGCCCCGGGGTGTCGTCCAGACCCTTCCAGAGCAGGACCAGGCCCAGCACCACGGCCACCGCAATGAGCAGAAAGGCCCGCGGTGCGGCAGCGGCGTTGCTGGGGCCGAGCCCTCCGCCGCCGCGGCCCACGTTCATCGGGTGCCGTCTTCTTCAACCACCCGTGGCTCAAGGCGGGCTCGCCGACGGCGATCTCGCTGGCGTTGGAGGCGGCGAACCACGAGCGGGTCATAGTCCATGGCGTCGGCGGTACCGAGCAACTCGCCGAGCAGCTGGTGGTAGCGAGTCGCCGAGAGCTCAAACCGCTCCCGGATCTGTACGTCCTTCGGTGCGGTGGCCGTCCACCAAGACCGCTCGAAGTCCAGGATGTCGCGATCCCGCTGTGTCAGTGCCACGACCCGATGATCCTCCACCGCGGGGGGTGGTTCAAGTACCCCCTCCTCATAGGTTCGGTTACCGGGGCGCGTCGGGCGACGTGCCCAGCCCGCCTCAGTAGCCTCGGGTGGGTACGGCGCTACCACCAGCGTCGTTCCGCCCGAGTAGCTCAGTTGGTCAGAGCAGGCGCCTTGTAAGCGTCAGGTCGTCGGTTCGAATCCGACCTCGGGCTCACCGACGGTGTCGGGCCACCTCGAACAACGCCACGGCGGCGGCGGCCGACACGTTCAACGACCCCAGCACCCCGGCCAGCGGGATATGGGCAATGGTGTCGCACCGTTCGCGGACCAGGCGTGACAGGCCCGAGCCCTCGGCACCCAGGACGAGGGCCACCGGTTGGTCGACCACCGCAAGGTCATGGATGGCCGTGTCGCCGCCGACGTCCAGACCCACCGACCACACCCCGGCCTCGGCCAAGCGGCCCAACGCCTTGGGGAGTCCCGGCACCCGGGTCATCCGCAGGTGCTCGATGGCCCCGGCTGCCGACTTGGTGGCCGCCGCCGTCACGCCGGCGGCCCGGTGGCGGGGCAGCACCACGCCGGTCACCCCGGCGCACTCGGCCGACCGGAGGATGGCTCCCAAGTTGCCGGGATCGGTTACCCCGTCCAGCAGCAGCAGGAACGGATCACGACCCGAGGCATCAGGACGGAGCAGGTCCTCCAGCTCGTGTTCGCTGAGCGGCTGGGCCAGGGCCAGCACCCCCTGGGGGGCATCGGTGCGTGCCACCGACTCGAACTTGGACCGGGACACCTCCCGGATGGTGACCCTGGCCTCGTCGGCCAGGTCAATGATGTCATCCAGGATCGGGGCGGGGTCCAGGTCGCCGGCCATCAGGACCTCCCGGGTCCGTCGCGTTCCGGCCAGCAACAGCTCCCGGACCGCCTGTCGGCCCTCCACCTGGTCGCCTCCCAGGCCCTTCGGTGGACCCTCCGAACGGTTCCCCATCGGGGTGCTCCCCCGCTGGCCGCGACCCCGGGGACCGGGCCGGCCGGTCGGACCGCGCCGGGGTGGCCCCGACCGACCGCCGCCCCGACCTTCACCGCGGGTCGACCGGGCGGACCGGCCGTCGCCTCGCTTGGGACCCCGAGCTCCGCTCACGAGGGCGCCCCGGGCCGGGTCAGCAGGGCCACGGCGAAGCAGGCCACACCCTCCTCCCGACCGATGGCGCCCAGGCCCTCGGCTCGCTTCCCCTTGACGGTGACCGCCGCGCCAACCACGACGGCCAGGGCCTCCTGCATCTCGGTCCGACGGGAGGCCAACCTTGGGGCCTCCAGGACCACCGTGCAGTCCACGTTGGCCACCTCCCAACCGTCGGCCCAGACGGCGGCGACGCTGTCGGCCAGCAGACCCATACTGTCGGCCCCGGCGTGGGCAGAATCGGTGTCGGGGTAGCGCTGGCCGATGTCGCCTAAGCCGGCTGCCCCGAGGAGGGCGTCTGTCACAGCGTGGGCCACCACGTCGGCGTCGCTGTGCCCGGCCAGGCCCCGGCCGTCGAAGACCACGCCTCCCAGCACCAGCCGCCGTCCTGGGTCGTCGCTGAACGGATGGACATCGAACCCCTGGCCGACCCGCATCTCAGGCATCGGTCGACCGCTCCGCCGAACCGGCCACCTCGAGAACCGCCAACGCTAGGTCTATCGGCCGGGTGACCTTCAGGTTGGCCGGCTCCCCTTCCACAACCACCACTGTGACACCCGCCGCCTCGACCAACGTGGCGTCGTCAGAGGCCTCGCCCCCGTCAGCATGGGCTCGTCGTAGGACCTCGGCGGCGAAGCCCTGTGGCGTCTGTACGGTGATCACCCCATCGCGCTCGATAACTCGGCCTTCGGTGGACCGTAGCGAGTCGGTCACCGGGATGCCGGGGACGACAGCTTCGGCTCCGAGACACACCGCCCCGACGACCCGACGGAACAGATCTGGGGTGGCCAGCGGCCTCGCCCCGTCGTGGACCAGCACCACCTCGGCATCAGCGGGCACGGCGGCCAGCCCGCAGCGCACCGACGCCGACCGGGTGTCCCCACCGGCCACGACGGCCTCCACCCCATCCAGGCCGGCCAGTAGGTCGACCATCGCCGAACGCCGATCAGCGTCCACCACGACCACGACACCGTCGGAAACCGAAGCGGCGGCCCGGACCGACCGAACAACCACCGGTTGGCCGGCCAGGTCGGCGGCCTGCTTGTCGCCCCCGAACCGCTCGCCGCTCCCGGCGGCCACTACCACCGACCACACGACCGCCCGGTGGTCCCGGACGGTCATCCGGAGGTCCCAGGGACGGACCCGACGGCCGGGACGTGGACGAGACCAATTCTCGGTGGCGGTGGCTGGCAGAACACCTCACTAGCATGGCCACTCGACATGCCGGACACCACACTCTTTCGCGAAACCACCCTGTTCGCCAGCCTGGATGACGGGTCCCTGGCCGCAATCACCGAGGCCGGGCAGGACCTGGACCTCCGGCGAGGCGACGTCCTGTTCCGCGAGGGGGACGCCCCTGACGAGTTGTTCGTGGTGGTCTCGGGGCGCATCGCCATCGCCAACAAGTCAATCGACGGTAGGGAGTCCATGGTGGCCCTCATGGAGGAGGGCGACCTGTTCGGCGAGATGGGGCTGTTCGACGGTCGGGGCCGGTCGGCCGAGGCTCGGGCCCTGGAACCGTCGGTGGTCACCGCGGTCCCCTACGGGCCGGTCCGCGGCCTCTACGAGGACAACCCGACGCTCCTGTGGCGGGTAGTGGCCATGCTGGCCGGTCGCCTACGGACCATGGACGCCGCCCTGGCCGACTCGGTGTTCTTGGACGTGACGGGCCGGACGGCCAAGCGCCTGCTGGAGCTGGCCGGCGAGGAGGAGGAGTTCTCACTCCCCATCACCCAGGAAGAACTGGCCGGCATGGTTGGCGCCTCACGGGAACGGGTCAACAAGGCCATCGCCTCGTTCATCCGCTTGGGCTGGATCGAACAGGTCGACCGGACCTACCGCATCACCAACCGCGAACAGCTGACCATCCGAGCGCGCTGAACATCCGTTCAGGCGTCCAGCCAGGCCTCCACCCGGCGCCAGGCGTCCGCCGCGTCGCCGGCCCGGTGGGCCGGGCGGTCCGGGTCGTGCACGAAGCCGTGGTCGGCGTCCGCGTACCTCACGACGGTCGCTCCGGTGGCCTCCAAGTCGTCGACTTCGTCGGACGGGGTCCAGGCGTCCACGGTGCCAACCACGGCCAGCACCGTGGAGGCGTCGCCGGCGGCCAGGGCATCCAGCGGCTCCCCCTGGCCCGGCCCCTGCCAGGCCTCGGGCACCCGGACCATTCCGTAGAAGGGGCAGTGCCGGTCGAAGCGCTCTGTGCTCACCGCCTTCAGCGCGTACATACCCCCCATGCAGAACCCCAGGATTCCTACCCGGTCGGCGGCAGTGAGGTCGGCGGCAGCCACCGCGTCGCCCAGTACCCGGTCGTCGGCGAGCGTTGAAGCAGCGGCCAGGCGGGCCGCCACGTCCAGATCCTCGCGGCCCGGGTAGATCTCGAAAGTGGCTACCGACAGCCCCCACTCGGCGGCCAGGCGGGCCACCAACCCGTCGAAGAGGGGCCGCATGCCCATCACATCGGGGATCACGACCAGCCCCCGTGGGGACGGTCCGGTGGACGGGTGGACCAACTCGGCGGCGGTCCCGGACGGTAACTCGGTTCGCACGCCCCCTGCCTAGCGCACGTGATCCCTGCCCGCCTCCCCGGCCGCGCCCGGGAGCAAGCCGGCTACAGCGACTGCCTCGGCCACCGTGGACACCCGAACCACGTCTAGCCCAACCGCTACCTCCGGCGTGGTAGCCGGGACGATGGCCCGCCGGAAGCCCAGACGATGAGCTTCGTTCAAGCGGCGCTCGATGCCCACCACCTGGCGGACCTCACCCCCCAGCCCGACCTCGCCGGCAGCCACGGTGTCGGAAGCCAGCCGCCGCCCCGTGGTGGCCGAAACCAGGGCCAGGGCCAGCGGAAGGTCAGCGGCCGGTTCGGTCACCTGCACGCCCCCGACCACCGTGGCGTAGACATCTAGCGCCCCCAGGTCCACCTCGGTCCGACGTTCCAGCACGGCCAACAGGAGCGCGAGCCGGCGGACGTCGAGGCCCTGGGGGGACCGACGGGGATGCGGGGTGGCGGCTCGTACAACCAGCGCCTGGATCTCGACCAGCAGGGTCCGGTGCCCCTCCATGGCCGGGAGGACGACCGAGCCGGCTACTCCGAGGGCCCGGTCGGCCAAGAAGACCCGACTGGGATCGTCGACGGACCGCAGGCCGTCGCCCCCCATCTCGAACAGGCCGATCTCGTCGGTGGGGCCAAACCGGTGCTTGACCACCCGGAGCAAGCGCAGGGTGTGGTGGCGGTCGCCGGCCAGCTCCACCACTGTGTCAACCACGTGTTCCAGGGTGCGGGGCCCGGCCAGGCTGCCGTCTTTGGTGAGGTGGCCGACCAACACGATGGCCAGGCCTCGGGTCCTGGCCTCCACGACCAGGCGGTGGGCGCAGGCTCGGACCTGACTGAGGGACCCCGGGGCGCCTTCGTCGGCGACCAGGTGGACAGTCTGGATCGAGTCCACGATGAGGAGGGCCGGCTGGAGGCGGTCCAGCTGGGACACGATCCCCTCCACGGCTCGGTCATCGCCCAGCCACAGGTTGTCGTGGACAGCGCCTAGGCGTCCGGCCCGGAGCCGGACCTGGGAGGCCGACTCCTCGGCACTGACCAGCAGGACCCGACCACTGGCCTGAGCCCGAGCAGCGGCCAGTTGCAGGGTGAAGGTGGACTTGCCCACTCCGGGCTCACCCCCCAGCAGCGTCACCGAGCCAGGTACGAGGCCTCCGCCCAGGGCCCGGTCGGCCTCGGCCAGGCCGGTGGGTACGGCCTCCGCCCCGGTCGGGGCTAGGCCGGACAGCGGACGGGCGTCGGCCGGGGGAACCCGACCGCCAGCCGATTCGCCGACCTCGACCAGGGAGTTCCAGTCCGAGCAGGAGAAGCACCGGCCGACCCACTTGGCGTGGGGCGTGGCGCAGGAATCGCAGACGTAGGGTTGGGAACGAGGCCTGATCAGGGCGGGCATGGCCCGGACACTACGGACAGGCTGTGACAGAACCGTCAGACGTCGGGACGGTCAGGAACCAGAAGTGCGAAACAGGTCGGCGAAGCCGTCGATGACGGGATGCGGGAAGTCGGCCGGAACCAGAGCCGTACCCCTCAGGAGGACGGTCGATATACCTAGGCCGCGGGCCACCTCCAGAGTGGCCGGATCGGAGTCGATCAGCAGCATGTCGCCGAATGCCTCGCCGGACATCCGCCGCAGCGCCTCAAACATGGCCTGGCTGGGCTTGCGGGCCCCGATCTCTCCAGAGGCCACCCACGGCTCCAGGCGGCCCTCCAGTTTAAACCGATCCCGGAGTTGGGACGACCAGGCCAGCACGGCGTTGGTCAGGCAGGCCACCGGCATCGAACGCTCATCCATCCGGTCTAGGAAGGGCAGGACGTCAGCCCTCATCCGTACCCGGGACAGATACTCGGCGTCCAGCACCTCGGGGTCACCGGCCACACCGACTGCACCCCAAAACTCCTTACTGGACAGGTGGCCGAGGCTGGCCGCCCGGTAACGGTCGGCCACCTCGCGGGGATCCACCACGCCTCCCTGCTCCCGTACGAACGGGACCAGGAGGCCCTCGGGGTCGCCCCCGGCGTCCCACACCACCCCGATGCCCCCCAGGACGACCAGCCGAAGTTTCCGATGGGCCGGTTCGACGGTGGAACGCCGCTCCTCCTTGATCTCCGTAGAGCCCGAGGGCCTGTCGGCGGCGGAGGCCCGGACCGTCCGTGCGGCTCGCCGGGACCGGACGAGGCGAAGGCCCTGGAAGACCAGGAAGACCAGGAGCAGGCCGCCAGCGACGGCCGATACGGCCAGCCAGGCCCTCGGCTCCCGGTCCACCAGGACTCCGGTGGAGCTGAACACGGTGGCCGATCGGTCGCCAAGGACCACCGACCACCGCTCCACGACGGTCGGCACTGTCGGATCCGCTTCGTCGTCCGTGGAGGGCATGGTGGCCTCCAGCACCAGGGTGAAGGCGTCGGTCGGCGTGCACGATCCGTCACCACATCCGGCCATCTCAGCCAGATCCTCCTCGGAGCGGGCAAACGGCAGCCCCCCGAGCGCCTCGGCAAGCTCCCGATCGGCCAGCAGGTCCAGGCCCTCGGAGAGGTCGATGGCGCCACTCAGGCGCCAGGTGGTCCGGGCGAATGAGCGCTCCCGAACCAGCGACACATCCCGGATGGCCGTCGGTCCGGCCACCTCGGCCAGTACCGGCCCGAGGTGGGACGGCTCGGCGAACGACTTGACGGCCGAGATCTGACCCCCACCCGAGGGGTCGGTGGTCGGACCGGTCACCTTCCAGCCGGCGGCTACCAGGTCGTCAACGTGGACCCGGCCGTCAAGGCCGCCTAGCGCCTCGACGGCCTCAGCGTCTAGTTCCAGCGCGACGGCGACGGTGCCCGAACCGTCGGCGGCCACGTCGACGGCGACCGTGGCGTCCACCCGACAGGCCGACGCCGAGACGGCCATGGCGGCGACCAAGAACAGCCAGACAACTACACGACGAACCAACGGGTACACGGCAGGCTCCTGGCTGGCCAGCCGACGCCCGACGACCGGCGGGTGGGCTACTCGGCGCCCTCGACCGCCATCTCGACGGTCGGCGGCTCAAACCCGGCAATGCCCCGGAAGACGACCGTGCGACCACCCGGGGCGTCCGGATCGTCCGGAGTCTCCTCGACGTCTACCACCACGATCTCACCGGCCGAGAACTCCTTGTGGAGGAGGCGCTCGGACAACGGGTCCTCGACTAGCCGCTGGATGGCCCGACGCAGCGGACGAGCGCCCATCGACGGGTCGTAGCCCTGCTCGGCCAGGTAGACCTTTACGGCGTCGGTGAGCTCCAAGCCAATGCCCTGGCCGGCCAGTTGGCCGGCCACCCGGGCCACCATGAGGTCCACGATGCGCGTCACCTCTTCCAGGGACAACTCGTGGAACACGATGGTGTCGTCGATCCGGTTTAGGAACTCAGGACGGAAGTGGGCCTTCAGGGCATCCTGCACCTTGGCCTTCATGCGCTCGTAGCTGACGGCCGCGTCAGCTTTGGCGAAGCCCAGGTTGGCCTTACGCAGGTCGGCCGTGCCGAGGTTAGAGGTCATGATCAGGACGGTGTTGCGGAAGTCCACGGTGCGACCCTGGGAAGCGGTCAGGCGACCCTCCTCCAGGATCTGGAGCAGCGTGTTGAAGACGTCCGGGTGAGCCTTCTCGACTTCGTCAAACAGCACCACGGAGAACGGTCGGCGGCGGACAGCGTCAGGGAGCTGGCCCCCGTGCTCGTATCCGTCGTAAGGG
>JAKURX010000039.1:2353-14540 GCA_022451505.1 Acidimicrobiales bacterium | reverse complement strand
GGTGGTACTCGGCGGGCTGATCACCGGGGCCCCCCACCACATCGGGCGGTGCACCACTCCGGCCTGCACCGACCGGCCTTTTGCCGGGGCCACGACCACCGTGGTCCACGACGGGCGGATCCTGCCCCTGGGCAGGGCGACAGCCGACGTGGCCACCGAGGTGGAAACTGTGGTGTCGATGGCCGACGCCCTGACCCGACCCGGCGACCGGGTCTTCGTGGGCCCGGCGGACCTATCGCGCACCAACTACGGCGACACCTTCCTCTACTTCCTGCTCCCCGACCTGGTCCCGGCCAGCCGCCACCTGGAGATGAACCCAGGGCTGGCCAACCGTCATGGCGGCGGGTTGGCCGCCTCACTGGCCTCGGCCGACCTGTTGATCCTCACCGACCGGTTCGACGGCTGGGCGGAGCCCAACAACTCCACCAGGTCCGGTGACCCCACCCCGGGCGCCGTTGTGGACGAGCGGTTCTGCGACGTGGGCGGAACCCGCACCTGGCGCGTGCTAACACCGTGTCGGTGACGGCGACCGCGGCCATCGGTCGCTACGACGGCTCCCGGTAGGTTCCGACACCATGGCCGACCAGGCGCGCCCCCGCTTCTCCTACATTCCCGGCCTCGACGGCATCCGGGGGATCTGGGTGGTCGTCGGCCCGCTGCTGTACCACGCGGCTACCGACACAGTCTCAGGCGGGATCCTGGGCATCGACCTGTTCTTCACCCTGTCCAGTTTCCTGATCATCTCCATCGCCCTGAACGAGTTCGAGGCCACCGGGCGGATCGACCTGAAGGCCTATGCGGGACGCCGGGCCCGGCGCCTCCTGCCCGCCCTGTTCCTGGCCCTGGGAATGCTGACCCTGTACCTGGTGCTGGTGGTCCCGCCCAGCGAGATTGCCCGCTGGACCGGTGCGATCTTCTCGACCCTCACCTACAGCGCCAACTGGTACGAGATCTTCTCCGACACCTCCTACTTCGAGGACTTCCACCACTCACCGCTCCGCCACGTCTGGTCGTTCTCGATCGAGGAGCAGTTCTACATCTTCGCCCCGCTCTACCTGATCGCCGTGCTGACCCTTTTCCGGCGACGGGCCAACCTGGCCCTGCTGGTCACCATGGTGGCCGGCACCATCCTCTCTACATGGTGGATGAGCCACCTGTACCCGGGACACGGAGATCCCTCCCGCGTGTACTACGGAACCGACACCCGGGCCCATTCGCTGTTCGCCGGCATCATTTTGGCCGTTGCCGTCCGCATGTACGGGCCGGTCCGGACCCGGGCCGGCCAGTTGGTGTGGGTGGCCGGGGCCTACGGGGCGACGATCTTCTTCTCGTGGGCCATCTTCGAGATCTCCGAACGCGACGCCTGGATGTTCGAATATGGGGGCTTCCTGCTAGTGGCCGCCGTCTCGTGCCTGATGATCTACGGAGTGGCTCAGCCCGGTGAACGGGCTTGGCACAGCCGGCTACCCAGTGCCCTGTCGGCCGACGACGCCCCGTGGGCCAGCCGGCTGGTCTGCGGCGCCCTCTACGCCGGGCTCTTCACGGCCGGCTGGGCGGTGGTCAGCGTGGCCCGGGGTAACACCCCGTTCGACCACTGGCCCTACCTCCTGGGCGTGGGGATCGGATGGTTCTGCTACGGCGTGGACCGGCCAACGGTCGGTCCGCTGCACTGGTTCCTGGAGTCCAGGCTCATCCGCTGGGTGGGAAAGATCAGCTACGGCCTCTACCTGTATCACTGGCCGATCTACCTGCTGGTCACCCCGACCCGGGCAGCTCGCCTCGTGCCCGGCGTGTCGGTTATCGAGGGCAACAACCTGATCTGGCTGCACCTGGCCCTCACCTTCGCTCTGGCCGCGGCCAGCTTCTATCTGGTGGAACAGCCGGTCATGCGACGGCGGTTCCCGCTGCTCGACCGACCGATCTCGGCGATCAGCGGCACAGCGGCCGGAGCCACGGCCGTCGTCCTGATCCTGGTGGGGTTGTTATGGGTCAATACCCGGCCGGCCGAGGCCGGGGCGTTCGCCCCGTCGGCCAGCCCGTGCACCGAGCAGGGGTTGCTGCCGCCGCCGTCCGACGAACGGGTCCGGGTGCTGGTGGTCGGCGACTCGGTGGCCCTCCAGGTCGGGGAGGCCCTGTGCGGGTGGGCCGTGGACAACCCCGGGCGCATGGTGGTCTTGAACGAGGCCCACCTGGGGTGCGTCGTGGGTCGCCACGGCCTCAAGCGGATCCCCGAGGGCGACGAGGGGCCAGTGGGTGAGCTCTGCTCGGCGTGGAACGACCCCGTCCCCACCCACGTGATGCTGGACCCCGAGGTGGTCTCGTGGCCATCAGCCGTCAAGGCCTTCCGTCCTGACGTGGTGATGGGCCACGTGACGGCCTGGGACGTGACCGACCGGCTGGTCCCGTCGCTTGGCGAGGACTGGGTATGGGTCGGTGTCCCCGCCTACGACGGGTACATCTCGGCCGAGTACCGGCTGGCTAGCGAGGTGCTGGGTTCGACCGGTGCACACGTGTACTGGCTGGAGGGAGCCCACATTCGGCGTGAGATCCGCCCTCAAAACCACCCCGACCGGATCGACGCCCTTAACGCGTTGGTCCGGGAGGCCACGGCGGACCTCCGGTACGTAACGACCGTGCCCTACCGAGACTTCATCGGGGCCAACGGCACGGAGCGAGAACGCGAGATGCGAGACGACGGCGTGCACCTGTCTGACGCCGGGATGTCACAGGTGGGCGACTGGCTAGTGGACAAGGTGTTCTTCGAGACGTCTGGCAGCTGACCAGTGGGCTTAGGCCTGGTCGGCCCACCAAGCGTCGAGGCGGGCCTCTAGGTCGGGGCGCTGCAGGTCGCCCTGGGTCCGTTTGACCTCAAGCAAGAAGGCCAGAGCCCGGCCGATGTCACGACCTGGTCCAATGCCCAGGTGGGCCATCACGTCGGCACCGTCTAGGCCCGGACGCTCGGCAGCCTGTCGGGCCTCCTCGGCCAGTCCGGCGATCCGGTTCTCCAGGTCGTCCATAGCGGCCTGGATGCCCGCCGCCTTCTCCCGGTTGCGGGTCGTACAGTCACAGCGGATCAGATGGTTGAGGCGGCCAAGCAACGGCCCGGCGTCCCGGGCGTACCGCCGGACCGCGGCGTCCGACCAGCCATCGGCGTAGCCCTTGAAGCGACCGGACAACCGGACCAACTCGGCCACGTCATCCACCAACAACTCGTCGTAGCCCATGGCAACCAGGCGCCGTCGGGTCATGCGGGCCCCCACCGCCTCATGGTGGCGGAAGGTCACGCCGCCGTGCTCGAAGGAGCGGGTGCGGGGCTTGGCGATGTCGTGGAACAGGGCGGCCAGACGCACCGTCATCTCGGGCTCGGTCTTGCCCACCACGGCGATGGTGTGGCTGAGGACGTCCTTGTGCCGGTGGATGGGATCCTGTTCCATCCGCAGGGCCAGCAGTTCGGGGACCAGGTAGTCCATCTCGCCGGAGTCCACTGAGGCCCAGATACCTGGCGCGCAGTCCGGCTCCAGCAGGAGGGCCGACAGGCGCTCCCCGGCCCCCGGGTTTACCCCGTCTACCGGGCCGGTGGTCGGCTGGACATCGGTCGCCGCGGTCTCGGCCATGGAGGCAGTCTACGGACCTCGTCCCGTTGGCCTTGGGCCGTGGCGGGTGACCGACCGGAGGTCAGGCCGTCGGACACGGCTCGATGTCGAGGCTGAGCATGCGGGCGGCATTACCCCGCACGATCTTCCACACCACGTCGGCCGGGAGGTGGCCCATCATCTCCTCGGCCACCTGCTTCGTGTGGGGCCAGGTGGTGTCGGTGTGGGGGTAGTCGGTCTCGAAGGTGATGTTGTCGACCCCGACCTCGTCCAGTGACCGCAATCCGTGGTTATCGCGAAAGAAGCAGCCGTACATCTGGCGGTAGTAGTAGGTGGAGGGGGGCTCGGGGATGGTGTCGGCCACGCCCCCCCACGCCCGGTGCTCCTTCCACACGTCGTCAGCCCGCTCCAGGATGTAGGGGATCCAGCCGATCTGGCCCTCGCTATAGGCCAGGGTGAGCTCCGGGAAGCGAACCAGCACCCCGGAGAACAGGAAGTCGCTCATCGAGGCGATGGCGTTGTTGAAGCTGAGCGATGCGGCCACGGCTGGTGGGGCGTCGGGCGAGGCGGCCGGCATCTTCGAGGACGAGCCAATGTGCATGTTGACGGTGGTCCGGGTGTCCTGACAGGCGGCGAAGAAGGGGTCCCAGTAGCCGGTGTGGATGGAAGGCAGCCCGAGGTTGGGGGCGATCTCGGAGAAGCACACGGCGTGACAGCCCCGTTCGGCGTTGCGACGCACCTCGTCGGCGGCCAGCCCGGCGTCCCACAGCGGGATGATGATGAGGGGGATAAGGGCCCCGTCGGAGTCGCCGCACCACTCCTCGACCATGAAGTCGTTGTAGGCGCGCACGCACGCCAGCCCGAGGTCCCGGTCGGTGGCCTCGTAGAACGTCTGGCCGCAGAACCGAGGCAGCGTGGGAAAGGACAGCGACGCCTCGACGTGGTTGGCCTGCATATCGGCCACCCGGGCCGTCGGGTCGTAGCAGCCGGGTCGCATCTCGTCGTAGGTGATAGGCGCCATGGTCATCTCGTCACGGTCAAAGCCCACGGCCGCCACGTGCCGCTTGTTGGGGTGGACCAGGTCTTCGTAGAACCAGATGTCGCACCACGGGGCGTCGGGCGTGTCCAGCTCGTACTCGTACATCTTCGCCCCACCGACCCACTTCATCTCGCCCAGTCGGCGCCGTTCGACCCGGGGGCCGCGGTCGCGGTACCGGGCAGGAAGCCATTCCTGCCACAGGTGGGGCGGCTCCACGATGTGGTCATCGACGCTAATGATCGGAGGGATCTCGGTACGGGCCCCGGAGGGTGCGGGTTGGGCGGTTGTCATACCAGTCGAGTTCCCCAGAGTTTCTGACGCACCGTCAGATCTTAGGCCGCATCCGCTTCGTCCAGCCATTCCGAGGCAAAGCCGAGCCGGATGGGGCCCCGGTCGGGACCACCGGTCAGACTCGGCCAGCCAGCCGCCACGACGCCGGAGAGAGCCATGAAGGTCGGAATCGCGTTCGCCAACATCGGGCCATTCGGCACCGCCAAGGGAGCCGTCGGCCTAGCCACGGCCGCCGAGGAGGCCGGCATCGAATCGTTGTGGACGGTCGAACACGTCATCTATCCGGACGACTACGGGTCGTCGTATCCATACGACGACTCGGGCCGGATGATGATGGCCCCCGACACCGACCTAACCGACCCCCTGACCTGGCTGACCTGGGTCGGCGCCCACACCTCGACCATCCGGCTGGCCACCGGCATCCTGATCCTCCCCGAGCGCAACCCGTTGGTACTGGCCAAGCAACTGGCCACCATGGACCAGCTGACCGGCGGTCGGGTGGACCTGGGCATCGGCGTGGGATGGCTGCGGGAGGAGTTCGACGCCCTCGGGATCCCCTGGAAGCGCCGGGGCGCCCGGACCGACGAGTACGTGGAGGTCATGCGCACCCTATGGAGTGGCAACAGCGTGGCGTTCGACGGTGAGTTCGCCTCCTTCGCCGGGGTCTCGTCGAACCCCAAACCAGTCTCGGGCAACGTGCCCATCGTGGTGGGTGGACACACCGAGGCTGCGGCCCGCCGAGCGGGGCGGCTCGGTGACGGCTTCTGGCCTGGGCGAGGTGACCTAGGCCACCTAATGGGCGTCATGCGGCAGGAGGCCGAGGCGCACGGGCGTGACCCCGATGACATCGAGGTCACGTGGGCTGGCGACCTGGCGACGGGCGAGGACCCGGTGCAGGCGGCGGAGGGCCTCCGGGCCCTAGGGGTCGGCCGCGTCGTCGTGCCCTCCTTCCTCTTCCTCCGGGACACCGCGGACGCCCTGGCCCGGTTCGCCGACGCCGTCGTGGCCCCCCTGGCAGACCTCTAGGAGGTCCCGGCCGGCATTGCGGCCTCCCCCATTCGCCACTGCGCCCCTACCCTGACGTCGTGCGCACGACGATCGGTGTCCGGCCGTGACCGGGATGATGCGGGACCCCCGGGATCGGCGAAACCGGGACTTCGGTCCCGCCTTCGGCCTTGGCCGGCGATCCCGGCGCATACCCCGGGCCGGCCTAGCCGACGCCTTGGGGAACCGCTCCACCTGGATCGCCGTGGCCGTCCTTGTTGCCTTCTTCGCCGTCATCGCCCTGGGGACCAACGCCCCAACCGAGGAGCGGGCGACCGAGCGGGACCTCACGGCCTCCGTCCAGGGGGCGATGGTCCAGGCCGGCCTGCCAACCGTCGAGGTCCGGGTCGTCGACTGGACGGTGATCCTGGAGGGCCGGGTGGCCACCGACGAACTGAAGGAGGCTGCCGAGCGGGTGGCCTTCGCCCAACCGGGCGTCATCAGCGTCCAGAACCACCTGTACGTCCCCCCAACAATCGAAGAGGCGATCACCACCACCACGCTCCCCGACCTCCCAGCCGCCCTGGCTGACCTGGTGCTCCAGGCCCGCCTGAGCGCGGTGGCCGCCCATCCACCGATCCAGTTCGAGAGTGGCGGAGACCGGATCACCCTGGAGTCGGTGCCCACGCTGGACCGGCTGGCCGCCTTCTTGTTGTTCGAACCGACCATTCGGGTCCAGATCATCGGCCACACCGACAGCGACGAGAAGGCGCCTGGCGACAACCTCCGCCTGTCCGCTATCCGGTCCGAGGCGGTCCGCACCCAGCTGCTGGCCCGTGGCGTGGAGCCCGACCGGCTGATTACCCTGGGCCTCGGCCACACCGACCCCATCGCCGACAACCTGACGAAGACCGGCAAGGCAGCCAACCGCCGTATCGAGTTCCTGCTCCTCCGCGAGGGAGAGACCGGTCTCCCCCCTCCACCCGAGGCGGGCGAGTCGAACGACATCACCACCGGGAGTTGAGTCCGTGACGCTAAGCAACCGATCCACTCCTCCGGACTGGCGGGGCGTCCACCACCTGGCCCTGGTCACCCCGGACATGGACGCCACGGTTCGGTTCTACGTCGGCGTCCTCGCCATGCCGCTAGTCGCCACATTGCGGGCCGGACCGATGCGCCACTACTTCTTCGAGCTCGGCCCGGGGAACACCATCGCCTTCTTCGAGGTTCCGGGTGCCGAGACGTTCTCCAAGCCGGCGGGCGCGCCCTCGTCACGGGCTATCCAGTTCGACCACGTGTCGTTCGCCGTCGACGACGAGGCGGCCCTTGTGACCCTCCAGGAACGCCTGGTTGCTGCAGGCTGCGAGGTAACACCGGTGGTGGACCACCACATCCTGCGCTCCATCTACTTCCACGACGTGAACGGCATCGCCCTGGAGGCGTCGTGGTGGACTACCGGCGGCCGTGGTCTCGGGTTCCGGCCCGACGACCCGGAGATGTTCGCCGACCCGGAGCCCGTGCCCGCCGTGGCTGAGCTGGCCGGCGACGGGCTGTCGTCCACGCCCACCACCAGGCTGCGGTGAACGACCGCTCCCCGACCCCGGCCATCTGGCGCCGACGGGTCACAGAGGCGGCTGTCGGGCTGTTCAGCCACGCCCCCGACCCGCTGGCCGGCACGTTCGCCCACCAAGGCGACCCTGGCCTGTTCGGACCGACGTCGACGACCTGGCAGGTGATGAGCGACTGCTCAACATTCATCGGCGGGGTCCGGGCCCTTCTGGTCCAGGCCGCCCATCCCGAGGTGGCCGCTGGAGTGGGCGACCACTCCTCGTACCGGGACGACCCGCTGGGCCGCCTGTCCCGTACCGCGGCGTACGTAACGGCTACCGCCTACGGGTCTCTGCCTGAGGTGGACGCAGCGGTCGCCCTAGTACGTCGGCGGCACAGCCCGGTTTCGGGCACCTCGCACCGGGGTGTCACCTATTCGGCTGCCGACCCGGAGATGGCGGCCTGGGTCCACAACGCCCTGGTGGATTCGTTCCTGGTAGCTCATCGCACCTTCGGACCCCAACCCATGTCGGATGCCCAGGCCGACGCCTACGTAGCCGAGCAAGTTCGCCTGGGAGAGCGTATGGAAGCCGCACCGCTGCCGGCCGGTGCCGACGAGCTGAGCACCTGGTTGGCCGGGCACCCGTCTCTGGGCCGTTCCCCGGCCGGTGACGACGCCGTCGCCTTCCTCTCCGGACCTCCCTTGTCTGGTCCAGTGCGTACGGCCTACCGGATCATCCACGACGCCGCGGCGGCCACCGTCCCGGGGCCGATACTGCAGGCCATCGGCGTCTCGCCCCGCCGGGGGGCCGTCACCCGTGGGCGCCTGCTGGTCCGCGGCCTCCGTAGCGCACTCGGCGCCTCGCCGGCCTGGGCCGCCGCTCTGGAACGATGTGACGAACCCCGCCCGGAGGGCGTGCGGTTCCGAAACCCACCCGGCTCCACCCGCTAACCGGAGCGAAGGCCGGAACAATCGTCAGGCAACCAGGACGGGTTCCGACGGGGTGAACTCGACGGGAAGGTGCTTGACCCCGTTCACGAAGTTCATCCGCAGCCGGTCGGCCGGACCGGTGGAGGCGATGTCGGGCATCCGCCGGGCCAGGCCCTCGAACATGAGCTTCAGCTCCAGCCGGGCCAGGTTCGCCCCCAAGCAATAGTGGGCACCGCCGCCGCCGAAAGCCAGATGGTGGTTGGGGTGCCGGGTCAGGTCCATGCGGTGGGGGTCGTCGTAGACCTTCTCGTCCCGATTCCCCGACGGGTACCAGAGGGTCACCTTGTCTCCGGCCCGGATCTGCTGGCCCCCCAGCTCCGTGTCCTCGGTGGCCGTGCGCCGGAAGTAGTTGACCGGGCTGGTGTACCGCAGGATCTCGTCCACGGCGACCTCGTCCATCTCGGCCCCCTCGGTGAGCGGACCCCACTGGTCGGGATGGTCGAGGAAGCCCATCAGGCCGAGGCTGATGGCGTTACGGGTCGTCTCGTTGCCGGCCACCAGCAGCAGGGTGAAGAAGAGGTCCCGTTCGATGTCGGTCAGCTCGGCCGTCGTGCCGTCGTCCAGAGTCACAGTGGCCGAGGTGAGGACCGTCCAGAGGTCGTCCTCCGGCTCGGTGCGCTTGCGGTCGGACAGGCCGTGGGCGTACATAGCCATCTCGATCATGGCTGTCTCGTAGGTGGAACGGTGATTTTCCTCGACACCCTCGTCCCGGTATTCGGGGTCGCTTCCGCCGATAGTCCGGTTGCTCCAGTCCAGGAGCAGATGCCGTTCATCGTCAGGCACCCCGATGATGTCGGCGATGGCCATCAGGGGGAGCTCGGCGGCCACGTCCAGCACAAAGTCGGCCGTCCCCCGCTCGCAGATCCGGTCCAGGATGATGGTCGTGCGGAGCCGCATGACGTCCTCCATGCGTCGGACCATGCGCGGCGTAAACCCGGTGTTGACCAGCTTGCGATACCTCGTGTGCTGGGGTGGGTCGGTCATGACCATTTGGAGGCCCGGGCCGCGGCCGGGCGCGATGTCGTTCAGGGCTACCCCGCCGGCGCCGTCCCGTCCCGGCCCGGTCTGATGGGAGAACAGGGTCCCCGACCGGTGGGCCTCGGAGATGTGTTCGTAGGACGACACCACCCAGAACGGTTCCGGGTGCTCGTCGGTGGCCGGGTGGCGCCACACCGGCGCCTCCCGGCGGAGTAGGTCGAACCAGTCGTGGGGCATCCGTTCGACGAACACGTCGAGGTCGGTGAGGTCGATGTCGTCGATGGTGGCCATGGCGATTCCAACTCCTCGGGAAAGGTCCTCTTCCGAGGAAGATACCTTCCTCGAAGGTACCCAAGGCCGTCCACCTCCGTGCAGCCCTGCCCATGCTGGTCATCGGCAAGGTCGACAAGAAGCCCCTGGGGAGCGAGGCGGTGGACCTGGCCGGACGCTGATCCAGGTCAACCGGTCAGCGGAACGACATCATCGGATCGCCCCACTGGGACTCGTCCGGGGTGATACCCAGGCCCGGACCAGGGGGCAGGTCGATCCAGCCCCCGTCCAGGTGGATCCCGTGCTCATCGTCGTAGTGGCCGTCCACGTACGGCTCGGCGATCCAAGTTCCCTCGAAGTTCGCCGGGTCCACTGTGGCCCCCACATGCAGGCTGGCCGCGGCGACCAGGTCGCCCCCCCAGGTGTCGTCGACCGTGTGGGGCCGACGGGCCGCCGCGCACACGTCGCGCACAGCCCGCATGGCGCTGATGCCTCCCACCCGAGAGACCTTCATGCCGAACCCGTCGGCCACCCGTTGGCCGATGGCCGTCACCACGGCCGTCAGGTCGGTAGCCGACTCGTCGAGGTAAATCGGATGGCAAACCTTCCCTACCAGCGAAGCCGTCTCCTCGTAGGTCTGGCAGGGCTGCTCGAGCACCATCGCGAGGTCACGACAAGCCCGGGAGACCTGGATGGCGTCGCGGGTGGTCCACCCCTTGTTGGCGTCGGCCGACAGGCGGACGCCTGGCCGCAGGGTCGCCGCCACGGCCCGTAGCGCGGCGACGTCTTCGGCCACCGGACGACCTCCCACTTTGAGCTGGATCCGGGGGAAGCCCTCGGCCTGTCGCCGGTCAGCGTCCGCCGCCGAGTCCTCCGGCGAGGCGATCAGAACGCCGTGGTACGACGGCACCCGTTCCCGGACCGCACCGCCCAGCAGGTCGCAGACCCGCACCCCGTAGGCCTTGCCTGTGGCATCCCAGCAGGCCACATCGACGGCCGCCTTGGCGTACCGGTGTCCCATCAGCGCCTCGTCCATAGCGGAGTTCACCCGACCGACGGCCGTGGGATCCAGGCCGATCAGGTGAGGAACCACCTCGGCCAAGGCGGCCCGGGCGCCTAGGGCGTGCTCGGGCTGGTAGGTCGATCCCAGCGGACAGGTCTCGCCGTATCCGACAGTGCCGTCGTCGCAGGCGAGGCGCACGATGGTGGTGTCCAGATGCCATACGTCCTGGAGGGCCATCCGGTACGGAACCCCCTTCTCGGGCCCTCGCACGGGGAGGTCGTGTTGAAACACGTCAACCTCGGCGATCTTCACGGTTCGCTCTCCCCTGTCGATCCGGGACGGCCGCGGAACCTATCAGTGGCTAGGGCGCCGTTTCCTTTTCAGCACTAGAGTGCGGCGGCCAGCCGGACCGCCGGTTCCTCGACGAGGTTCGACGCGATGAACCAGCCCAAGCTCGCCTGCCGGAACGTCTGGAAGCTCTACGGGCCCGAGCCTGAGAAGTTTCTGGCCTCCCACGATGGCGATCCCGACCTGGCCACCATCAAGGAGGGCGGCTACATCCCCGCCGTTCGGAACGCCTCGCTGGAGATCCACGAGGGCGAGCTCGTCGTCCTGATGGGCCTGAGCGGCTCGGGAAAGTCCACCCTCGTCCGCTGCATGTCTCGCCTTATCGAGCCGACCGCCGGCGAGATTGAATTCGACGGTGAGGACCTGCGTGCTGCCTCCGAGCGGGAGCTGGTCGAGCTTCGCCGGCACAAGATGGGCATGGTGTTCCAGCACTTCGCGCTGTTCCCGCACCGTACGGTGCTCGAGAATGTCGCCTTCCCGCTCGAGGTGCAGGGTGTCGACGTGGCCACCCGGAATGCCCGAGCCCTCGAGATCATCGACCTCGTCGGGCTGCACGGACGTGGCAACTACTACCCCAGGGAACTCTCCGGCGGACAACAGCAGCGTGTCGGCATCGGTCGTTCCCTGGCTGTTGAGCCCGACGTCTGGTTCCTCGACGAGCCGTTCTCCGCCCTCGACGCCCTCATCCGACGCGATATGCAGGATGAGTTCCTCCGGCTCCAGTCGACGTTGCAGAAGACGATCGTCTTCATCACACACGACTTCGACGAGGCCATCCGTCTCGCTGACCGGATCGCCATCATGCGCGACGGGGTGATCGACCAGATGGGCACCGCCGAGGAGTTGATCACTAACCCGGGTTCGGACTACGTAGCGGCGTTTACCAAGAACGTCTCCCGGGCCAAGTTGCTCCGGGTCCACACCCTGATGGGTCCACCGTCGGATGACGCCGTCGGCGAGGTCGACGGACACGTTTTCGTGGCGTCGGCGGCCAGTCAGATCCTCAGCTCCACGGTCCCGCTGAGGGTGGTCGAAGACGGGGAGGTTGTCGGCTCGATCACCGCTGCGCAGGTGACCGAAGCACTCTTCGAGGCCGAATGACCACCAGGCCATGACCGATCAGACCACGTCCGAGCCCCTCG
>JAKURX010000039.1:0-2343 GCA_022451505.1 Acidimicrobiales bacterium | reverse complement strand
CCCTCGACACCTCCGATGCCGCTTCGGCCGACGGACCAGCGAAGCAACTCTCCAGTCGCCAGAAGGCGACGATCGCCTTCGGCCCGTTTCTGATCCTGTGGTTCGCCTGGTGGCGGCTCGGGTCGCACAACATCACTCGAACCGGCAAGTACGAGGGGGAGTCCGCGGCGCTTGAATGGCTGTACCGGGTTCCGCGGACCTGGACCGTCGACTGGTTCAACTTTGCGGGCCGGGACGGCTTTGCCAGCGTCAGCTATAAGGCCACAGGGTGGGTGAACACCTGGTTTGATCACCTCCGCTACGAGGAGCTCTTCCAGTTCACCGTGGCTTGGCACCTCTCCAAGGGGCCGTGGCTGTTGGTCCTCCTGGCCTGCCTCGGGGCAGCCGGATGGATGGCCTGGCGTACCCGTAGCAACCGCTGGCTGATAGCCACCGCGGCCGTGGCATGGATGGGCTGGTCGGCCGACCTGTTGGACTTCCTCCACGTTCCCACGACGCCGTGGGTCTACGTCTTCCTGGTGGTCGGCATCGCCTCGGCGGCCCGGACTCTGCAGAATCGGACGTTCGGATGGATGGCGGCGACCACGACCGTCGCCACCATCGGATGGTTGGCCCTACTGACCAACGAGGAGTCCTTCAATGTCAAGGCCTTCTTCCGCCAGGTCGCACGATGGCTGGAGTTCCCCCTGGACGTCACCGAGGGACTCCTCATCAGCGGCTACGGGCCGTGGCACCTACCCGACATGCCGTGGCTGTTCATCTTCGTCCTCCTCGTCGGTGGCGCGGGCAGGCTGGCCTGGCAGCGCCGGAGCACCGCCCTAGCCGTAGCGACCCTGCTGTTGGGCTGGATGGCCGTGGTGAGCCTCTACGAGCCGTGGCATATTCCCGCCCTGCCGTGGATCGTGATCGCCGGCCTCTTCGGTGTCGTCGGTTGGAAGCTGGGTGGTTGGCGCCTCACCCTCCTGTCGGTCGGGTTCATTCTCTACGCCGCCTTCGTTGGTGAACCTGCGGAGCAGGCCGGAGCGCAGACTCGCTGGGATAAAACGATGATCACACTGTCCGCGGTCCTGGTGGCCGTTCCGATCGCCGCCATGCTCGGTGGCGTCATCGGCCTGGTGGCAGCCAAGCGACGTCGGGTCGAACAGTTCCTGATCCCGATCATGAACCTGACCCAGGCCTTCCCGCACTTCACCTTCCTTATCCCGATCGGCGTGTTCATCGGCCTCTCGCACAAGGCGGGTGTCATCGCCACGATCGCCTACGCCATCCCGCCAATGGCCCGGGTGACGATCCTCGGCATCCAGGGGATCTCAAGTGAGGTCATCGAGGCGGGGATCATGGGCGGCTGCACACGACGGCAGATGCTGTGGAAGGTGGAGTTACCCGCCGCCCGCCACTCCCTCCTGGTCGGCATCAACCAGGTGGTGATGGAGTGCCTAGCCATGGTGGTCATCGCGTCCTTCGTCGGCACCGCCGGTCTGGGACAGGACCTCCTGTTCCGCCTCACGGGACTCCACATTGGCGCCGGAACGGAGATCGGGCTCGCCATCGTCGTCATGGCCATCACCCTGGACCGCCTCAGCCAAGCGCTGGGTCGGCTCCAACCGACCCGCCATGCAGAGGGCGCGCCCTTCTGGAAACGCCACCCCTACCTCCTGGCCACGGGGGCCGTGGTGGTGGGCGGTCTCCTCCTGGCCCGAGCCTGGGATGCCGCCTTCCGCGTACCCAACTCGTGGATGCGGGGCCATGAGGGCTTTTGGGAATTCCTCGTGGACAAGGGCAAGAGCGACGTGGCGTGGTGGCACCTGTCCGGTGGTCGGTGGTTGGTGCTCTTCCTGGCCGCCATCGCAGTCGCCGGATGGAGAGCCTGGGACACCCGGCGCTACCGCTGGCTCATCGCTGCGGCCGCCGTGACCCTGGTGGGATGGTCCGTCGATCTGTTCGACTTCCTGCACCTCTCCACAAAGCCGTGGATCTACGTCTTCGTGGTGGCCGGCGTCGCCGCCTTGGCGTACGGCTCATCGGTGCGAGCCAGGTTGCTGGCCCAGGCCTCCGAGGAGGGCTACTCGGACCTCGCGGCGGTCGCCCAGACCCAACAGTCGCTGCGCTTCGCCTGGACAGCGGCCATGACCGTGATCGTGACGCACGGCTGGGTGACCCTCCGAACCATCGACGAGTCCTTCACATTCAACCTCCGCGACTACACCATCACCTTCCGGGACGCCCTCGAGTCCTGGATCCTGCTGCCCATGCGCGACGCCTACCTCACCATTCCGTGGCTGGGCCTTGTCCTGCTCTTCGGTGTGGTCGGATACTTCATCAACGGTCGCCGACCCGCCCTGA
>JAKURX010000038.1 GCA_022451505.1 Acidimicrobiales bacterium | reverse complement strand
TAGCTCTTCTTATGGGTGTGGTTCTCCAGGAACTCGACCTGCTTACCGGCCATCTCACTCACCTCCCATCGGTTCACTCGGTGCGCTCGGTGCGCTCTGGGCGGCCAGACGAGCAGCCGCGTGGTTGAGATTCCGATCCTCTGTCCTGATGATGTGGACGAGGCTCACCACGAACGCTGCAATCCCCAGGGCCGTGAGCACAAAGATCGCGCTCTCGTTGTCAGCCCAGGTGAATATCGCACCATTCGCTTCAAGTGCCTCCGCCCAATCGGCGTAGGGAAAGGTGTCCATATTGGTTCACACTCCTTCTCAAACTGAATTTTCGATGTCGTTCTCTGCCAACTCACGTAGGGCCTTCGACTTGCGAGTCGCCCAGATGCCTGCCACCAGTACGACGGCGTACATCAGCGCGATGGCCCCGATGAGTTCAAGCATCGATCAACCTCGGATGAGTTGATTGGCCGCTCGGGCGAGCACCGGACCTGCCGGGACTTCGCTTCCATCGGCTTCCACGATGACCTCTTCGCTAACTCCGAAGTCCGGATAGAAATCGCCACCAAACTCGGCGACGTCGAGACCTTCGAGCTCGACCTCAGGTGGCACGCGGAGCAGGTTCCCCTGCTTCAGCAACCACGAGATGATGTAACCGGAGAGGAAGGCCAAAGGCAGAAGGGCGGCAATGCCGACCAACTGGCCGAGGATGGTGACCTCGACGTTGCCCGAGAACGCACCGGTGGGATAGCCGCTGGCGAAGATGCCCATGAGCAGAACGCCCAGGAAGCCGGTCCAACCGTGAACGGCGACCGCTCCAACGGCATCGTCGACCCGCATCTTCTCCTGCTGCCAGGTACCGACCCACACAGCGAACGCAGCGCCCAGCATGGCCAGCAAGTAGGTCAGCGACGGAGCGTAGACGTCCGCGCCGGACGACACGGCAATCACCCCAGCAAGGCCACCAGACAGGGTCCAGAACGGATCACCCTTCGAACAGATGTATCCGCTCATGAAGCCGCCAGCAAAGGCGATGGTGATGGTGTACGTAATGGCACCCAGCGTGGTCGGGTTGTAATAGATGTTGTTCCAACCCGGGGCCTCGCCCGGTAGCACTGCCAAACATGCCGCGTAGAACGCGTAGAACGCCGTGAAGATGATCATGAGGCCCATGAGGGTCATGTGGAGGTTGTGGGGCTTGAAGGCCCGCGCCCCCCCATCATCATCGAAAGCGCCAATCCGTGGTCCGAGGTTGAACAGCACCCCAAGGGCGAAGAGCCCGGCGATGCCGTGCACCACTCCCGAGGCGGCGAAGTCGTGGAAGCCGAAGTGGACGACTAGCCAACCGTGCCAGCTCCAACCCCAAGCAGCGCCAAGGATCCAGACGAACGCACCGAGGAACACGGTGAGCACCAGGTACGCCGATACGCGGATGCGCTCAATGGTGGCGCCCGACATAATCGATCCGGTGGTCCAGGAGAACAGCAGGAACGCTGCCCAGAAGACGGCCAAGACGTGGTCACCGATGTTGGGACCCATCAACTCGCCCCATGGGTTGCCCCACGTGCACTCGTAGCCGTGAACGGCATCGCCAACATTCGGGATGAACCCCGCTGGCATGCAGAGGTAGGTCCACCAACCGGCGTAGTAGAACGCCGGTGTGACGACCGCGATGGTCATGATGTTCTTGATTGCCGTCGACATGACGTTCTTACGTCGGCTGACGCCGGCTTCGTAACACATAAAGCCCACATGGAGGAACCACATGAAGACCACGGTGACGAAGTAGTAATTCTCAATGAAAATGTCATCGCCCATCATCGTGCCAACACCTCCTCACCGGGACTAGTTACGGGCATGGACATGGTGGTGTCTCCCCCCATTGCTTGTTGGAAACGCGGCCAACCAATGACTCGGATACCAGTCTCGGTACCCTTAGGCATCGGAATCGCCGACATGACGTGGGTCACAGTAACAGCAGCGGCCCATCCTTGGTAGGAAAACTGTCTTCCTACAGGGAAACCTTGTTCCAATCGTGGCCCCACCGGATCAGAGTGGAAATGGCCCCCGGAACACACCGCTCATCGCTGGCCCCGCAATGGCGGGATCAGGGGTCGTTGCGGATGGTTAAGACATCGCCGGTGTTGGCGTGGACCTCCACCGCCGTCCGACGCTCGAACCCGCCCACTCCATCCTTAGCCGCGATCCAGAACGTGACTGCCCACACGGCCCTCGGTGGGTACCCCTGCCGACCCAGCTCGGCGTTGATCTGCTCGGGCTCGAAGTCAATCTGTGCCCGGGCAATACGGACCGCCTCGTCACCAGTGATATCGGTACCGCCCAGACATCCACCGAGGTAACCAACGACTACGACGATGGCTAGGCCTGTGAACATCTTTGCCGGCATGGACCACTGGCGAATCGACTTCATCAGGATCTCCGTTCCCGGTTGGCTACCCAAGCTCTCAGCGCCAGGTAGCCCAAGACGTGGGTCATGCCGACCACTGAGGCCCACCAAAGGGTCATTCGGCGGTCAAATTTTTGCTCACGGGCCTCCCAGACAGTGAGTCCAAGTGCGGCGATCAGCAGGACAAATAGAACCGCGCTGCGATGGGCTCCGAGGAGCCAGAGGATTCCCACAGTTCGTCCTATTCCGGGGCCGGGAAGACCTTGACCGACATGAAGCGGACCGGAAGGTCGACCAGGGCGACCGGGCCGTGAGCCACCTCGCCGTGGATCTGGATGGTGTCTCCGGCCCCTAGGCGATACACCTTGGGTCCGTACCCGTAGTCCATCGATCCCTCCAAAATGTGGAGAAACTCCACGCCCTCGTGCTGGAACAACGGGAATACGTCGTCGCTGGCCTCCAACGTCACCATCATCGGCTCGATGATCCGGGTCTTGCCCCGAAGCGACCCCAAGTCCTCATAGATGTGACCCGGTCGACTGCCCTCATGGAGGATCTCCATTCGCTCGTCGGCTCGCACGATGACCACGTCATGCTCCTCGTCGAGGCCCCGAAAGAAGGCCGTGATGGGCACCTGCGCAGCGTGGGCCAGCCGGGTGAGCGTGGAGAGGCTGGGTGACGTCTGGCCGTGTTCGATCTTGGACACCATGCCAAGCGAGATCTCAGAAACCTCGGCGAACTGGGCCATGGTGAGGCCAAGCGCCCGTCGGGCGTCGCGGACCCGCTCACCTACCACCCGACAGACATCATCGGAGGAGAAGACGTGTCCGGCTCCTGTTTCGGTGATGGCCATCGTTCGTCGCCCTTCGCCGGACCGTCGCCCGGGACCCTGTTCGTCCTGGCCACCAGCCAGAAACCGTGACCCAGATGGTACCTAGGAACCACCACGGTAGCGGTGACGCCCCTGAGGGTGAAAGTCGGGAACGCGAGCCTAACCGTCGCTCTTAGGCTCCGGGCCGTGCCGGACGTGGTGGTGGTCGGAGCAGGGGTTATGGGAGCCTCCGTCGCCCTCGAGTTGCAGAGGTCCGGACGGACGGTGGTGGTGGTCGACAAGGGGGACGCCGTCGGCTGCGGTTCCACCAGCTCCAGCTCGGCGGTGGTGCGGTTCAACTTCTCGACCCTGGCCGCCGTCACCGCGGCGTGGGAATCGGCTCACCGGTGGGAGGCGTGGGCCGACCACCTCGGCCTGGCCGACGATGCCAGCGGGGGGTTAGGCCCGCTGGCCAGATTCGTCCGGTGTCCGATGCTGTTCCTGGAACCCCCGGGTTTCCCCCGGGCCGACGCCACGATCCTGCTTTCCACGGTCGGCGTGCCGTACGAGGTCCTCGACGAGGGCGAGCTCCGCCGCCAGTTCCCGGCGCTGGACACCGGCCGCTACCACCCACCCCGCCGACCGGACGACCCCCGGTTCGGCCTTGGACCGTTCGGCAGGCTCGACGCCGTGCTCGTCCCCGACGGCGGGTTCATCGACGACCCCCGGTTGGCAGCCGCCAACCTGATGGACGCCGCCCGCCGCCACGGGACGGAGGTCCGGTTGGGGACCGAGGTGGTAGCCGTCGAGACCGGCTCCGGGAGGACATCTGGAGTCCGCCTGGCCGACGGCACCACGCTGGACGCCCCGGTGGTGGTTAACGCCGCCGGTCCGTGGAGCGCCCGCCTGAACGTCCTAGCGGGCGTAGTCGATGATGGCGCGGTGCCCACCCGGCCCCTACGTCAGGAGGTTCACGTGGTCCCGGCCCCGGCGGGCTTCGGCCTGGACGATGGGGGTGCCATGGTCGCCGACCTAGACCTCGGCTACTACACCCGCCCGGCGCCCGGCGGCACCCTCCTGGTAGGCGGGGTCGAACCGGACTGCGACCCGCTGGAGTGGGTGGATGATCCCGACGACGTGGCGCCCACCCCGACCGTGCCCTGTTTCGAGGCCCAGGTGTGGCGCCTGGCCCGCCGCCTTCCTGACCTCGCCGTCCCCCACCGTCCCATCGGTCTGGCCGGCGTCTACGACGTCACCCCGGACTGGATGCCGATCTACGACCGCACATCGTTGGACGGCTTCTACGTGGCCATCGGCACCTCGGGCAACCAATTCAAGAACGCACCGCTGGTCGGCCAGATCCTCTGCGACCTAGTCGACGCCTGCGAGGCAGGCCACGACCACGATGCCGACCCGGTGACAACCAACTGCCACCGAATCGGCCGCCCGCTGGACCTCGGCGCCTTCTCTCGGTTGCGGTCCATGACGGCGACCACCGGAACAGTGATGGGATGACCAGCCAAGGCCCGTTGCCGGCCTGCGTTCTGGTGGTCCGAGTTACGCCGAAGTCCCGTAGTACCGATGTACGGATCGCCGACGGCGTGGTCCGGGTCCGGGTCACCGCTACCCCCGAGGAAGGCCGGGCCACCGAAGCGGCCCGCAGGGCCCTGGCTTCAGCGCTAGGGCTACGCCGGACGGCGGTTGAGTTGGAGGCCGGAGCTACATCGCGGATCAAGCGGTTCCGGGTGGACGGGCTGGACGAAGCGACCGCCCGACAACGGCTAGCCGGACCGCCCGAACCGTAGTGGTCTCGTCACAGGCCCTACGGTGGCCGCATGGCCCAGGCCGAGCGGCGGGCCGGAAGAGGAGCAAAACCATGGGCGCCGACGGCACCTGGAACATGACCATGAAGACTCCGATGGGCGAGCAGGCAGGAACCCTCACTCTGGCCACCGACGGCGGCACCCTCACCGGCACCATGGGTGGCCCGCAGGGAACGATGGAACTGGAGAACGGCACGGTCGACGGTGACAACCTGGCGTGGACCGTCAACATGACCTCGCCGATGCCCATCACCATCGAGGCCACGGCCACCGTCGACGGCGATGCCATCAGTGGTGAGGCCAAACTGGGCGCGTTCGGCACGGCGCCGTTCTCCGGCACTCGAACCTGACCGGAACCGGCCCCTCCGGGGCCACCGGCGAGAGCCCGGTTAGGACGGGTTCCAGATCCCCTCGGCTAGAAGGTCGGCCTGGACCTCAATGATTCCCTCGCGGAGTACGTCGACCATCCAATCGATCTGATCGGTGGTGAGAACCAGCGGCGGGGACAGCACGTTGAGGTGGGCGATGGGTCGGACGATCAGGCCCCGCTTCTCGCAGGCGTTGGCCACCCGGTCGCCAACGTGCACCGACGGGTCGAAGAGTGCTCTGGTCTCCTTGTCGGCCACGTTCTCCACGCACTGCATGAAATGGCTGCCGCGTACGTCTCCCACGATCCCCAGGTCGGAAAGGGGGGTCAGGCGTTCGGAGAAATAGGGACCGACCCGACGAACGTGCCCGCAGAGGTCCTCTCGTTCCATGATCTCGATGTTCTTGAGGGCCGCCGCACAGCACACCGGATGGCCCGAGTACGTAAAGCCGTGGGCGAACACCGAACCCTCAGCCTGCGGAACGCTGATCACGTCGTAGATCTCGTCGGAAATAAGCGTGGCCGATAGCGGCGCGTAAGCCGACGTGAGGCCCTTGGCCGAGTTGATGACGTCGGGCACGATCCCGAACACGTCTTCCGAGGCGAAAAAATGTCCGAGCCGACCGAAGGCGGTCACCACCTCGTCGGCCACGAAGAGGATCCGGTACTCGGTACAGAGGTCGCGCATGCCTTGCAGGTAGCCGGGTGGCGGGACCAGCACGCCGCCGGCCCCCATGATCGGCTCGGCAAAGAAGGCGGCCACGTTCTCGGCCCCCAGCGACTCGATCTTGTCGCGGAACTCGTCGAGTAGCAGGTTGGTGTACTCCTCCGGTGTGGTTCCCTCGGGGCGCCGATAGAGGTCCGGGCCGGACACCCTCTGGATGAGCGGCTCGCCGATGACGTCGAAGCCGATGTGGTCGTATTCGATCCCGGTCATCGACATGGCCAGGTAGGTGGAGCCGTGGTACCCGTTCTCCCGGGTGATGATGATCTTCTTGTTGGGCATGCCCAACTGGTTGAAGTAGAAGTGAATGACCCGCACCGTGGTGTCGTTGGCCATCGACCCGCCCGATCCGTAAATCACGTGGTTGAGCGGCCCGGGGGCCAGGCTGGCCAGCTTGGCGGAGAGCTCGGCGGCAGGAATTGAGGTGTGGTGGCCAAACGACGAGTAGTAGGTCATCCTCGTGGCCTGTTCGGCCATGGCCTGGCCGATCTCGGCCCGCCCGTAGCCGGCGTTCACGCACCACAGGCCACCGATTCCGTCCAGGTAGCGGCGCCCGTCGCTGTCGAAGATGTAGGCGCCCTCCGACTCGGCCACCACGAGGGACCCCTGCTCGTGGAAGGTCTCGAAGTCGGTCCACGGGTGGACGAAGTGGTCGATGTCCTTCTGACGAATGTCCTGCGTGTCGTACTGGTCGAACTGGCTCGAGACCTCCGCCTCAACCCGGATTTCGTGCTCGATGGACAACGTCATCCTCCCTGGTCCTCTGGCCGCGATCGTGGCACGGATCAGCGGCCCCACCGCAACGGGCCGGACGGGCCCACCGGTAGCGCTTCGGACGCGGTTTCAGAACCGAGTCAGATCAAGCTCCGTGATGGTCGTTCCCCTGTTCAAGCCATCGTCGCTCCTCGGTAGTGAGCTCCATCGTTGCAGCCTCAATGTTTGCCGTGGCCTCTGGGCCGCTTCGCGCCGCGCACACCGCGTGGGCGCGCATCGGCGAGTTCGCCACGTAGGCGATAGCCACTTGTTCCAGACTGCAACCCCGTAAAGCAGCCAGTTCTTGGGAGTTATCGCGACGGCGTCGGTTGTCCAACGAGTCGTAGCACCGGGTCGTCTCTGGGTCAGTCTTCGACCCTGGCCGGTGGGAGGTAGTTAGAAAGCCGCCAGCGAGCGGCGACCAGGCCATGACGGTGATTCCTGTTTCAACTAGTGACGCCCGTTCGGCGGCCCGTTCAAAGCCGGTCAGGGTGGTGACTCCTGGCCATGGCTCGGCGAGTTGATCAACTAGCGAGAACTGAGAGCTGGTGACGATCGGTGGCGAGACATCGGCAGCATCGAGAGCTTGGCGGAGTCGGACAGTCGACCAGTTAGATACCCCCCAGGCGTCGATCGTGCCGGACGCCACCTGATCCTGTGCGGCATCAACCAATTCGCTGATCGGGACCGAAGGATCATCCCGATGGAACAGCCATAGGTCGAGCCGTTCGACCCCCATGCGGTCCAGAGTGACCGCCACGTCGGTTGCCACCGTTTCGGGCCGGACTCGGGACGCGGTCCAGTCTGGTGGCCCGGGATGGCACCCCTTCCCGATGAGGGTGACAGCCTCGCGAAGGCCCCGGTCGGCCACCCAAGCGCCGAGGCGTCCGTCGCAGGTACCTCCCTCGTCGGCGTAGACCAGTCCCGAGTCAAAGGCGTCGACCCCGGATTGATAAACCTCGTCAAGGAGTCGTTGAGGTTCAGGAACCAGGGTTGCCCCGAATAAAGGCGTCGCTCCCTGGATCACCTTCGATAGCGGCCTAGACAACCCCATCGTCAGAGGGGCTCCCTGTCGCACGGATAGGCGACTCCGATTCGGGAACGGATCTCGTCCATTAACTCAGCCATAGTCAATGACCAGACCCAAGGGACCACTGGACTCTCCGCTGCGCCTACCTCTAGGCATCGGGCCACTTCGATGATTTGGTATTCGAACCCGTTGACCTGATGTGGCTCATGCACCTCGTCAACTTTCTCACCGCTCAGCGAGATGAGAGCCATTCGTTCGGCACGCCAAAAGTTCGGAATCTCAATGATCCCCTTAGTGCCGATGATTTGGCCGTTGGGTACGAGGTGGGTGTTGATCGCCGAACTGAGCCTGGCCGACCCACCGGCGGAGTAGTTAGCAACAACGGATAGGCGGGCGTCCACACCGTCTGGCGACAACTCAGCTTCGGCGTCAAAGGAGACCGGTTGAGTGCCGAACGCCAATTCGGCAAAGGTCAGCGGGTAGATCCCGACGTCGAGCAAGCTGCCCCCGGCCAACCCCGGCGCCCAGAGCCGATGAGTCGGGTCGTAGGGGGCACTAAATCCGAGGCTCGCTTCGACCAATCGGATCTCGCCGACGCGACCCTCGTCAATCCACCTCCGGAACACCCCGAAGACGGGGAGGTGACGAGTCCACATGGCCTCCATGAGGAAGGCCCCCGATGACCGAGCAACGTCGACCATCTGTTGGGCCTGCGGCGCGTTTACAGCCATCGGCTTCTCACACAGCACGGACACTCCTGCGCCTAGGAGAACTACAGCGACCTCACTGTGGCTGCTATGCGGGGTAGCAACGTAGACGGCGTCCACCTCGCCAACCAGGTCGGTCGGATTACTACTCGACCAGCCAATTTCGTGGCTGGTTGCGAAAGCGGCAGCCCTTGAGGCCTCGCGGCCGATGACCGCCACGACCTCGTGGCCGACACCTCGCGCCGCGTCTAGGAATGTGGAAACAATTCTTCCGTGTCCGACAATGCCCCATCGCATCAACCAAGCATCGCACCCGCGTAAAATTCTTACCGGTTCGCCTCTGCTCACTTCGGCCTATAACCCCAAGACAGCCGATCCCGAAGGGCCAGATGAACCCCACCGGTAGCCTTGATAGTGAGACGATCGTTGTGGCCAGTAACGCGCCACATAACGCGCCTCTCTTGCCCTCGTAGCTCAGTCGGATAGAGCGACCGCCTCCTAAGCGGTAGGCCGCAGGTTCGATTCCTGCCGAGGGCGCCCAGTCATCGACCATGTCCCCTTCGGATGACACGGACCCCAACGCCCCGGCCCGGCCCGCATCCCGCGGCTGCGGCAGGGCTGTCGGCCCGCTACGTTCGCCCCCCATGGGAATGCGCCTTTACGACACGGCCCGCGGCGAGGTTGTCCCCTTTGAACCTGGCCCGACGGCATCGATCTACGTGTGCGGGATCACCCCCTACGACGCCACCCACCTCGGACACGCCTTTACCTACCTCACCTTCGACCTGGTGGTTCGACGGCTCGAGGACCTGGGCCACGAGGTCCGCATGATCCGCAACGTCACCGACGTCGACGACTCCATCCTGGGCAAGGCCCGCGAGCTGGACGTCGACTACCTAGACCTGGCGGCTCGCGAGATGGACCTCTTCCACGCCGACCTGGCAGCCCTGGACCTGCGTCCGGCGACCGCCGAGCCGACGGCCACCGGCTCCATCGACGGCATACTCGACCTGATCGGACGGCTGGAGGCCAACGGCCACACCTACACCGTCGACGGCAACACCTTCTTCGACGTCTCCACGTGGGACGGGTTCGGTTCCCTCACTGGCCTGGACGAGGCCACCATGCTGGAGTACGCCGCCGAGCGGGGTGGGCACCCCGACGACCCCCGGCAGCGCAACCCCCTGGACTTCGTGCTCTGGCAGGCCAGCGCCAAGGACGAGCCGTCCTGGGACTCGCCGTTTGGCCCCGGCCGCCCCGGTTGGCACATCGAGTGCTCCACCATGGCCATGGCCGAACTGGGCGAGACGATCGACCTCCACGGCGGTGGCGATGACCTGACGTTCCCCCACCACGAGTGCGAGGCAGCGCAGAGCTGGGCAGCTACAGGCGCGCCGCTGGCCCGCCACTGGATGCACGTCGGCATGGTTGCCTACGAGGGCACCAAGATGTCCAAGTCGCTGGGGAACCTGGTGTTCGTCAGGAACCTGCGCCGGATGCACGACCCCCGGGCCATCCGTCTGGCCCTGATGGCCCACCACTACCGGGACGGCTTCGAGTGGTTCGACTACAACATCGACGACGCCATCACCCGTCTGGACCGCCTCATCGCTGCGGCACGCCGAGCCAAGGGGCCGAACCCGGCGCCCACGCTGGCCGCCGTCCGGGCCGCCCTGGACGACGACCTGGACACGGCTACGGCCCGACAGGCCATCGACCTGCTGGCCGGCGGCATCCTGTCTGGCTCAGGTGACGATCCGACGGCAGCCTCCGGGCTGGCCACCGCAGCGGCCCTGCTCGGGGTGCGGCTCGACGCCACCCTTCCCGAGTCCTGGGTCCGCACCACCTGACCGGACGCCCTGCGGCCCCGGCCCCGGTCGCCGTATCCTGATCCGGTGCTGCGCTTCACCGACAGCCTGACCGGCGAGAAGGCCCCCTTCACCCCCCGAGAGGAGGGCAGGGTTTCCGTCTACTGGTGCGGTCCCACCGTCTATGACGACCCGCACCTCGGCCACGCCCGCAGCACCCTGGCCTTCGACGTGCTGGTCCGGTACCTGCGGTGGTCGGGCTATGACGTGCTCGCTGTGTCCAACATCACCGACATCGACGACAAGATCATCAACCGGGCCGCCGAGGAGGGCACCGACGAACCGGCGGTGGCCACCCGCTTCGAGGCTTCGTTCATCGGCCAGATGGACCGCCTCAACATCGCCCACCCGGACCTGCGCCCCCGGGCCACCGAGTTCGTGGACCGCATGGTCGAGGTGGTGGCCGACCTGGTGGAACACGGGATGGCCTACACCACCGATTCCGGCGTCTACTTCGACGTGGACCGCCTCGACGGGTACGGCGCCCTGGTCGGGCGGTCGGTTGACGACCTACGCGACGGCGCCGGAGCCCGGGTCGAAGTGGACGATGACAAGGATGACCCACTCGACTTCGCCCTCTGGAAGGCAGCCAAGCCCGGCGAGCCCACGTGGGACTCGCCGTGGGGACCGGGACGACCCGGCTGGCACATTGAGTGCGTGGCCATGTCGCTCCACCTGCTGGGCGACGGCTTCGACATCCACGGCGGGGGTGACGACCTGGTCTTCCCCCACCACGAGAACGAGCGGGCCGAGGCCCTGGGATGCGGCCGGACCTTTGCTCGGTACTGGGTCCACAACGGGATGGTCCAGGTGGATGGCGAGAAGATGTCCAAGTCGCTGGACAACTTCACCACACTGGCCGCCCTGCTGGACGCTTGGGACCCCCGGGTGCTCCGCCTGGTAGTCCTCCAGACCCACTACCGACGGACCATGGAGATCGGATCGACCACGTTGGACCAGGCGTCAGCCGCCCTGACCCGCCTGGACAAGTTCGCCGACCGGATGGCCGCCGCCGACCTCCCCGAGGCTGAGGCTGACGCCGATGCCGTAGCCCGGTTCCGCGAGGCCATGGACGACGACCTGGGATCGCCGCAGGCTCTGGCTGTGGTCTTCGACGCCGTCCGCGACGCCAACCGGGCCCTGGACGCCGAGGATGACGCCACGGCGGCCACCCTGGCTGTCGCTGTCCTCGACCTATCGGCTGCCCTGGGCCTGAAGTTGGGAAGTGCCGCCGCGCCGGAAAGGGCCGACGATGGGGACACCGAGGAGATCGATGCCTTGGTCGACCGACGCTTAGCCGCTAGGACAGCACGGGACTTCGGCGAGGCCGACCGAATCCGCGACGACTTGGCGGCCCGGGGAATCGTCCTAGAAGACAGCCCGCAGAGCACCTCCTGGCATCGGGCCTAGGCCCGACCACCACCGTCGGCCCTCCGGGCGGGGGCGGTCAGTTGCGGGGCACGTCAGCCCAGGCCAGTTCCTTGTCGACCCGCACGTCGCCGGGCAGGCCCAGCACCCGCTCACCGAGAATGTTGCGCATCACCTCGGACGTCCCACCCTCGATGGTGTTGGCCCGGGACCGGAGGAATGCGTACCTGGGATGGATGCCCGGCCCCCGGAGGCCGGTAGGCCGCGTGCGTTCGTATCCGGCCTCGTAGACCATTCCGTCGGCCCCCAGAAGATCCATGCAGGTCTCGTAGATCCGCTGGTTGACCTCGGCTGACATCAACTTGGTGACCGACCCCTCTGGCCCCGGGTTCCCGGACTTCGACGCGGCGCGGGCTCGCCAGTTGGTGAGCCTCAGGGCTTCGGCTCGCATCCACAGTCCGGCCACCCGGTCCCGCATGACGTCGTGGGCCGCCGGGTCCAGCGAGCCGCGTTGCTCGTTCCATAGTTGGACGAGGTCGCCGATCGAGCCGGATCCCTTCCTGGGAACCCCACCCCCCCGGGCCCCCCGTTGGGTCATCAACGTGGTCACCGCAGCGGCCCAGCCCCCACCCACCTCGCCGAATACCCGGTCGTGGGGGATGCGCACGTCGGTCAGGAAGATTTCGTTGAATTCGGCCTCGCCGGTGATCTGGTGGAGTGGACGGACGTCCACGCCGTCGGATTCCATGTCCAGCAGGAAGTAGGTGAGGCCCTTGTGCTTTGGCTGGTCGGGATCACTCCGGGCTACCAGCATCCCCCAGCGCGACACATGGGCCAGAGTGGTCCACACCTTCTGCCCGTTGACGATCCACTCGTCGCCGTCTCGCACGGCCCGGCTGGATAGGCCAGCCACGTCTGACCCCGACCCCGGCTCGCTAAACAGTTGGCACCAGATTTCCTCACCGGTGAACATGGGTCGCAGCAGCCGGTGCTTAAGTTCCTCGGAGGCGTAGGTGAGGACGACTGGAGCCCCCATGCCGATGCCGATCGGGTTGACGTTGAGGTCGTGGTAGGTGACCCCGGCGGCCCGCAGCTCGGCGTCCACCACTGTCTGGAGGCGTCGGCTGGACAGTCCAAGACCTCCCAGCCCCTCTGGGAACTGGACGAGTGCCAGGCCGCGGTCGAACTGTGCGCCCCGGAACTCGACTTGGTCCACGCGGTCGGGCGGAACCTCCTGGACCAGTTCCCTGGTCAAATTCTGGATCTCGGCTTCGGTGACGTCAGCCATGGGATCCCTCGGTTCGCAGCATCGTCTAGTCGGTCGTCGGCGAACCTACCCCCGGGCCATCGGACGGCCGCCACCCGGGGCCACCTGACTCACCAAGGATCCCGGAGGGCGTACAGGAACCCGTCCCGGGACCCGATGTAGACGGTGCCATTCCAGACGGCGGCTGACGCCTCGACGCAGCCACCGGTCGGGACCTCCCAGAGCAACGGCGGCTGGACCGTGGTGTCGGACACGTCGAAGGCCAGTACTCGGCCGGCCCAGGCGCAGTCCCCAATAATCAGGACGTCGTCGACCACGGTGGGTGACGACCACACGGGCCGGGGCAGCGTCACCGTCCACCGCACGGACCCGTTGGCCCGATCCACGCCCAGCACCTCGCCGTCGTCGGTAGCCACCAGCAGGAGGTCGCGGTGCACGGCCGGCGTTGCCCACACCCCAGAGGGTGCCTCCGACCGGGCCTCCAGAGCCCACACCAGCGGGTCGTCGGGACGTGACGGGTCCAGCTTGATGACCTGTCCGAGCTCGTGGGAACGGTCAGTCTCTCGCTCGTACTCCACAGCCACGTAGAGCATCCCATCAGCGTCCGGGACCAGCGTGGCGTCCACGTCGTCACCCACCCAGTACCGGAACGTCCGGTGGGGTCTCACGCCATCGGCCAGCCCGGAGAGGTCCCAGCCCTGAACGAGACCGCCCGAGTTGGCGAACCAGAGGGTGTCGCCGATCACTAGGGGCGAGTTCTCGATGGAAAGGTTGTAGCCAACGTCATCGATCAGCTGGTTGTCCCACCCGTGGGTGAACCACACCAGGTCAGGGTCCACAGTGACCAGGCCATCGGCGTCGTAGCCACGCCGGAGCTGCACCACGTGAAACCGGCTGTTCTCCCCAGCAGCGAAGAGGTAGTCGTCTAAGACCAGCGGCGCGGCATCCCAGTCGGAGTTCCAGAGCGGCTGCCCGGAGTCCCCGGCGTGGAGGCTCCACAAGACCACCGGCTCGTCACGGTCGAAGGCCACGACACGGAGCAGGTCGTCGCGGGAACCTACGTATACCAGGGGGAAGCCGTCCGGGTCGACGGTGACCGAGCCCTTCACGAGGTCGCCGGTCGGAAGGTCGGGAAGCCGTCGGGCCCCGGTGATCCCATCCAGGAAGTGCACCTTGCCGTCCAGGGCGCCGAACACCACCCAGGTGTGCCCCTCTCGTTCGAAGACGGCGGGCTGGCCGGTCCAGCCCAGGCCACACCACTCCTTCTCCTCGTCGCCCACTACGGCAACCGAGCACATCTTCTCGTCGCGGGGGAACCGCCAGGCCACCGTCGGAGCGGCCGGCACGGGACCCGAACCGTGGTAGCTCCTGGTCGGTGACCCCCGGAAGGTCAGGACCCCGGGGACCGAACCCCACGGTTGTCCAATGGTCGCGGGGTCCACCCACGTACCAGACGGCCAGCCGGGTGGTTCGGTGGTCGGAGGCGGGAGCTCGACCGTGGTCGACGGGGGCACCGACGTAGTCGTGGCCGGTGCCATGGTCGTGGCCGGTGCCATGGTCGTGGCCGGTGCCATGGTCGTGGCCGGTGCCATGGTCGT
>JAKURX010000037.1 GCA_022451505.1 Acidimicrobiales bacterium | reverse complement strand
GGACGAGGTCGCCCACGACCCGCAGGTAGTGGCTAACGCCCTGTTCTCAGAGTTCGACCACCCGGCCGCCGGGCGGATCCGACACCACCGGTCGCCGACTCGGTTCCACGGCACCCCGGCGGAGTTCCGGGAGCCGGCGGCTCCCACCCTGGGACAGCACTCCGACGAGGTCGCCGCGGAGACCGGACGAGGTGATCGAATCAAACAACTGCGGTCCGCCGGCGTGATTCGGTGACGTCGTCCGGGCACCGGGACCACCGGCGCTACGACGTCTACGCCCGAAACCACGAGGAGTACGGGGACTCGGAACTCATCCCGGCGGCCACCGTGGTCGTCCTGCGGGACACCGAAACCGGGCTGGAGGCCCTCATGCTCCACAGGAACTCGAAGATCGCCTTTGGCGGGATGTGGGTGTTCCCGGGTGGACGGATCGACGAGGAGGACACCGTGGCTAGCGCCGACGGCCAGATCGACGAGTTGACCACGGCCGCTGCGGCCGCCGCACGCGAAGCCGCCGAAGAGGCCGCCGTAGTCGTGGACCCGACAGGCCTGGTCTGGTTCGCCCACTGGGTACCCCCGCCAGTCATGCCCCGCCGCTACGCCACCTTTTTCTTCGCTGCCCGGCTGAACGACACAGCCGGCCCGGTTACCGTCGACAAGGGCGAGATCACCGAGCACGAGTGGATGCGACCCGACGACGCCTTGGCCCGCCGTGACGCTGGGGAGATCGAACTGGCCCCGCCCACCTGGATGACCCTGTACCGGCTAGACGGGTTCGGTGACGTGGCCACCGCCCTGACCGCCCTGACCGCCGCCGAACCGGCCTTCTACGAGACCCACATGGCCCGGACCGACGAGGGCCCGGTAGCCATGTGGGAGGGCGACGCCGGCTACGAGGGCGTTGACCCGTCACAGCCCGGGCCACGGCACCGGCTCACCATGGCCGAGGACCGCTACTCCTTCCAGGACGACCGGACCTGACCACGTCCGGGTCAGCGGCCCCGCCCGACCTACCATCGGCGCCCGTGGACCCCGCATCGCCCGACCTGGTCGGCCTGAGCGCCGACGACGTCGCCACCCGCCGGGCCGACGGCCGGGTAAACGACGTACCCGACGCCCCGGTCCGCACCACAAGCCAGATCCTGCGAGCCAACGTCCTCACCCCGGTCAACGCCATTATGGGCAGCCTGCTGGCCGTCATCCTGGTGGCCGGCTTCCCGGGTGACGCCCTGTTCGCCGGAGTGATTGTCTCCAACAGTGTGATCGGAACCTTCCAAGAACTACGGGCCCGACGCACCCTGACCACCCTGGCCGTGCTCTCGGCCCCCCGGGCCCGGGTAGTCCGCGAGGCAGCCACCAGCGAGGTGCCGGTCTCCGAGGTGGTGGCCGACGAACTCCTGGCGCTCGAACCGGGCGACCAGGTGGTGGTCGACGGGACGGTCGTGGCGGCCTCCGGGCTGGAGGTCGACGAGTCCCTGCTGACCGGAGAGGCCGACCCGGTCGACAAGACAGTTGGCGACGAGGTCCTCTCGGGCAGCTTCGTATCGGCCGGTTCGGGCCACTACCGAGCCACCCGGATTGGGGCCGGCTCGTACGCCGCATCCCTGGCCGAGGAGGCCCGACGGTTCACGCTGGTCGATAGCGAGCTCCGCTCGGGAGTTGACGTCATCCTGTGGTGGCTGACCCTCATCATCCCTCCAGCCGCCGGCCTGCTCCTGCTCCGCCTGCTGGTTACCGAAGACCGTTGGGAAGAAGCCCTCCGGGGCACGGTGGCCGCCGCGGTGGCCATGGTCCCTGACGGGCTGGTCCTGCTGACCAGCCTCTCGTTCATCGTGGGCGTGGTGGCTCTGGCCCGGCGACGGGTCCTGGCCCGCGAGCTGGCCTCCATCGAACTACTGGCCCGGGTCGACGTGTTGTGCCTCGACAAAACGGGCACCATCACCACCGGAGAGATCGCGTTCGCCAACCTGGAGACCGTCGGCGCTACCGGTGGGAACGAGGCGGCAGCTGCGGTCGGCGCCATGGCCGGAGTCGACCCTTCACCCAACGCCACCCTGGCCGCTCTGGCTGCTGCCCTGGACGACCCTGGCTGGTCGGCCGGCGCCGTGGTGCCCTTCTCCTCGGCCCGCAAGTGGGCAGCCGCTGACTTCGGGGATCACGGCACCCTGCACCTGGGGGCCCCGGACGTCCTACTCCCCGAGGGCGAGTGGGCCGTGGCCCGGGACCGGGTGGCCGACCTGGCCGCTGCCGGACAGCGGGTCCTGGTCCTCACCCGGTCGGCCACCGGAACGTGTGATCCCGATGTGCTCCCGTCGGCCCGCCTACCAATGTGCCTGGTCCTCCTGGAGGACACCGTGAAGCCGGACGCCCCGGAGATCCTGTCCTGGTTCGTCGACCAGGGGGTGACCCTGAAGGTCATCTCGGGTGACCACCCGGAGACAGCGGCGGCCGTGGCACGACGGGCCGGCGTCCCCGACGCACAAACGGGGGTCGACGCCCGCACACTGCCCGACGACGCGGAGGCTCTGGCCGACGAGGTGGTCGGCTCGGCGGTCTTCGGCCGGGTCACCCCCCACCAGAAGCGGGCCATGGTCGACGCCCTGCAGGCCCGGGGCCACACGGTGGCTATGACGGGAGACGGGGTGAACGATGTCCTGGCCCTCAAGGACGCCGACATGGGTATCGCCATGGGGTCGGGCAGCTCGGCCACCCGGGCCGTGGCCCAGCTGGTGCTGCTCGACGACCGGTTCGCCACCTTGCCCCGGGTGATGGCCGAGGGGCGGCGGGTCATCAACAACGTGGAGCGGGTGGCCAACCTGTTCATCGCCAAGGCCACCTACGCCGTCCTGCTGACCGCCCTAGTGGGCCTGTTCGGCGTGCCGTTTCCGTTCCTACCCAAGCAGCTGACCCTCATCGGGACGATCTCCGTGGGCGTTCCCGGCTTCTTCCTGGCCCTGGCCCCCGATGCCTCGCTGGTCCGGCCGGGGTTCCTCCCCCGGGTGTTGCGCTACGCCGCGCCGGTGGGAGCGGTGGCCGCTGCGGCGACCTTCACCGCCTACGAGGTGGTGCGACGGAGCGAGGCCCCACTGGCCGAGGCCCGCACCGCAGCCACCCTCACGCTGCTGGCCATCAGCCTGGTCATCCTGTTAGGTGTCAGCCGGCCCCTGCGGCCCTGGAAGGTCGGCCTGGCAGCCGCCATGGGCGGCTGGTACGCGCTGACCATGGCCTGGGACTTCCCCCGGGACTACTTCGAGCTGGTGGTACCCGACGCACGGGCCTGGCTGGTCGCCGCGGTGGCCACGGTGTGCGGCGGGCTCCTGGTGGCCGCCGTACCTCGGTGGGTGGCCCAACGGCGGGCCGGGACAGGCGACTAGCGTCCCCTTCCGGAGCAGGTTTCAACGACGATCCCCGCCAAGTCCGAAGGGTCACCGATGACCGACACCACCAGCCTCTTCGCCACGGCGCTGGCCCAGTTCAAACGGGGAGCCGATCTGATCGACCTCCCCGCCGACCTGCGGTCGATCCTCTCGCAGCCCAAGAACGAGGTCATCGTCAACTTCCCAGTCCGGATGAACGACGGTTCCTACCGGGTGTTCCGTGGCTACCGGATCCAGCACAGCAACCTGCTGGGCCCCTACAAGGGCGGGGTCCGATTCCACCCCCTGGTGAACCTGGACGAGGTGAAGGCCCTGGCCTCGTGGATGACCTGGAAGTCGGCCCTGTGCGAGATCCCATTCGGCGGGGCCAAGGGCGGCATCTCGTTTGACCCGAACACCCTGGAAGTCGACGAGTTGGAGCGGGTGGTGCGCCGGTTCACCCACGCCCTGGGCGAAAACATCGGGCCCGACCACGACATCCCGGCCCCCGACCTGGGCAGCAACGCCCAGTCAATGGTGTGGATGATGGACACCTACGCCAACTCCACCGGCGCGACCGAGCGTCAGAACGTCAAGCGGATCGTGACCGGTAAGACGCTAGAGACCGGGGGTAGCCCCGGCCGGGAGAAGGCCACCGGGCAGGGCGTGGTGTTCTGCCTCCAGCACTGGGCCGACGAGGTGGGATTTGATCTGGCCGGCGCGACGGCCAGCCTCCAGGGCTTCGGCAACGTGGGCTCAGCCGCCGGTCGGATCCTCCAGGTCCACGGCGTCCGGATGGTGGCCGTCGCCGACCACGGGGGGGCGATCGCCGACGAGGACGGCATCGACGCCTTTGAACTGACCGACTGGGTCGGGGAGCACGGCTCGGTTGCCGGCTTCCCGCGGGCCATGTGGATCGACCCGGACGACTACTGGGCCGTCCCAACCGACCTCCTCTTGCCGGCCGCCCTGGAGAACCAGATCACGATCGAGAACGTGCACCAGATCCAGGCCCGGGTCGTCGTGGAGGCGGCCAACGGCCCGACCTCGCTGGAGGCCGAGCAGGTCCTGGCCGATCGGGGGATAGACGTCCTGCCTGACATCCTGGTGAACGCCGGCGGCGTGATCGTCTCGTACTTCGAGTGGCTCCAGAACCGTTCAGCGCAACGATGGAGCCTCGAGGACGTGGACTTCAAGCTCCGGGACACCCTGTGGCAGGCCTGCGACGCAGTGGCCGACCTACGCGCCGAACTCGAGGTCCCGTCGCGACGGGACGCCGCCTACGCGGTGGCCCTGCGTCGGCTCCAGGTCGTTTACCAGCAGCGGGGCATCTTCCCCTGATCCCCAAGGGACCCCGGTCGGACACGACGGCTGGCGCACCGAGGTGGTAGGCGTGGAGCCCACGGCCGGTGAGGTCCGAACGCTTTTGGTCGGCGACGACCCCCTGACCGAGGGGCTGCACGAGGGCCTGGTCGTCCGGGGGCACATGGTGGCCACTGTGACCACGCGCCCCTCCGGAGACCGAGAGACCCTGGCGGCAGCCGTCGACGCCGCCGCAGCCCTACTAGGACGGACCGACCTGGTGGTCCACGTCCCTCGTCGCCCCATGGATCCCGTTCCCCTGGTCGATCAGGCCACCGCCGACTGGGTGGCTGCTTGCGAGGCCCCGATGGCCGAGGCGTTGGCCGTGGTCCGGGCATGTCGACCACATCTGGGCAGTGGCTCCCGGCTGGCCTGGGTGGTGCCCACAGTGGCCCTGGGAGGCGCCGCCGGATTCGCCGGAGCAGCGGCAGCCGCCGAGGGGATCCGGTCGCTAGCCAAGGGAGCAGCACGCCAGTGGGGATCCGAGGGCATCGGAACGGCGGTCCTCGCCGTGTCCCCCGAGGTGGCCTTCGGACCCGACGCCGGTGCGCCACTGGTCGCCACCACCACGTTGGCTGATCCCGCCCTGGCCCGACCAGGTGATCCGGTCTACGACCTAGCGCCGATCCTGAGCCTCCTGGCCGATCCGGCCTCAGCAGCCCTCACCGGGGCCACGCTGGTCGCCGATGGCGGCGTCTGGATGTCGCCGTGACCGGGACGCTCCTCCTTAAGGACCGGGTGGCCCTGGTCACCGGTGGCGGCTCTGGCCTGGGCCTCGGTATGGCCACCGCCATGGCCCGCCACGGGGCGGCCGTGGTCCTGGCCTGTCGCCGACCGGAGACCGGCGAGCCGGCCGCCGCTGCCCTCCGGGACACCGGGTACGACGCTCGGTGCGTCCGGTGTGACGTGACGTCGGCCGAGGACCTGGAAGCCGCCGTTGCGTCCACCGTGACAACCCACGGACGGTTGGACTGCCTGGTTCACAACGCAGTGGCCCCACCCGGCCCCCCGGGCCCGGTGGAGGAGGTGGACCTCGACCGGTGGGAAGCCCTGGTGGCCACCTCCCTGCGCGCCGTATTCGACGGGGCCCGGGCCGCCTACCCGTACCTGAGGGCGACGGGCGGCTCGATGGTTCTGATGACCTCGGCTTCGGGCATCGAGGGGAGCGCCTCACTCCCCGCCTACGCCATGGTGAAGGCCGCCCAACGCACCCTGGCTAAGGGCCTGGCCGTCGAGTGGGGCCCGGTCGGGATTCGGGTGAACTGCATCGCCCCGCTGGGGCTGACCGACGCTCTGTCGGCAGCGTGCGAGGCGAACCCGGTCCTCGAGGAGCGGCTGGTGCGCCGAACCCCGCTGGGACGGCTCGGTGACCCCGTTGAAGACGTGGGTCCGGCAGCGGTGTTCCTAGCCAGCGACCTGGCGCGCTACGTCACCGGACAGACACTGGTGGTAGACGGAGGTGGATTCCTGGGGCTCTGACCGTCGGTCGACGGAGGCGGGTTTCCGGGACCGGGACCGTCGATGGACGGTCGCCCGCTCAGCCGGTCTCAGCCAGGGCCGCAGCGGCCCGGCGGGCGGCCACCTGGCGGCGCCCGATGATCGGGGTGGTTGGGGCGAAGCCGGCCGTAGCCCGCTCGGCCTCCGACTCGCCACCCCAGAATCCCAGCTCCCGGTGGTCGCGGGCGTGCTGTCGACAGGTGTCCATGGCCGGACAGGCCGCGCAAAGTTCGGAGGCCCGTGCCTCGCGTCGGACCCGGGCCTCGGGACGCTCAGCAAACGGGGCGAAGAACAGGTCGCTTTTGCCTGCGCACAGGACGTCGTCCACCCAGCCCATGGTCTGCGGGTCGACGTACAGGTTCGTCGCTGCGTCCGACATGGTTTGTGCCCCTTCCGGTCTCCGGGGAGGAACCGATCGGATGGGGCGAGTTGCCCCTCCTGATCCCACTCCGTTGTGCCGTGACCTACTCCGTAGGGTTAGATAGTAGAAACGGTCTTCGCCGCGCTCCAGAGACTCGCGATGATTGTTAGAGAACCTATCTATCGTTATTAGTGATGTCACTACCTATGTCAGATACCTTCCTACGATGACTACCCGGTAATAACAACGGCGGTGTTTCCGCCCACTCCGACAAGACCACGCGACGGCCGCTCGTTGCTGCCAGAGTGTCGCCGTGCCCGATCCCGCCCCCGTCCACGAGGACCACGACCCCGGGCCCTACTTCGACGACCTGGCCGTCGGCCGGATCCTGGACCCCGCACCGGCCGTCACCATCGGCCCCGGCGAGGCCGCCATCTACCAGGCCGTCTGCGGCGACCCGCTGGCCACTGCGGTCAGCCGGCCCCTGGCCGAGGCGGTGACCGGCCAGCCCGGCTCCCTGGTCAACCCGGCTCTCGTCCTCCATGTGTCGATCGGACAGAGCACGGTCGCCACCCGGCAGGTCTTCGCCAACCTCTTCTACCGCGGCGTGGTCCTGCACCAGCCGGTCCGCCACGGTGAGACCCTCCGAACCACCGTCGAGGTTCGAGGCCTCCTCGAGCTGTCACGCCGCGACGACCGCCCGCCCCGGGGCCTCGCCCTGCTCGGCATCCACACGGTCCGGGTGGACGACGGCGCCACGGTGGCCGACTACGAACGGTGTGCCATGCTCCGGTTCCGAAATCCTGATGCCGCCACCGGCCACCACGACGACCTGGGAGACGTAGAGGCCGAAATCGACCTGGCGGCCTGGGCCGACCGCGTCCCCGTCGGCTGGGACGCCAGCCCCCTCGCCGGTGCCTCCGTACCGGGCTGGAACGTCGGGACCCGACGGACCGACGGCCTACGCGACACGGTCACCGACGCCGTCGCCCTGGCCCGCCTCACCCTCAACCAGGCACCCGTCCATCGCGACCCGGCGCTCGGCCCGGACGGCCGACGCCTCGTCTACGGCGGCCACACCATCGGCCTGGCCCAGGCCTCCCTGACCCGCATGTTCCCCGATACGGCCACCGTGCTCGGTTGGCAGGCTTGTGACCACCTCGCGCCGGTTTTCGAGAAAGACGTCCTGGGCTTCCACCACACGCTGCTCGACGAGCAGCCGGCAGCCGGGGGACGGCTCCGAGCCATCCAGGTCGAGGCCAACGCCCAGAGGGGAAACGACCCTCCCCGACCCGTCCTGGACTGGCGGGTGGTGACCTGGGGCGCCTGACCCCGCCCACCCTGACCGGTCAGCCAGCGACGGCGACTGCCCCCCGGTCGACCAGGCGGGCCACCTCTGCCGCCGACAGGCCAAGCTCAAGGGTCAGGATCTCCTCGGTGTGCTGCCCCAGTACCGGGGCCACGGCCGCTCCCCGGTCCACGGTCTGCGGTCCACCGAAGGCCAGGGGAGAACCAGGCACCAGGTGGGTGCCCACACGCGGCTGGTCCAACTCGGCGAACAGCGGGTTGGCCGTCGAGCATCGCGGGTCCTCAGCCAGCATCTGGGTGACCGTGCGGTAAGGCCCCCAGCAGACGCCGTGGGCGTCCAGGGCGGCGGACGCCTCGTTCAGGGTCCGAGCAACGAACCACGGCCCCAGAACTTCGCACAGGCGGTCGGTGGCCCGGAACCGGGCCCCCTCGTCGGCGAAGTCCGCTCCCAACTCGGCGGCTAGGTCGGCTACGGCCTCCGTGGTCCCGGTCGCCTCCTGCAGAGCCGCCCACTGCCGGGCCGTGATGGCCACCGCCATGATCCGACGGCCGTCAGCGGTGGCAAAGTCCCGGCCGAACGCCCCGTAGATGGCGTTGCCCACCCCCTCCCGCTCCCGGCCGTTGACCTGAACCTCGGCCAAGTTGCCGAGCGACCCCACGGCGGCCATGGCCACGTCGGACAGGGCAATGGTCACCAGTTGGCCCTCGCCGGTTCGCATACGGTGCCGGTCAGCCGACACCAGGCCGAGGGCCGCCATCTGGCCGCACACCAGGTCCCAGGCCGGAACCACGTTGTTGACCGGACGGGGGTCGTCCGGGTGGCCGGTTAGGTCCGGATAGCCAACGGCGCAGTTGACGGTGTAGTCCAACGCCGTCGTCCCGTCGTGCGATCCGGTGACGGCCACCATCACCAGGTCCTCCCGGCGGGCCCGTAACTCCTCGTAGGCCATCCAGCCCCGGGCCGGGAAGTTGGTCAGGAAGTTGCCGGCCCGGGCGACTAGCTCGGCCAGCAGGTCGTTTACCTCCGGGTCGCGCAGGTCCACGGCCAACGAGCGCTTGCCGCGGTTCAGGCCGTTCCAGTACAGGCTCACGCCGTCGGCGGTCAGGGGCCAGCGGCCGTGGTCGATCCCGCCCCCCACCTGGTCGAAACGGATGACGTCGGCCCCCAACTGGGCCAGGGCCATCCCCCCGGTGGGAGCGGCCACGAACGCCGTACCCTCCACCACCGACAGCCCAGCCAGTGGGGCGGTCATCATTGCCTCCGCCGGATCAGAAGACTCAGGACAGGGCTCGGATGTCGTCCAGGACGACGCCGGCGTGGGCCTCCAGGTCCTCGCCGCGCAGGTCGTAGGTTCGGACGATGGTGCCCTCCGGGTCGATCAGGTAGGTGGTGCGCCGGGCGAACCCGTTATCCGACGGGTCGGCGTCGTACGCCATGCCCATGGTCCGGTCGGTGTCGGCCAGCAGGCGGTACGGAAACCCCTGGTCGTCGGCGAAGTGCTTCTGCGCCTCGACGGTGTCGAAGCTGACACCCAGCACCACGGCACCAGCCTCCTCGAACTCCGGGGTTCGGTCACGGAACCCCCCGCCCTGAACCGTTCAACCGGGGGTGGACGCCATCGGGTACCACCACAAGGCCACCCAGTGGCCCCGCAGGGACTCCAAGGTGACCACTGTGCCGTCCTGGTCGGGCACTGCGAAGTCCGGAGCCGGTGTTCCCGCTTCCAACATGTCCGTGCTCCCGATCCGATCGTCCGTCGGAGCGGAACCTAGCCCTGGTCCGGCTCACACCGGTGATCGAGGCAGCCGACCGACGCGACGCTCGTCAGGTGGTCAGGCCAGCCAGGAGATGGCTTGCACCTCGCTGTAGGCCTCTAGGCCGGCGATCCCGCGGTCCCGTCCGATCCCCGACTCCTTGAATCCGCCAAACGGGGCGTTGGGATGGGGCACCACGCTGTTCAGGGCCACGTTGCCGGACTCCAGGCGGCGGGCAATCCGGTAGGCCCGGGCCATGTCGCCGGCGTACACGTAGCTGTACAGCCCGTACGCCGAGTCGTTGGCCATGGCAACGGCCTCGTCGTCGCCGTCGTGGGACAGCACCACGACAACCGGCCCGAAGGCCTCCTCACGGACAGCTTGCATGTCCGGCGTGCAGTCGGCCAGCAGCGTGGGGGCCACGAAGTAACCAGGCAGGTCTGGGCGTTCCCCACCACACACCAAGGTGGCCCCCGCCTCCACCCCTCCCTGGACGAAGGCCTCCACGTTGTCGCGCTGCTGCTCGCTGACCAGTGGCCCCACCAGGGTGTCGCGCTCAATCGCGTCGCCCACCTTGAGCATGCCAGCCACGTTGGCCAGCGTGGAGACCAGCTCGTCGTAGAGACTGCGATGGCAGATGACCCGGGTGGGGGCCGTGCAGATCTGGCCGCTATGGAATCCCCACACGCTGGCGATGGCGCCGACGGCCTTCCCGACGTCGGCGTCCTCCGTCATGACCAGGGCACCCTTGCCCCCCAGCTCCATCAGTACCCGGGTCATGGACGCCGCCCCGTCGGCCATGATCCGCTTCCCCACGGCCGAGGACCCGGTGAAACTGACCATATTGACGTCGGGGGAGGACACCAGGGCTGCTGAGGCGTCGACCCCCGAGGAGGTCAAGACGTTGACCACGCCGGGTGGGAACCCGGCCTCTACCACGGCCTCGCCGAGGCGCAGAACGCCCAGCGGGTCCTGGGGCGCTGGCTTGATGATGCAGGTGTTGCCCATAGCCAGGGCTGGGGCCAGTTTTCCGGCCACGTTGACCAGCGGGAAGTTGTACGACGTGATGCAGGCCACCACCCCCGCCGGCTGCCGATGGGCCACCGCCCCAACCAGGCCGGCCGGCCCTAGGGCTGAGGAGGCCTGAGTGACCGGAAGCTCGGCCCGATCCAGGTTCTGCGGAACGGCGTACTGCGAGTAGCGGTCGGCCAGGTTCGGGCCGACCTGCATGGTCTCAGCCACGTTGATAGTGGAACCCGTCTCAGCCTGTACCAGGGTCGACCAGGTGGGCGCCCGTTCCCGAAGGATGTCGGCCAGACGGTCCAACAGCGCTCCTCGTTCGGCCGGCGGGGTGTCCCGCCAGCCCGGGAGGGCGGCCCCGGCGGCGGTGATGGCCGCTTCGGCATCGGCCACCGTGCCGTCCGGGGCGTGGCCCACCACCGCTGTGGTGTTGGGATCCACAATCTCGTAGGTCCCGGAGGTCGCCGTCCACTCCCCGCCGATGAGGAGCCGCCATTTCTCCTGCGGGTCGACCGGCTGGCGGTCGATCGTTGGGGTGTCGCCCATGGGCGGTGCTCCTCCTCAGTGGTCGCCGATCCGGGCCGTTGGGGGCCGGGGACGTGACACGGCGTCAGGAATCGCCCCCGAGGGTACCGAGGCGCCCCGTTCGGCCCCCCACCGGACCGGTGGCTACCGTCGTAGAGTGGCCAACCGTGCCGTCGGAGGAGCCCATGTTCGACAGGCCGGCACGCCGGGAACAGCTGGTGGACGGCGGTGAGGCCGCTAACCGGCGACCGGGCTGGGCGCCACGCCGCAGCATCGACGGTCGCTGAGGGTCCAGTGGCCGACCACCGTTCCTTCTTCCTGGACGAAGCCCTCTACCGCTACGTACTGGATCACACCTCGCCGGCCGACGAGGTGCAGCACGCCCTGGCCGAGGCCACGACGGCCCTCGGGCCGCAAGCCCGGATGCAGGTGGCCCGGGACCAGGCCGCCTTTCTCTCCATGTTGACGGCCGCCCTCCGGCCCCATCTGGCCGTCGAGGTGGGCACATTCACCGGCACCTCCTCGTTGGCCATAGCGCGGGCACTCCCCGACGGCGGCCGTCTCCTGTGCTGCGACGTGTCCAAGGAGTGGACCGACGTGGCCCGGCACCACTGGGAGGCCGCCGGGGTCGCTGACCGCATCGACCTGGTGATCGCACCGGCTATCGAGACCCTCCGGGGCCTGCCCGCCAACACCGTGGTGGACCTTGCCTTCATCGATGCCGACAAAACCGGCTACCTCGGCTACTACGAGGAGTTGGTCCCCCGGCTAGCTCCCCACGGGCTGATCGTCGTGGACAACGTGTTGTGGTCAGGCCGGGTGCTGGACCCCGCGGTGGGAGACGTCGACACGGTCGCCCTGCGGGAGTTCAACGACCGAGTGGTGTCCGACGAACGGGTAGACGTGGTGGTCCTGTCGATCGGGGATGGGGTGTCCCTCATCCGACTCCGGTGAACGCCGGACCGGCCGACTCCGGTGGGAGCGCGGGGACGGTCCGGGGATAGCATCGGTACGGTTACCGGTCGGTAGCCCATCGGACCGTCGCTACCCGACGGTCCCCAGCGAGAGGACCACCCCCATGGCCGAAGCCGTCATCGTCGCCACCAGCCGAACCGCCATCGGACGAGCCGGAAAGGGAAGCCTCGTCGAGGCCCGACCCGACGACCTGTCCGCCTTTGTCATCAACGACGTGCTCGGGAAGGTCCCCGAGCTTCCCCGCGACCAGGTCGAGGATGTCATCTGGGGCACCGCCCAGCCGGGCGGCGAGCAGGGCTACAACCTGGGCCGGGTGGCCGGCCTGCTGGCAGGCCTGGAGGCCCCGGGTACCACCGTGAACCGGTACTGCTCCTCCTCTCTCCAGACCATCCGCATGGCCGCCCACGCAATCCGGGCCGGCGAGGGCGACGCCTTCGTGTCGGGCGGAGTGGAGTGTGTGAGCCGCTTCCAGTACGGCGTGTCTGACAACGGTCCCCACAACCCCCGGTTCGCCGACGCCGAGGGCCGCACAGCCGACCGGTCCGCCGACGAGGTCGGTGATTGGACCGCCCCCGAGGGGCTTCCCGACATCTACATCGCCATGGGCCAAACGGCAGAGAACGTGGCCCAGCACAAGGGCGTGTCCCGCCAGGCCCAGGACGAGTGGGGCGTTCGATCACAGAACCGGGCTGAGGCCGCACAGGACCGTGGCTTCTTCGAGCGGGAGATCTCGCCATACACCCTTCCCGATGGCTCGGTGGCTGCCACCGACGACGGCATCCGGGCCGGCACCACCTACGAGAAGGTGTCCCAGCTGAACCCGGTGTTCCGGCCCGACGGCACGGTGACAGCCGGCAACGCCTGCCCGCTCAATGACGGCGCAGCTGCCGTGGTGGTGATGAGCGAATCCCGGGCCGAGGAGTTGGGGATCAGGCCCCTGGCCCGCATCATCTCGTCCGGCGTATCGGCCCTGAACCCTGAGATCATGGGCCTCGGGCCCATCCAGGCCATCCGCCAGGCCCTCAGCCGGGCCGGTATGACCCCAGACGACATCGACCTGTTCGAGATCAACGAAGCTTTCGCCGCTCAGGTTCTGCCGTCGGCCAACGAGGTCGGGATCGACCTCGACAAGCTGAATGTGAACGGCGGGGCCATCGCCCTCGGCCACCCGTTCGGCATGACCGGCGCCCGCATCATGACCACCCTTCTCAATGGCCTGGAGGACGCCGACAAGGAGTTCGGCGTGGAGTCCATGTGTGTGGGCGGGGGCCAGGGCATGGCCATGGTGGTCCAGCGGCTGAGTTGACCGTTCACCGGCCCGCCCCGACGGACCGGATCCCGGAATTAACCCTGGCCGCCGGAGGCCTCCTGGACCGAGACCTTGCCGGCGCTGATCCACGGCATCATGGCCCGCAGCTCGGCGCCAACCTGCTCGATGCGGTGGGCCTTGCCCTCCTCCTCGAGCCGGTAGAAGTTCTCGCGGCCACCGTGGGCCTCGGCCACCCACTCCTCAGCGAACCTGCCACTCTGGATCTCCCCCAGGATCTCCTTCATGGTGGCCCGTACCTTGTCGTCTACCACCCGGGGCCCACGGGACAGGTCGCCGTACTCTGCGGTGTCTGACACCGAGTAGCGCATGCCGCCGATGCCCTGCTCGTACATCAGGTCCACAATGAGCTTCAACTCGTGGAGGCATTCGAAATAGCAGATCTCCGGCTGGTACCCGGCGTCCACCAGGGTGTCGAAAGCGCTCCGGACCAGCTCGGTCATGCCGCCGCACAGCACCACCTGCTCGCCGAATAGGTCGGTTTCGCACTCCTCGGTGAACGTGGTCTCGATCACCCCGGCCCGGGCACCGCCCAGGCCGTCGGCGTAGGCCAGGGCCAGGGCCTTGGCGCCCCCGGTCGGATCCTGCTCCACAGCGATCAAGCAGGGCACGCCACCACCCTCCTCGTAGGTCCGACGCACTAGGTGCCCGGGGCCCTTGGGAGCAATCATGATCACGTCCACGTCGGCCGGCGGATCGATCAGGTCGAACCGGATGTTGAAGCCGTGGGCGAAAGCCAGGGCGTCGCCAGCTGACAAGTTCGGCGCGATGTGCTCCTCGTAGACAGCAGCCTGATCGGTGTCGGGCAACAGGATCATGATCACATCGGCCCAGGCCGAGGCATCGGAGAGGGACCGTACCTCCAGGCCGGCCTCGGCAGCCTTGGCCGCCGACGAGGAGCCGTCGCGCAGGCCGACACACACGTCGATTCCCGACTCCTTCAGGTTAAGGGCGTGCGCGTGGCCCTGGGAGCCGTAACCCAGAATGGCTACCTTCCGATCGGCGATCGCCGAATGGTCAACGTCGGTCTCGTAGTAAACGTTTGCCACGGGGTTCTCCTGGCTGTTCTCTGGGTTGTTTCTGGTTGGTTCTCGATGGCCCATGGTCCGGTAAGGCGGACCGGCGGGCCGGTGATCAGTCGGCGACGTCGTCTAGTGACGCCAGGGCCACCCGGCCGGTCCGCTGCAGTTCCACGATCCCGAACGGGCGCATCAGATCCTCGAAGTCGTCCACCCGACCGGGCGGGCCGACCAGAGACAGCATCATGTGATCGGTTCCCACGCTCAGCACCTTGCCCCCAGCCCGGTCCAGGTGCTCCACGATCTCGTCCCGGCGGTCCGGCTCGGCGGTCACCGTGACCAGCATGAGCTCCCGCTCCACGGCGTGCCCGGGGTGCAGCTCGCGAATCTCGACCACGTTCACCAACTTGTCCAACTGCTTGACGACCTGGTCCAGCGGGGCTGACTCCAGGTCGACCACCACGGTGATCCGGCTGAACCGCTCGTCATCGGTGGGCGCCACGGCCAGCGACTCGATGTTGAAAGCCCGTCGGGCAAACAGGGAGGCCACCCGGGCCAGCACGCCGGATCTGTTCTCCACCTTCACGACCAGCGTGTGGTACCGGTACTCGGGCGCCGGGACGTTCATCGGGGCTGGTCCTGCTGGAACGGCGGCACGACCAGCTCGGAGTTGGAGGCCCCAGACGGGACCATGGGGTAGACCTTCTCCTCCGCCGCCACCCGGAACTCGATGACCACTCGACGCTCGTCCACCTCCTATGCCTTGGCGATGGCCCCCTCGACATCCTCCCGATCCTCCACCCGCCAGGCCACCCACCCCAACCAC